>CAZMEL010000210.1:0-13962 GCA_964565225.1 uncultured Thermoanaerobaculia bacterium | reverse complement strand
ACGACGACGACGACGATGACGACGACGACGACGACGATGACGACGACGACGACGATGACGACGATGACGACGACGACGACGATGACGACGACGACGACGATGACGATGATGATGATGACGACGACGACGACGACGATGATGACGACGACGATGACGACGACGACGATGATGACGACGATGATGATGACGATGATGACGATGATGACGACGATGACGACGATGACGACGATGACGACGATGACGACGATGACGACGACGACGATGACGACGAAGCCGAAGGAGACTTCGTGGTCGATCCGTTCGTTTGCCAGCCCAGCGGAACGACTCTCTGCGTTCGCAACGGCCGGTTCCAGATCGATGTCGAGTGGGAGGACTTCAGCGGCAACCGCGGAGTCGGCACCAGCGTACCTCTGGACTCCGACGAATCGGCCCTGTACTGGTTCTTCAACGACGCCAACTACGAGCTACTGGTGAAGGTTCTCGACGGCTGCGACCTGACGGGGGAGTACTGGATCTTCGCCGCGGCCAGCACCAACGTCGAATACAAGCTGACCGTGATCGACTCGCTCACCGGTCTGGGTAAGTTCTACTTCAACCCCCTCGGCACCACCTCGAGAGCGTTGACCGACTCCCAGGCCCTCGCTGCCTGTCCCTGATCCCCCGGCTACCCGGAGATCGGGCCGCACCCGTGGCCCGATCTCGCCCCCTTCTCCCAGGACTCAGACTCAGAAACTGAAGACAGACGAGAACGCGCAATTCGGACACACCGGTACCGACCGAGCCCGAAGGCTTCGATTCCGACGCTCTCCTGACACGGGGAGCAGCCGAGGAGCTCTCGGAAATGAGAGGGCTCGGAGCGCGAGGCCTACGCCTCCATACGCCCCTGCAAGTAGACGGCCATCACCCGGATGGTGCGGAAGTTGGCGGGAACGAGGTCATTGGGAGGGATGTCGACGGAGAGCTGCTCTTTGAGGTGGGCGATGAGGCGGACGATGCCGACGGAATCGACGAGACCGCTGGTGAGCAGGTTTTCTTCGGGATCGATGTCGAGAGCCTCGTCGCCGGCCAGCTCGGTGCGGATGAAGTCGATGATCAGAGTCTCGATCCGATCGGTCTCGAGGAGGGTGGCTTCGCTCATGGGTCTTCCTGTTCTCAGCCGAGGCCGAAGGCTCGTTCGATGAACCACCAGGCGGCCACCAGGGCGAGGAGAGCGGAGACGCCGCGGAGGATGTAGGGCTGGTAGATAAACGATTTCCGGAGCCAGAAGAGGATCGGGAAGATCACGGCGACGATGGCGATCTGCCCCAGCTCGACTCCGACGTTGAAACCGATCACCACCCACATGAGATCGACCACGCGAAACGGCAGGTGCCCCATGACCGAGGCGAAGCCGAGGCCGTGGAAGAGACCCAGGCCGAGGATGATCCACAGAGAGCCTTCGCGAACCTTGGGGAAGATGTTGTTCAGGGCCACCAGGATGATCGACAGCGCAATGACCGACTCCACCAGCCGCGAGGGCAGGGCGATGAAGTCGAGGGCCGCCAGGAGCAGGGTGACCGAGTGGGCCACAGTGAACACCGTGACGATCTTCAGCAGATTCCAGAATGCCTGAGAAAACCGCTCCACCGGCGCCCAGCCACCCTCCTTGCGCAGGAGGACCGTCGGCAGCATCAGAGCCAGCAGGAAAAGAATATGGTCGATACCGATCCAGATGTGCCAGACCCCTTGGGGAACCATCTGTCGCGGCCCCATGAGTGAGGGGATGTTCAGCAAGTCGAGGGTCTGCTCGCCGTTGTTGGGGCTGAAGACCATCGCCGTGTATTCACCCGGGTAGGTGGTGTCGGTCTTGGCGTTGTATTCCACCAACACCAGGCCGCGGTGGAGGCGATCGTCTTCGTAGAACATGCCGTGCCGGAAGTCGAGCGCATCGGGCAGGGGCCCGGTGTCGATCCGGAAGTGATATTGGGCAAACGCGCCCTGGGGAAGCTCGATCACCTCTTCCCGCAGGAAATCGATGGCATACGGCTCCCCGCCGGGCGGCGCCATGGAAAACCGTTCGCCGATGTAGGCCTTCACCTGCGAGGCCGTGGCCCGGACGTCGAGAAGGGCCTGGTCTTGCTCGGCCGCGAGGTCCAGGCCGAGCTTGCTCTCGAGATCTTGGAAGTGGATCTCGAAATGCCCTTCGATGGAGTCGTTCTGGAACCTGAGGAAGAGGTAGTCCTCTCCCACGGCGTGAGCGAAGGCACTGGCGGGAGCCAGAAAAGCCCCGAGGAGAAGTAGAGCTACGATGGTTTTGACGTGTTGATTTTGCACGGGCGGATTTTGTCACCCGTTCGTTGCAGGAAACAAGCCTCGGCCGAGCGGCGGAGCCACGACTTCGACCTCCAGGCGGTGGACATTGTCGTCGTCGGCCGCCGAGAACCACTGTACGCGCTCACGCACCAGGTCGAGCTCGAGCAGGTAGCTGCCCGGAGCCTCGGGAGCTCGGATCCGCAGCTCCACCCGCACCTCCTGGCTCGGGCCGACGGGGTCTTTGCCGAGCTCGGCCCGTCCCTCTCGGGCGAGCTCCGGCCCGCCACCCGCTGCGCGCCACCGGTAGCCGATCCGTACCCGAGTCGCGCCGACCACGGGCCACGGGCTCTGGCTCGTGTTGCGCAGCACCACCGGCACCTCCAGCCACGTGCCCGGCTGCACCGGGCCGGGCGACCCGACCGAATTCCACTGCACCCGGTAGAGCTCGGTTTCCAGCTGCTCTCGTGAACCGAGAAACGTCAGCGCCGCCCCGAGGTAGAAGTTCCGCGACGTCGCGCTGCGCCACCGTGGCCGCTCTCCCCAGAGGCTGGTGACGAGCAAGCGATATCGAAATCCTTCGTCGGTCGCCGCAGAGCGTGGAATCCGAGCTCCGGTCTGGCCTTCGAAGACCAGCCGCTCGACACTCCCACTCGGTGGTACGTCGCCGAAGATCGTGGTTCGGCACCGGCTCTGGAGACAGACTTCGATTTCGTTGTCGGGAGCCAGATTGCGGAGATCGAAGATGAAGTCTCGCTCCGGCTCCGCGCTGAGAAGAAACATCTCCACCGTGCGGGCGCCGGCAATCCAGATCTCGTCCCCGCGGGCCACGAAGTCGTCGCGGCGGCCGCGAAAGATCACTCCATTGCGCGAGACGCGCTGAGAGCCCGGCAGGGTTCTCTCGAGAGACCACTCGATGGGCAGGTGCGGGAAGGGCCGATTGCGTACGTGGATCTGGTGGCTCGGCGCGCTGCGCGAGGTGAAGATCAGCGGTCCCAGGAACACCGCAGCCGCCGCGAACCCGATGACGATGCCACCGGGCGGACGAATCTTCCGTACGAGAAAGAGGAAACAGGGGTAGACCGCCGTGTAGTAACGATTTCCGACGAAGCCCCCTCCCCCCAACCAGTTGCCTCGTACGATGGTCACGAAGAGGATGGCCGAGAGAATCGCCGAGGCCAGGAGCAGCCAGCGAAAAACCGATCGCCGACCGCCCGAAACGAAGTAGAAGACCGCCAGAGCCGCGAAGGGCATGTAGACCAGGAACCCTCCGTGGCGTCCGACGAGGAACTCCGGTGCGGCGTCGCGAGCGATTTCGACCATTGTGACCTGGAGCTTGGCCACAGCGCGTCGAATCTGCTGGTCCGCAGAGCCGCGGCGGGCATCGCGGCCTCCGGGAGCGACCCGCCGTTCGAGCCGGTTCTCCACCTTGCGCTCCATGAAGCGTACCGGCGAGTCGAGGTGGGTGGCCAGCCGCGGTGCGAAATAGGGCCAGGGCTCACCGGTCAGAGCGTTGGCGGCCCCCATCAGAGCCAGGGCGCTCAGCAATCCCGAGAGGATGTAGGCGACCAGGGCCTTCCACGCCCGGGTCACCGCCAGGAAATAGAGAGCGGGCAACGCCAGGACCACGAGCATCGGCTTGCTGTAGCTCGCCACGGCCAGGGCCGCGGCGGACCCGGCCACGTACGGCACCAGGCGCCGCGACCCGGTGCCGGTCGATGGCTCGAACCCTCCGGTTCCGCGATCGAGCCAGAAGAAGGAAGCCATGACACAGGCCATGAGAAGCACTTCCGCCTGGGGCCAGAACACATAGAGAAAACCCGTGCTCAGGAAGAAGAAGCTGGCCGCGAAGAAGAGCGCCAGGGAATCGCCGTTGTACCGGCGCAAGTAAGTCGCCCCCATCCAGATCATCGCCAGGAAGAGGGCCGCATTGAGCAGAATCAGTCCGCGAGCGCCGAACAGAGCGGCGAAGGGGGCCGCCACCACCGGGTAGACGATGGGCACCCCGAAGTACACCGGATGCTCGCCACCACGCCCCATCAACAGCAGATTCTCGCTGGCCGGGTACTCGCGAAACAGCCGGCGGACGTCGGTGTCCTCGCAGACCAGGTCTCCGTCTTGCACCAGGCTCAGGGCCGAGAGATAAAAAGCCGCGGCATCGGCCTTCAGGATCACCGGCAGCCCCGGGCTCTCCAGGGTCAGGGGAAGCAGCAGCAGGAAGACCGCGAGGCAGGCCAGGGCCAGCGAGGCCGGCTGCCGGGAGCTCTTTCGCCGGAAACTGCTGGTCGAGACACCGAACATGACTCCGGATTGTAGTCGTTCTCTCCGCCGTCGAAGAAGCGTTTCTCAGCCGTCGCCCGCAGGTTCCTCCGCCGCCGGCATCTGGCTCTTCAACCAGGCGGCCATCTGGTTCTCGGGGTCGATCTCCAGGGCTTTCTCCAGCGCCGCTCGGGCCGGCTCGAGATTTCCCGCCTGCATCTCGATCTGTGCCAGCAGCGCATACCCATCGGCAAAGTCGGGCGCCAGCTCCGCGAGAGAGGCGAGAACCCCTCGTGCCTCGCCGACCTTTCGTTGCTCGGCATACGTACGGGCGAGGCGAAAGAGGGCCGTGGGCCGAAGGTCGTATTTGCCGGCGTTCTCGTGGGCCTCCGTGAGCTCCTGGAAACGAGCCACCGCGGAATCGGCGCCCTCGGTGCTCAGCAGCTCGACGACGATCTCCCGAGGAGGCCGGGTCATGCCCCGGTGGCAGGTGAAACACGAAACGTTCTGTGCTTCCGCGCGCCCATCCTCGGCTACCACCGGCAGGCCCGCCAGGAGCTTCTGGTTGATCTCGTCCACCATGGCCACCATCTTGCGAGCGGTTTTCTTGGTGGCTTTCTCATCGGTCGCGAAGTCCATGCCCTGGAGGTTGTCGGGGCCCACATGGCAATGCGTGCAGCGCACCCCGAGGCCCTGGGTCCACCCGCGCATGATGCCGATCAGCTCACTCTTTTCGATCTCTTCGTCCAGGATCTGCAGATTGGTGAACTCGTCGGGAATCTGGGCTCCCGCCGGCACCGCAAGCGCAAGGGCCAGAAGGACGAGGAACGCGATCGGGAAACAGGGGCTCGTACCCGCCGAGGCTCGATACATGACATCTCCTTTTCCGAAGTCCAGCGATTTCTCTGGATCATTCTCCGAGATTGCCCCGCCGACCGCAACCTCCACCGGCCTGGTAGGCTCCCTCCCCCATGGCATCCGAACCCGAGAACCAAGTTTCCGCCGCCCCTACCCGCGAGGAATCAGAGCCCGCCGATTTCGCGGAGCGGCTACGCGCCGCCACCGAGCTGCTCGAGGAGATCCTCGCCGACCGCGCCCTGCTGGCCGAGGTCTCCAAACCCGAGCAACGCCGTTTTCTCGAGGCGGCCGGCCTCGTGTGGTGCCCCGACACCAAGGCCCGGCGCCGGCTGGTCAAGGCCCTGGCCAGCAAGCGCAAGGCGGAGAAGGTGGAGCGGGAGGAGCAGGTGCTCCAGGAAACCGGGATCCGCGAGCTGCGTCGGCGCCCGGTCTTCACCACTCCCAACGTCTTCCCACCGACCGACGGCGACGCAGAGCCCCGCCCCGTTCCGCTGCTCGAGGGCGAAGAGCGCCACTGCTATGTCTGTAAGAAGGGCTACCGCGAGGTCCACCACTTCTACGACCAGCTCTGCCCCTCTTGCGCCGAGCTCAACTACCACAAGCGAACCGAGCTCGCCGACCTCTCGGGGCGGGTTGCGCTGCTCACCGGCGGCCGGGTGAAGATCGGCTACCAGGCGGGGCTCAAGCTCCTGCGTTGCGGCGCCCGGCTGATCGTCACCACCCGCTTTCCCCGCGACGCCGCCCAGCGCTACGCCCGCGAGCCGGATTTCCCGGAGTGGCAGGACCGCCTGGAGATCTTCGGCCTCGACCTGCGCCACACCCCGAGCGTCGAGGAGCTCTGCCGCGAGCTGCTCGACACCCGCAACCGCCTCGACTACATCGTCAACAACGCCTGCCAGACCGTGCGACGGCCCCCGGCCTTCTACGAGCACATGATGGCGGGAGAAACGGCCGCCGCGGAGGCCATGTCGGGCGAGGTCCGGCGCCTCCTCGGCAGCTACGAGGGTCTGCGAGGGTACAACCTCCTGCCCGAGGGCCCGGCTCACGGCGAGCGGACCCGCGCGTCGGCCCCCGGCCTCACCCACGCCGCGGAGCTCTCCCAGATCCCGCTCCTGCCCGACGAGGTCGAGGCCCAGACGGCCCTGTTTCCCGAGGGCCGACTCGACCAGGATCTGCAGCAGGTCGATCTGCGAGAGACCAACTCCTGGCGCATGCTCCTCGCGGAAGTTCCCTCCGTAGAGCTGCTCGAGGTGCACCTGGTCAACGCGGTGGCACCCTTCCTCTTCAACGCCCGCCTCAAGCCGCTGATGCTGCGCACGCCCGAGCGCGACAAACACATCGTCAACGTCTCCGCGGTCGAGGGCCAGTTCTACCGCAACGCCAAGACCACCCGGCACCCCCACACCAACATGGCCAAGGCCGCCCTCAACATGATGACCCGCACCTCCGCGGCCGACTACCACAACGACGGGATCCACATGAACAGCGTCGACACCGGCTGGGTGACCGACGAAAATCCCGCCGCCATCACCGCTCGCAAGGTTGCGGAGCAGCGCTTCCACCCGCCTCTCGACATCGTCGACGGCGCCGCTCGAATCGTCGACCCGATCCTCACCGGCGCCAACACCGGTGAGCATCTCTGGGGCAAATTCCTCAAGGACTACAAAGAAACCGACTGGTAGGCGGAGCCCCGCCGTCGGTTCCTCGGGCCTACTCCTGCGGCTTCGTCCCGGGGCGAGTCGTCGCTCCTTCTGCCAGGTCTCGAAGGCGCTCGCCAATCCCCAGCGCCGGGCCATTCTCCAGGCCTTGCGCGACGGCCCGCGAACCACCACCTATCTGGTCGAGCAGCTTCCCGAGCTGACTCGATTCGCGGTGATGAAACACATCGGCGTGCTGCGCGACTGTGGCCTCGTGCTCACCGAAGAGCAGGGGAAACGCAAGCTGAACAGCCTGAACGCGGTTCCTCTGCGCCTCGTGTACGAAGAGCTGGTCACCGGCTACCAGGATCTCTGGGCCCGCCAGCTCCTGAAAGTCCAACGAAGAGCCGAGCAACTGCAACGAGAAACCGAAAAGGAAACCGACGACCCATGACTATCGAGCCAAGGATCGTTTCTCACCAGGACTGGACCGATGCCCGCATCGCCGAGGATCATGCCACCGCGAGCGTAGATCCCTCAAAGTGTTCTCTAACAGCCCGTGGTGAAAGTCGACCGCAAGCGAGAGCGAGCCATTTTTCGTCAGATCAAGGCGCAGAATCGCAGGAATATCGGTGATCTTTCGAGATTCTGCAACGCTGAGCTGGCGGAAAAGGGCCGCTCGCAGCGCGGTTCGAGTTTCACCACGGGCTGCTAAGCTGCCGGATTCTTGCCAGGGAGGGTGGTTTCGAAGCCAAAGCTCTTGGCATCTCATCATAAACCTTCCCTTGCAGCGAACGGCCATTGAGTTTCTTGCGCACTCCCCCCCACTGCTTGAAAGGGCTCTGGCAACTTGTGGGGTACGAGACGAAGATCGAAGCCCTGCTCGTATGGATGCCCGGGAATACCGCGCCAACGCTCTGCAAACGTCTCGGCGTAGCAATGCTTGCATCCCGCACTGATCTTTGTGCAGCCTCTGATCGGATTCCAGGTCGAATCGGTCCACTCGATTTCACTTCCATCACTCATGGGAGCTTCTATACCTCTCGAACTTACGCCCGAATTACGCCATTCTGGCTCGAACGTGAAAACGTGTCAAGGCGGGCTCGACGACTCGACGGAAATCGGATCGTGCTCTGCTCTCAGGAACCCGCACCGAAGGCGTAGACAAAGCCGTCGTGGGCGCCGAAGTAGAGGGTGCCGTCGGGGGCGACGGTGGTCGAGCTCCAGACCTTGTCGGTGATCGGTAGAGTGGCGAGCAGCTCGCCGTCGAGGGAGTAGGTCAGCACTCCGCTCTCGCTGGAGCCGACGATCAGGGCTCCGGCACTTTCCAGTAGTGCCGGAGAGGCGAGGATTCGACCGCCGAGGGGACGGTGCCAGAGGGTTTCGCCGGTGCCGGCTTCGAGGGCGTGCAGGCCGTTGTCGGCTCCGAAGTAGAGACGCCCCCCGGACTCGGCGGCGGTGCTGAACACCTTGCCGCCGACAGCGAAGGTCCAGCGCGGCGTGCCGTCGGCGAGGGCCAGGGCGTAGAGAGAGGAGTCGTAGGAGCCGATGACGACCAGGTCTCCGACGATCGTCGGCGAGGCGAAGATGGGCTCCTCGCTGGCAGGAAAGAGCCAGCGGCGCTCGCCGGTGGCGATGTCGACAGCGTGTACGCCTCCGTCGACGGAGCCGATGACGAGGATCCCGTTGGCCACCGCAGGGGAGGAGAGGATGCCGCCGCCGGTAGCGTAGCGCCACCGTTCTTCGCCGCTGGTGGCGTCGAGGGCATAGACAGTGTGATCGAAGGCACCGAAGTAGACCACGCCGTCGACGATCGCCGGAGACGACTGCTCGCCGCCGGGTCCGAGAGAAAATCGCCAGCGCTCCTCACCGCTGGCGGCGTCGAGGGCGTAGAACAGGTCGTCGTCGGCGCCGAAGTACACGACCCCATGGGCCACGGACGGCGAGGCACGCACCAGCCCACCGGTCTGGAAACGCCAGCGCTCTTCTCCGGTGGCAGCGTCGAGAGCGAAGAGGTGCTCGGCGAATGTGCCGACCAGGATCAGATCCCGCCACAGGGTCGGAGTCGACTCCACCGTGCCACCGGTGTCGAACCGCCACAGCTCTCGCGGCTCGCCGAGCCGCGGCGGATCTCCGGCGTGTCCGAGGCGGCGAACACTGCCGCGAAAAGTGGTCCACTCCTCCACCGTCTGCAGATCCTGCTCCTGGCTCTCGATCACCTCGTTCATCCCTTCGAGCTCTCCGGAAGAAAGGGTCTCGCGCTCGACCGAAGGCGAGGCACAGGCGGCCAGGAGCACGGCGGAGAGGGCGAGCAGATTCCCGGCCGCTCCGGGCCGGTACTCGGATCGTAGGGTTCGCATCCGTCGACTCCAGGTTCGGAGGCGCAGCGAGCACACGCCACACCTCGATGGGCTTCTCCATCTTACCCTTGCCGGGCCTACGAACCCGAACCGACGCCGGATCGATGGAGAATCAGATCCCCGGCCGGAGAATCGACCTCGAAGCTCCAGGCACCGAGATCCGTGCCCGGAGCGAAGGCCAGCCCTTCGTCGACGATGGAGCTGCCGTCGACCAGGAGGTAGGAGCCCGGGGCGAGATCGAGGCCCTCGACCTCGAGCCATGAGCCGGCGGCGAGCCACACCTCTCCGGCGCGCACCGGCGCGACCCCGGGCCCGCTCCAGCGCAGCCGTGCCCCGGCGGTACCGAGCTCCAGGCGCTCCACCTCGACCACGGCCGCAGGGCCCTCGACCGCCAGGATCCCGGCGAGCACCACCACACCTCCCGCGGAGTTGCGCAGCACTCCGTCCCCGGCGATGCGCAGGACTCCGGGCCGGAGCGGATCGGACGAAGACACCGTGATGGGCCCTCCGCTGATCAGCTCTCCGCCTTCGACCTCCAGCCGAGAGCCGAAACCCGCGCTCGGGCTGGCGGTGTCGAGCCCGATCCGGATCTCGCCTTCGGCGATCAGCTCTCCCCCCAGCAGACGGACGATCCCCCGCGCGTCGCTCCAGGGACCGCTCACCGAGACCGGCCCGACGGCGTGGAACCGGCCAGTTTCCACCACCAGCTCTCCGAGAGAGTCCTTACCCACTGTCACCCGGCCGCTCGACTGCGCTCCGACCGTGAGCTCGCCGCCGCGGATCGTGAGCCGGCTGCCGGAAGCGCCGGGGCTCTCGGCGATCTCCAGGGCCTCGATCCGCTGCCCGAGCGACCGTACCACCGCATCTTGGGGCCCGCTCTCGTCGTCCCCGACCTCCACGGAGTCTCCTGCCCGGGGCAGGGCCCCGTCGGACCAGTTGGCGTGGTGCCCCCAGACGATCTCTCCCGCGAGGTTTCGATACCGCCCACGAAAACCGCGCCAGCCCGCCGGCCGCTGGTCGATGGCATCGGTGGCCGTGATCTGCGTCGTGCCGACCTGCACGGTCAGAGGGGAGAGAGGGGAGCCCGGATCCGCGAGGCCGACGGTCGAGCCGACCCAGCCGGCGAAGCGTCGACCCGCGGGCGGATTCTCGGCGACGACGGTGGTCCGCGAGCCCGCCGCGTAGAAGCCGCTGCCCTCGCCGCCTTCGATCCTCACCTCGACCTCACCCGGTGCCCAGACCTCGATCGGTACCGACGCCAGGCCGCTCGCGCCTTCGTCGTCCTCCACTCGCAGCGAAACAGAGAAGAGACCATCGGTGACAAACGAGTGAGAAACCACGACTCTCTCGGCCCCGGAGCCGTCTCCGAAGTCCCAGACGTAGCGTTCGAGGCTGCCGTCGGAATCACTCGACGAGCCGGCGTCGAAGGCCACCTCGAGGGGGGCGAATCCACGGATCGGAGCCACGGCGATCTCCGCCCGAGGCGGTAGCTGGTCGGTTGCACCCGTGGCGAGGCTCGCCATCTCCGAGGAGCCCACCAGGCGATCGAAGATCCGGACCTCGTCGAGCGAGCCGTGCAAGGCGTAGGCCGAAGACGGGCGGCCGCCCAATCCCAGGTCCGTGGCCGTCTCGGGCAGGTCTCCGGAATGGGGGAAAACCCCGTCGAGCTCGCCGTTGTAGTAGTAGCGAACCTCTCCCGTGGCGCGGCTCCAGGTCACCGCCACGTGCTGCCAGATGCCGGCGCGCAGACGACTTTCGGAGCCGCCGACCAGCTGCCCTCCGAGGCGCAGGGCGAATTGCCCCACCAACCCGGTACGCCCGATCTCGAGCTCGAAGGAACCGTCCTTCGAGACGAAGCTGCGGATGCCGTCGAGACGATCGGGCCGGACCCAGAGAGCCAGGGAGAGGCTGTCGTCCACGAATCCCGGGCCGGGATCCACGATCACGACTCGATCGTCGACGCCGTCGAAGGAGAGGCTGCCGCCACGCGGTCCGTCGGCTCGCCAGCTCGGCCCGTCGACCAGGGCACCGTGGTGCAGGCCGCCCGACACATCGAGGGCCAGATCTCCGTTGCCATCGTCCAGGGGCCAGTGAGCGGCCGTCGCCGAGTCGCTGGCAGCGATGGTGAGCACCGCGCTCGGGTCGCCGAGAAGCGCTCCCCCGGTGGCACCGCTCAGGGCCAGGCGCAGGGTCTCCGCCGGTTCTTCCTCCTCGTCATCGAACAGCTGCACGCTGAACGACCGGGCGCCGAGCTCGCCGTCGGACCAGCTCAGGGTTTCGGTCGTGGCGGCATAGTCGAATCCTGCCGTCGCCGTTTCGTCGACCGTGGAGACACCGACCGACACCGCGCCGACGCTCGAGCCCTCTCGCAGCACGGTGATTCCAGCGGCTCCGTCTCTCTCCTCCACGGTGTACGCAGCGAGAGCGAAGCGGAGTCTCGACTCGTCGTCGATCTCCCGCGCTTCGACCTGTCGCTCCGGCAGGCCCGCGGCGGCGCACACGAACGTCGCCGTTCCACCCTCGGCATCGGCGTCTTCGGCCGCCGCCACGTGGACAACCTGCTCGGTGTCCCAGCTCTCGGGGGTGAAGACCAGCTCCGCGCCGGAAAGGATCGCCAGATCCTGGTCGCCCGTTCCATGGGTGATCGACACCGTCACGGTATCGACCGGCGCCATGCTCAGGCGAACCCGGAAAGAGGCCGTGGAGCCCTCGGGCACTTCGAGGATCGAAGAATCGAGCACCAGCTCGGGCGCGGCAGGAAGCCCCCAGACCTCGAGCTCTCCCACGCTGAGGAATCGCTTCTCCCCACCGACCGCGCCGACCAGCCGCAGACCCTCTCCGACCACCTCGGAGAGCAAGAAGGTGTAGGTCTCGAAGGACGCACCGAAGGCAGCCTGCTGGTCCCCGGTGGGATAGGGCGTCTCGAGAGTCACCAGCTCCGGGGGCACCTCGCCCCAGGAGCCCTCGGAGAGCACCTCCAGCCGCAGGCTGCCATCGGCGAACCAACCGCCGTCCACGAAATGTCTTCCTTCCTGGAAGACCATCCGTCGGAAACGGTGAGCCACCGGCAACACATACCCGACGAATTCCTCGTGGGGCAACCCATGGTTGGTGAAGGTGTCGTATTGCAGAGCCGAATGGCTCGTGCCCACCGGCGGCTTCACGCCATCGCGGATCGTCTCCGGGTCGTGGTTGCCGCCACCCTGGGGAGCCAGCACCGTGGCCACGATCGTCGCCCGGTTCGGGTCGTGGCTCAGCAGGGCCGACGGCGGGTCTTCCCATTCCTCGCCCCAGACCTCCAGCTCTCCGAGGCTCACGAATCCCTTGCTGCCTCCCGCGATTCCCGTCAGACGAAGACCGTCGCCCGTCACTCCCGCCAGGGTGAAAGTGTAGGTTTCGAACGACTCGCCGAACGGTGTCTGGTAGTTGGCGTCGGGATAGTCCGGGGTCAGAGAGAAACGATCGGCGGGCACGTCGCTCCAGGCTCCACCCGTGCGAACCTGCAAACGCAGGCTGCCGTTGGCGAACCATCCGCCATCGATAAAATTCTTGCCTTCCTGGAAAACCACCCGCGTGAAACGACGGGGCCCGTCGAATCGATACCCGATGAACTCTTCGTGGGGATCTTCGTGATTGGTAAAGGTGTCGTACTGCAAGGAGGAATCGGCGGAGCCCACGGGCGGCCGCACGCCGTCGCGGATGGTCTCGGGGTCGTGGTTCCCTCCGCCGAAGGGAGAGAGCACCGTGGCCACGATCGTGGCCGACGCGGAATGACTCAACAGCAGATCCTGCTCTCCGGCTTTCTCGGGAAGATACCCATTCGTTGCCCGCTTCTGCGGGCCAGAGGGTCGATGGAAAGATTTTCCATCGGCCATCGTTTCCTCGGCAGCCCTCACGGTCCAGCTCTCGGCCAAGACAATCCATGCGATGCAAGAAATGCCTATGATTCGCAAGATCCCGAAGAATAAAAAACCACTTCTGAACGATTTCTGCATCATGGGTTTCCTCTGACAAATGCCTTGCCCTCTCGCCCCGAAGAAAAGTAAAGAATATGGGATTCCCGGGCCGGGTTTTTCCTCCCGGTCACCGACAGAGACTTCTGTTGGCACGTACTACATTTATCAAGAACTCGACAGCTGTGCAAGTCCCGACAAGGATCTGAAGCAAAAAGGCCGACCGGGGCATCCCTGCGGTGCCAGCTGCTACTGCTGGGATCCACACGACGCCTTGGTCCCCGCCTGGTGCTGCCCCTCGAGCCCCTGCTACGACAACCGACCGTGACACTCTCCCGGGCCGAGGTTTCTTCGGCCCGGGGCACGAGCTCTTCGCCGAGCCCGATTGCGCGGCCTCGGGAGATCTACTACCCTCCGCGCATGAAGCATCCTCGAGCTCTCCTGATCCTGTTTCTCTTGGGCACGGCCTGCTCCCGGCCCGAATCGGCTCCGGGCCCCGACCCCCTAGGGCCGAGCCCGGCCGAGGTTTTCGTCTCATCGGACCCACCGGCCGGCCCGGGCAGCCTGGCACCTCGCCTGAGCGACGGAGCCCACGGCCCGCTGCTC
>CAZMEL010000209.1:0-13969 GCA_964565225.1 uncultured Thermoanaerobaculia bacterium | reverse complement strand
GCGTCGGTCTGTCCCCGGTGTTCCTGGAGACGACCCGAGAGGCGGGTGATCTCGGGCTCCCAGTAGCGCTCGCTGCCCTCGCGCATGAGGGTACGGGCCTGCTCGAGGTGCTCCTCGGCTTCCTCGATGTCGCCGATTCGGAGGTCGAGCTGGGCGAGCTGGACCAACATGTAGGTCAGGGAGAGGCGGGCTCCGGCGGCTTCGTAGCCGTCGAGGCCGGCGGTGATGGAGGAGCGGGCGGAGCGGAGGGTTTCGATGGAGTCGTCTGTATTGGCTCCGGCGACTCCCTCGGCGGTTCCGCAGCCGAGAAAGAAGTGGCCCTGGGTGATCCAGAAGTACCCCTTCTCCTGGGAGAGGGTAATGACCTCTCGGGCATGCTCCGTGGTCTCGCGAGCCGCCCGCCGGGACTGGTGGAGGCGAGCGGCATAGACGTGGGCGAAGGCCTGGCTGTAGGAGTGGCCGATGCGTCGCGCCAGGGCCACGGCATCTTCGCTCGATCCGACCGCTTCCCGGTCGCGACCCAGGTGCCAGAGAACCAGGGCGCGGGTGGCCCGCACCACCACTCCGGTGTCCTGACCGGTCACCGAGGCGATGGGCTGGTCGCGGTCGGCGGAATCGAGAGCAGCGGCGCGGTCGAGGATCTCGAGGGCGATCTCGAGCCGGCCGCGGAAGTAGTAGGCCAGCCCGAGGGAGCACTGGGCGACCAGGAGCTGATGCTCGTCCTGGCTCTCCTCGGCGATCCGCAGCAGGCGTCGGCCGTGCTCGGCCGCGGTCTCGAGGCGGGCGCGTACGAGGTGGAACGACCACAGGCCCCAGAGCACCCAGAAGAGCTGAGGGGAGTCGTCGAGCACCTGGCAGAGGTCTCGGGCGCGATCCCAGTAGTGCTCGACCTCGGGGGCGGAGTACCCTTTCAGCACCCCTGCGGAAGCGGCGAGCTTGGTGAGCAGAGCGAGCTCGGTGGCGTCGCGAGCGGGACCTTCTTCGAGCTCGGGCAGGAGCCCGAGACCTCGCGTGAGATGCTCCATCCCCTCCCGGTGTGCCGACCGGGAGATCGCCAGCTCGGCGGCTTCCTGGAAGCGACCGATCGCCTGGCGAACGTCGCCCGCCGCGGCGAGATGATGGGCGAGCTGCTCCGGTGCCTGGTCACGGATCTCGGAGAGGGTTTCCAGCACCTCGGCGGTGCGCCCGTGTAAGCGGCGGCGCTCGCCGGCGAGCAGTGAATCGTAGGCCGCTTCCTGGATCAGGGCATGTTTGAAGACGTACTGGCGGCGTTGCCCGTAGCCCTTCTTGAGGAGCAGGCCCGCTCGGGCCAGCTGGTCGAGGGGAGGCTGCAGGCTCTCGGGGGGGACCTCGATGACTCGGGCCAGCAGCTCGAGGGTGAAGGACCTGCCGACGACCGCGGCGACCTGGGCGATTCGCTTGCCCTCTCCCAGGCGGTCGAGCCGGGCGCTCAACGAGTCGCGCAGGGTTGCTGGCAGGGCGAGAGAGTCGGCCGCCTCGGCGAGCTCCAGGCCGGACTCTCCGGCCACCAGGCCGCCGCTCTCGAGCAGGGCCTTGGTGAGCTCTTCGACGAAGAGGGGTACGCCATCGGTCTTGGAGATGATCATCTGCACCACGCCGGGGCTTACCGGTCCGCCCGCCACGTGCTCCACCAGCTGCACCGTTTCGTGCTCTTCGAGGCGATGGAGGGGAATCTGGGTGAGCTTGGCGAGGCGCTGGAAGGGGAGCTCGAACTCCGTGCGGCAGGTCAGCACCACCAGGATGGGCACCGACTCCACCTCTTCCAGGAGCTGTCCCCAGACCTCGAGGGTGGTGGGATCGAACCAGTGGAGATCCTCGACCACGAGCACGAGGGGGCCACGTTGGGCCGAGGCCAGCATCAGGGCCACGAGGGCCTCGCGGATCTTGGCCTGCAGCAGGCGTGGGCCCAGGTCGGGGAGGCGGTAACGCCCACCCATGGGCAGCGAGAGCAAGGGTGCGAGAAAGGGCACGTTGCTGGTCAGGGGCAGGCCGCGTTGATCGAGCAGGCGCTCCAGGCGGTCGAGGCCGCCGCGGGTGCCCGAATCGGAGGAGAGGTCGAGCACTTTGCGGAGAAAGAGCAGCACCGGGCGCAAGGGCGAGCTGCTGCTCTCGGGTGAGCCCTGGAAGCTCCAATATTCCCCGTCGGAGGCGGCGATCCGGCTCGCCAGCTCGCGCATCAGTCGGGATTTTCCGATGCCCGCGGCGCCGACCACCAGCACCCCCTGGCCTTCGCCTTGCTGTGCACGGCGCCAGCGTCCGAGCAGGAGATCGAGCTCTTCCCGCCGGGCGATCATCTGCAGGTCGTCGACATTGGCGGTCAGGTCGCGAACCTCGAGAGCGCGGTAGACCGGCTGCTCGACTCGTCCGCCGGGAAGGGTGATGCTGCCCTCGAGGTGGCATTCGAAGTAGCGTTCCACCAGGGCGTGGGTGGCCGCGCTGAGGCGTAGCTGGCCGGCCGGGGTCTCGCTCAGCAGGGCGTTGGCCTGGTCGAGGGTAGGGCCGAGGACGAGACGGTCCGATCCCTTCTCCTTGGCGACCACCATCAGCCCGGTGTGCAAGGCGGCCCGGGCGGTGAGGGGCGGACCGCCGCGAGGGGCCAGTGCCGGTGCTTTTTCCAGCAGCTCGAGAGCGGCGAGACCGGCGAAGCGTGCCTCGTCCTCTCGCGACCGAGGGTATCCGAAACAGAAGGTGATCCGGCTGTCGGCGGCGCGATCGCGGTGACCCCCCCAGCGCCTCTGGAGATCCGTGGCGAGAGCATCGAGCGCTGGCAGAAGGTCCACCAGCTGCTCGGTGTCGAGAGGAAGACCCTGGGCAGTGGTCACCTCCGCGCTCAGCACCGTGACCTGGCGCCGCTCGCTGGTCTTGAGCAGCCAGGACTCGCTGAGCACTTCCGACGAGCCTCGCGATGGAGCCTCGGGTCGTGCAACCTGGGTGGTGACGGTCTCCGAGGAGTCGGAGAACAGCGATTCCACGGGGGTGGCGTCGGTCAGGGAGGCGGTGAGATCCGGGTCGTTGCGGTCGATCCCGATGGAGAGCTGGAGCAGCTCCTCGGCCACTTCCCGGGCCGTACCCGGACGGTGGGAGGGGTTTTTCTCCAGCAGACGATCGATCAGGAGGGAGAGCCTGGGGGGGATCTCGGAGTTGCTCTCGATCGCCGGTACGTGGGGTTGGGAGCAGATCTTGGTCAAGGTCTGCATGGGGTTGTTGCCGCGAAAGGGAGACTCGCCCACCGCCGACTCGTAGAGCAGGGTACCGAGCGAGAAGAGGTCGGAACGGGCGTCGATCTCCTTGCCCAGTGCCTGCTCGGGCGACATGGCCCCCACCGTACCGATGATCTTGCCCTCGTCGGTCAGAGAGAGGTCTTGGGCCTGCTCGTCCTGGAATCGTTTGGCGAGGCCGAAGTCGAGAATCTTGACCCGGCCCTCCTCGATCACCATCACGTTCTCGGGTTTGAGGTCGCGGTGCACGATCCCGGCCGAGTGGGCCGCAGCGAGTCCCTCGGCAATGGCGAGGCCGTTGCGGGCGACTTTCTGGGGGGGCAGCGAGCCGGCTGCCAGCAGCGCCCGCAGGGTCCGCCCTTCCACCAGCTCCATCACATACCAGCAACCGGAGTCTTCCTCGACCCAGTCGAAGATCTGCACGATCGCGGGGTGGTTGAGCCGAGCCATGGCCCGAGCCTCGCGGCGGAACCGGCTCAGAATGGTCGGGTTGGCGGTGAGCTCCGGACGGATGTGTTTGAGGGCCACGGGGCGGTCGAGCCTCTCGTCGAATCCACGGTAGACCTTTCCCATACCCCCCGCGCCGAGCAGAGTGTCGACTCGGTACGGTCCCACTCGCTCCGGCGTTTCGGTGTCATCGGAAATCATGGCCCGAGTTTAGCAGCCCGAGAGGAAGGCCAGCTCCCGGCGAGAGCGCGCAGAGGAGCGCGCAGAGGCCTGGCTCGGCCGAAAGGTGAAGGCCGAGCCAACGGGAATTCGGCGGAAACGATCGGAGGCCGGGCACTGTCTCCGATTTCGATCGACGAAACCCTTGCGAGGGGATGGTTTCGAGAGTATATTTCATCTATACCTCTTTTCTTTTCGGTGGGTCTCTGGCAATGGCCAGCGAGCTCTCCGAACCATCGACGGCCTGGGCTCCAGGTCTTGCCCTATTCGCGTGGACGGCTCGAGACGCTTCGTGCGTGCTCGGAATCGTTCTCCGCTGCCGCTCGGGTTGCGGGGAAGCAACCAGCCGCCCGGTGTCTGCCAGGGCGGCAAGACAAGGAGACCCGTCAAATGTGCAGGTATCTTCATCCTTACGGAATCGCCGGGGCATGGCTGCTGGCCGTGGCCCTGCTCTCGCTTCCGGCGCTCGCAGCAGCGCCCGGAGCCCACGTCGACGAAGGACGCCACTTCGACGCTCGGCTGGCGCCGGCCAGCCTGCAGGCAACGGCCGAGCCGGCACGGTTGCAGCTCGAAGGGATCGAGCGCCTTCGCTCCGAGCGCCCGGACCTTCTGGTGACCTTCGACCCCCTGTCGGGAGCGACCCGTTCTCTGTTCAACGCCACCGGATTCCTGAGCGACGAGCTCGCCGGTGATCCTTTCGATGCCTCTCTGGTGTTCTTGCAGGAGAGCCTGGAGATTCTGGGCCTCACCTCTGCCGACCTGGAAGAGCACGTGCTCCTCGACCGGGTCGAGTCGCCGATCAGTGGGGCGACGCATCTCTACCTGCAGCAGGAGCACCTGGGAATCCCGGTCTATCTGGGTTTGCTGCAGGTGAACGTCGGGCGTACCGGGCGGATTCTCTCGGTCAACAACTCCTGGGTTCCGGGGTTGATCGACCAGGTCGACGCCTTGACCCCGGAGCTCGATGCTGCGGCGGCGGTGGCCGCGGCGGCCCGGCACCTCGAAGTCCGGCTCGAAGGCGAGCCCCGGGTGCAGAGCCTGGATCGGGATCCGCGCCAGACCTCTCTCGTGGAGGTGCGCGGGCTCTCCCAGGAGCCGATCGAAGCTCGCCTCGCCTGGCTGCCGGTAGCGGCGGGAGACACGCGCCTGGTCTGGAATTTCCAGATCTACACCCTCGACGAGCAACACGCCTTCGATTTTACGGTCGACGCCGGCACCGGTGAGGTCTGGACCCGGTTCGACTGGGTCGCGAGCGACAGCTACCAGGTGTACCAGCAGCCGGTGGAGAGCCCCAACCACGCCGCCATTCTGCCGCCGGCCGACGGACGCACCGTCGTGGTCGATCCCGCGGATCCCACCGCGTCTCCTTTCGGCTGGCACGACACCAACGGGGTTGCCGGTGCCGAGTTCACCACCATGCGCGGCAACAATGTGCATGCTTACGACGACGCCAACGCCAACGGCCTGCCTCCGGCCGTGGAGCCCGACTGCGGCGCGACCCTCGACTGCCTCTTCCCGATCAATCTCGCGGCGGCTCCGGGCACCTACACCTCGGCCGCGGTGGCCAATCTCTTCTACTGGAACAACCTGATCCACGATATCCAGTACCAATACGGTTTCGATGAGGCGTCGGGGAACTTCCAGGTCAACAACTACGGAAACCCCGGGCTGGCGGGCGACGATGTCCGCGCCGAGGCCCAGGACGGTGGGGGGCTCAACAACGCCAACTTCCTCACCCCGCCCGATGGCTCCCGTCCGCGCATGCAGATGTTCCTCTGGAACCTCACCTCGCCGATGCGCGACGGCGACCTCGAGAATTCGATCATCGTGCACGAGTACGGGCACGGGATCTCGAATCGCCTGGTGGGTGGGCCTTCCTCGGTCAGCTGCCTGAACAACCTGCAGCAGCCCGGTGAGGGTTTGAGCGACTGGTGGGCCCTGGCCTACACCGCCACCGCCGCCCAGACCGGCCCGACGCCGCGGGGGATCGGGACCTACGTGCTCGGCCAGCCGACCAACGGACCGGGAATCCGGGTTCTGCCCTACAGCACCAACAACGCGGTCAACAACTGGACCTACTCCAGCGTCGCCGGCATGAGCGTGCCGCACGGCGTGGGCTCGGTGTGGGCCCAGGGGGCCTGGGAGGTCTACTGGGGATTGGTGAATGCCCACGGCTTCAGCACCAACCTGGGGAACGCCCTGGGCGGAGCCGGCAACCAGCGGATGATGCTCTACGTCAACGAAGGCCTCAAGAACACCATCTGCCGGCCGGCCTTCACCGACGTGCGCGACGGCATCGTCCAGGCGGCGATCAACAACTACAACGGCGAAGACGTGTGCCGCGTCTGGCGGTCGTTCGCCGCCTTCGGCCTCGGTACCGACGCGGTGTCGGGCGGGCCCAACTCTCTCGCCCCGACCGACGGATTCCAGGTGCCGGGAAGCTGCCAGCTGAATCCGCAGACCATCCAGGCGGCACCGACCACCTCGAACGTGTCGGGCGTGGTGTGTCCGGCAGGAACCCGCGTCGCGGGTGGCGGTTGCCTCGACGGCACATTGACCACCAACCTCCACTCGGCATTTCCGCTCTATCCCGCCACCTTCGGGATCGAGGCGTTCGCCTGTATACACGACGCGACAGTGGCCAACCTGACCTCGTTCGCGATTTGCGTGAACGACCCGGGCATGGTGGGTTTCAACCAGATCCAGCAGACCGTGGCCGCGGGTGGGGGCATCGTGGCGGTAGCCCTGTGCCCGGCGGGCCAGACGGCGATCGGCGGCGGCTGCTCCGACGACACCTTCAACAGCGCGCTGTTGAATTCGAGCCTGCCCCTGAGCACATCGATCTTCGGCACCGAGGGTTGGGCGTGTATCTTCGACAGCAATCCCGGTGGCATCACCGCCTACGCGACCTGCATCGACAGCAACCAGGTCGCGGGGTTGCAGGTCGTGCAGCAGAGCACCTCGGTGGGTCAGTCGGTGGCGGCTTCGTGCCCGGCGGGGAATCTGAGCCTCGGCGGCGGCTGCCTCGATTCGAGCCTGGCGTCGAACCTGCAAGATCCCCTGCCGCTCTCGCCGTTCGGCATCGAGGCCTTTGGCTGTATCTGGAATGCTCCGGCCACGACCAGCCTCACCGCCTATTCCCTCTGCCTCGCTCCCTGAAGGAGCTTCGGCCTTTGTTCTCTTCCTCGGGCGGCTGGGCTCTCCAGCCGCCCTGTTCCTTCCCGCGCGGCGATCCCTCCGGCAGAGGCTCGATTCTCGGGAACTCCTCTGCCCGGAGGGGAGTCCATTCCCAGCGTGAGGAAATACGAAGAGATCCGATTCCATCTTCTCCAGCCGGCCGCGGCCTGGCTGGCTCTCGCCCTCGCCATCGGGCTGGTGCTGGCGAGCCCGGCCGCGGCAGAATCCTTCGCCGAACGCCTGTCGGCAGCGGCGATCGAGCGGACCCGGCACGTGGTGCGATATGACGGCAGCTACCACCGGATCGACTATCCCATGGGCGATGTACCGGCGGGGATCGGGGTGTGTACCGACGTGGTGATTCGTGCCTTCCGGGCCTTGGGGATCGACCTCCAGCAGCGGGTGCACGAAGATATGCGTCGAGACTTCCGGGCCTATCCGCAGCTCTGGGGGCTCTCGCGGCCCGACCGCAACATCGATCACCGCCGGGTGCCCAATCTGCGGCGCTTCTTCGAGCGCCACGGGGAATCTCTCGGCGTATCCGATCGGGCCGCTGTCTACCGGACGGGAGACCTGGTGACCTGGCGTCTACCGCACAACCTCCCCCACATCGGGATCGTCGTCGACCGGCGCTCGCGGGAGAGTGGCAACCCTCTGATCGTGCACAACATCGGGCAGGGGCCGAAGATGGAGGATGTCCTCTTCGAGCACCCGATCACCGGGCACTATCGTTATCCGGCGGACGGCGAAGCCGACAGAGTCAGCCGGATTCGTCCGCGGCCGATTCCCAGGCACGCATCAACACGTTCTTGAAGGTCTCGCCCTGGTTGAGAGGGGCGATCTCGATCTTCATGGTCTGGCCCGTGGAGCTGTCGATCTCGAGGATGTCGCCGATCAGGCCTTCTTTGCGATGGCGGACGTCGGTGATCTCGTCGAGGGCGATCGAAGTGTCGGCGCCGTTCTTGTGGTAGATCAGCCGACGGGAGGTGAGGAGAGCCGCCTCGGTGCCGTCCATGGAAATGGTGACGTCGTAGTAGGCGAGAATTTGTTCCTTCGGTCCGATCAAGCCATGTTGCTCGATGTACTCGAGGGCGTAGGCGTCCATCTCGTTGCCGAGCTTCACCCCGCCCTCGGGAGTGGAGGAGACCCAGATTCCGAGGCCGACCACCGCGGCGATTCCGAGCAGCGCGAGGCAGCCACAGCCGCCGAGCAGGATCTTGAAGAAGGGTTTCATCGCAGGCTCCCGAGCAGTTCTGGACGATGGAGAAACGTCGGACGCGGAGCGCGCCGGACCGTACCACGCCCTCGGAGTCAGGCGGGTGTGGAGCCCGAAGCCCGGGAGAAGACGTGGAAGGGCTCAGCCGCCGAGCTTGCCGAGGATCTTTTGGCGAAAACGGAGCATGGTATCCAGAACCTTGGGCCAGCGTCGCAGCAGACGGTGGAGCAGCCGCAAGAAGGTCGAGCTCACCAGCGAGAGAGCCGCGGCCCCGAGTGCGAGAGTGAGAATCCCCTGGATTCCGGGGAGAACCAGCCCCGCGAGCCCGACGAGGATCAACAGCCAGCCAGCGATGAGCAGCAGCAGCCGCTTGGCGGGAGGAAGCGAGGGCAGCTCGGGTGAGGATTCGATTGGGCACATGGTGTTTGCTGGATCCGTAGTCTTGCAGAAACGTGGCTCGTGCGGTGAATGAGCTCGAAGAATCTCTACGAGTCTTTGCGCCGTTCCGTTGCAGAGTCGGGGAATCTCCGGTAGAGATCGTGCCCGACGAGGATTCGGAGCACCCGGTTTGTTAGCATCTGCCGGGTGAAACCTCTTCTCCCCGCATTCTTCGTCGTGCTGGCCATTGCCGGAACGGCACCTTTCATCGGTCAGCTCCGGCACTGGGTGTTCGAGGCTCACCTCGGTCCTGCTCTGGTCTTTCTCGTTCTGGGTCTGAGCCTACCCGCTCTCGGCCTCGTCGGTTATGCATTGATTCGCATCCGGACCCGGCGCTGGATTCGTTTCGGAGCGCTCGGGCTGGCGGCAGGCGCCGTGGCCCTGCAGCTGCAGATGACCCACGGCTACGGCGACGTGGTGGTGGGCTGGGTGGAGCGGGTGCACATCGTCGAGTACGGCCTGGTGAGCTGGCTCCTGTACCGGGGGCTCTCGAAGATGGGAGCCCGAGATCCCTCCCTGATCCTGCTGCCCCTGGCGGGCACGGCGGCGGCGGGCGCGGTCGACGAGCTGGTGCAGTCCCTGGCCGCCTCGCGGATCGGCGAGATCCGTGATGTCGGGCTCGACGCCCTGGCGGGCACGACAGGGGTTCTTGCCGGCCTCGGATTCGAGCCGCCGGAGCGCTTCTCCTGGCGCCTCGAGCGGCCGAATCGCCTGTTCCGGGGGTTGGCGGTTTCGCTCCTGGTCCTCGGAGGATTCTTCTACCAGGCCCACCTGGGCTACGAGATCTACGACCGTGAGATCGGGCACTTCCGGTCGTGGTTTCCTCGGGCCGAGCTAGAAGCGGCCGCCGTCGACCGGGCCGATCGCTGGGCCCGAGAGGTGCCCTCCGTGGGGGTGGCCTTCGAAGATCGATTCCTCACCGAGGCCGGCTGGCATGCCGGGCACCGTGACCACAACTACCGCCTCGGGCACCTCTACTGGGCCCGGCAGGCGAACCTGATTCTCGAGAAGTACTACTATCCCTACCTCGATCTCGAAGGCTTCCAGGGCCTGCCCTCCCGGCGCTACCCCGAGCGAATGCTGCAGGAGCTCGAAACCACCCACCCGGTCGACCCCGAGACCTACTACAGCCCGGTGCTCCAGAAGAGGATCTACATCTGGCCGAGCAAACCGGCCTATCTGGCCGCACTGCTCTCGGCCTGCGGCCTGCTCTGGTTCTGGCCTCGAATCGGTTCGTTCACTCGAAGAGGTCGGTCGGTCTCGTACCGGCCAGAGGATCCACGTTGTCCAGATCCGGAAACTTAGCTACCAGCTCGATCAGCTCCGGGTCGGTCAGAGTGCCGACCTGATAGGCACCGACTTCGGGAAGTGGCCAGGCTTCTTCTTGGCCTTTGGCTTTGGGGTGACCTTCCGATGCCCATTCGACAACATCAAGTAGGTCACCATACTCCCCTCCGATTAGCCGGGTTGGATCCTGCCCGGCTTCTAGCGAGCCGACAAGTAAACGAAAGATCTCGGCTGAAGTCGCAGGAATCGCCCGGCCCAAGCGCACCTTTTGCTGCCCGTCGCCCAACGAACCGATGAGGTCCGGGATTTCTCCCCCAAGACGCCGAGGGTAGGATTCCCGAAAATCAAAACCATGGCTCGTTTGTAACGTAATCTGGACCGAACCGTCCATATTTGGAGAATCTGGGCCGGCAGCGAGAGATCTCAGAGCGATGCGGTAGTTTGGCCACTCGACACCGTAGCTTTGCTTCAGCTCGATCCACCAGCCGCTGGCCAGATCTTCGTATCTGGTGCTCTGGGTGCCATGGCCGGCATCGACGATTTTAGTAAGGAGCGCAAGCTGCCCGCTCGGCCCTTCGATCAGAAGGCGATTAACGAAGCCCCTCTCTGCTAGCGAAAGCAACCAAAGACCCTGAGCGGTGTTGTCTTGGGTAGACTTCCAGGTGACAGAGCGATGTACCCCCCGCTCCTTCGGCGACATTGCAGCCAGCAGTAGTATCGAAAGGAAGATTACTCCGGCCGTCCAGCTACGAGTAGATTCGCGAGATCTCTTCGCCCAAGTACAGTCAAATTGCATCAGACGCCTCCGATACAAGGTAGAAAAGTGGGGACGGGAGGCGGGCCTGCGCAACCTTTGTCAATTATGCAGTTTGTAAAACAAACCGTGAGCCCACTCACCGCACTCTGGGAATTCTCTCCCTTTTCTTACAAGCCTTTGCCCGGCCGGGGGAGGCTTCGTTGCTCGCCGGGCTCCAGAATCCACGTCTCGGGCTCGCTCGTCTCTCCTCTTTCCGTGCCCCAGGTCACCCGGAGCTGCAAGGGGCCGTTGCCCAGGTGGGTGCAGGTCAGCTGCACGGCGGAATCTCCCAGCCCGGCGGACCAGAAGGCGACTCGATCGTCTCCGCCTTTTTCGCCGATCACCTGCAGAGGAAGCTCCATGGCGTGGCCCGGGCGCCGGACCACGAGCCAGCCCTGCACCGTGTCGCCATCGCCGTAGAGGTCGAGCACCAGGGTGCCGGGCCCTGGCTCGGCGCCCGGGCCCATCAGGTCTGCAACGGGGAGCCGGAGGTGCGACCTCGGCTCCAGCTGCCAGCGGCCCAGGGCTTGCTCGACCCCAGAGGGTTCGAGGAAAAAGGTATCGAAGTCGACCGGGTGGTCGACGGTGCTCATCAGCACCAGGACCGCTTCTTCCGAGCTGGCGAGGTCTGGCACGGGCACGGCCATCGAGAGAGGCTGCGCTCGTGCCTGCCGTTCGGCGCGGTAGCGTTCGGCTTTTTCAATGACACTACCTCACCATCACATGAAACCTCCTATCGGTAGATCGAGGTCTGAGCAATCAATATGCAACGAATATAGTCGGATTCCACGCCCGAGTCAAGATTTCTACGCAAAATTACCTATTTGCCTGTCGGCGAGGCTTTGGGTTGCCACCTCGTTGCGAGCTGGTGGTCTGCAGACCAGCTGAATCGACTGAAGAGATTTCGAGGATGGATCGAGCGAGGTCAGAAACCAGCGGAAGTTACTGACAACGTGGATCTTGCGTCCACGGGGGTTCGTTCGTAACCTCTTCCTTCCTGGCCAGACCCGAGCGGCGCCCATCCGGCTCCGTGCGGGCCATGCCACGGGAGCCGAAGCTTTTTGCGAATCCCCTCGCCTTCGGTGGGCCGCGGGCACATACTGGAGCTCGTGACCGTGGCGAGGCCGGCTTCCTCCTGGCGAAGGGCCGGGTGTGGCTTGGCCTGCCCTACCTATGGAGGATAGAAAAATGACGATGTTTCAATGGATGATCGGTGGGTTTGTTCTTACAGCAGTGGATCAGCCGGCTGGTATCGAGCCTCAGGTTCCGGTCAACGAGTTCGGACCGTTCCACGTCCCCGGTGGCTGATCATTTTCTCGTCTAGCAGCAGGCTGTTTTTGCGGGCGCCCTTCGGGGCGCTCGCGACCCAGCTTCTCCGCTGCTTCGATCAAAGCCTCTTCTTTCAGCCCCCGGGCTTCCGCTTGTCGCCAGATCTCGCCGATGATTCGGGACGTCTCGCCCTCGGGAAACAACAAGAGGTATTTGTGGCACGATTGGGCGACTTGCACTCCCTCTTCCCGCTTTCCGGCAGAAAAACAGGCTCTGGAGTGCTCGATCGTGGCAAGAACAGCATCGAGCTTCATGCCGGCTGCCAGGAAGATCGGGGCGACTTCCCGGTAAGCCCGCTCTGCAAGATCGGCTCGGCCGAGCCTCACTGCCATCTTGCCTTCGGACCAGAGGTAGCGTGCTCGAGCGATTTCTCCCAGCCCTTCTGAAAGACTCCGCGCTTGCTCGAGCCGCCTGACACAGTCGTCGAGTGCGCCGCGTTCAACGTCGATGAGAGCCAGGCCATGGTGGCAGGTGAACAGATGCTCCGTATCGCTCTTGTCGAGCAAAGCGAGCGCCGAGTGCAGTTTCTGTGCAGCCTCGTAGAACCTCGCCAGGTGGTAGTGGAACATCCCCTGGTCGCATTGGAGCCGGCCGACGGAGTGGACGTCGGTTGCATCGACAAACGCCAGGATTCCTCGATCCGAGATTCTGATGGCGCCTTCGAAATCGCCCTTGGCGGCTTCGACGATCGATTTGCGGCGTAAAAGACTGCCGACATCCCAACTTTGCTGTACGAGGCCAAGCCCTACTTCGATGAAAGCCGAGGCCACCCGGAGCTTGTCGAGCGCTCGTAGGCACGATCCGTAGACACCCAACGCGAGACCGAACGTCCGGCGGTCTGTCAGCCCCGGCAGAATTCCCTTCAGCTCCTCTGCGACCTCTCTTGGAGAATTCACCCGGCGTCGATCCAACTCTTCGAGCCATCCCGGAAGCATTCACTCACCCCTTCAGCTCTTGCGCCTTCCAGTTCATCAAGCGCAAGAATAGCTCCTCTTCCTCGCTTGGTTCGCGTTCACCGCTTCCTGGCGGCGATTGCGTGCGCAATCGAGACTCGAAGTCGAAGACTCGCCAGAAGAACTCATCCGGCGGAACGCCGATTTCGTCGAGCACCTGGAGCAGAGTACCCAACTTGACGTAGCCGTGGCTGAATCCCATGTCGAGCTGGGTCCGGCTCACGCCCATGTTCTCGAGGGCACGTTTCTTCGATCCCAACCCAGCCCTTCGAAATTCCTGGCGGAGTTGAGCAAGGATTTTCGACATCGTCTCTTTCTGACTCGTCGTCAGAGGTTTTGCAGGCATGAGGCAAGTATAGGCAAGCGAAGCTTGGCTTGCAATCGATCCTGTGAGGGAACAACACGAAATCTCTCGATTCTCCTACCCTCTCTCCATCCGATACGGCAAAGCCTCTGCCAAGAGGTGACGCCAAAGGATCTGTTGTTGCCTGAGCCAGGAGCTCTCCGGGGCACCTCTTCCGGCCTCGCCACGGTCACGCGGGCGGTACGACCGGAGCGAGGCGCTCCCTGGGCTCTGCTGGCACTCGGCTCCCTGGAGGCTCTCGTCCTCCAGGGCTTTTTCGAACGAGCAGATTCCTGACACTCAGAAAGGAGAGCCGCATGAAACCCGAGCGAATCCAAGAACGCCTGCTGGAGAAACCCGAATGGACTCCGGAGCCGGCCATGATCGAGCGGCGCTGGCCGTGCCACGGCTTTCTCGAGGCCACGCGTCTCGCCCGGCTCGCCGAGCGAGAGCTGGTCGATAGCCCGGTGCGGAAAGAAATCGTTCTGAACGACACGGCCGTACATGTGCGCCTCGGTCTCACGA
>CAZMEL010000208.1:0-13976 GCA_964565225.1 uncultured Thermoanaerobaculia bacterium | reverse complement strand
CCAACTCTGGCTCACCATACACTCGCTGCCCGGACTTGCTCTTGCTCGGGCTGAGAAACGGAAACTCTGTTTCCCAGTATCGCAGCACGTAGGGCTGGATTTCGAGAATCTTGCAGGCTTCGCCGATCTTGTAGTAGAGCTTCTTGGCCACGACTCAGAGACCCAGAAACTTCCCGGGAAAGGCTTCGACGTTCAAGAGGATTCCTCTTCTTCTCGTTCGTCCAGCAAGCTCTTGAGGTTTCGCGAGGGCCGAAAGCTCAGACCCGTATGTGCGGGAATGAACAGCCGCTCTCCGTTTGCGGGGTTCACCCCGTTGCGGCCATCTCGTTGTGTCACCTCGAAGGCTCCAAAATTCCGGATTCTCACCGACCGACCATCTTGCAATGTCGTTTTCATCGTGCGGAAGATCGCGTCGACGATCTCAGCAGCTTCGTTCTTGGTCAACGCTCCATGCCGACGATAGACAGCATCGATGAGATGCGCCTTGGTCTTGCCTTCGTTCTTGATTCTTCGCGTCACCCTAACTCCGACTCCTGATCGAAGCCTGGCTCACCGGAAGCCTCTCGCCACATCTCGGCTCGGCCCTCGGCACCAGCAACCTCAACTCGCGACAGCTCGGGCACCGGGTTCCTCGAGCCACCCATTCCTACTCTCAACCCGTCGGCAGGGCTCTCGAAGTCGACGGAGCAGAAGCCACATCCGCAAGCCCCTTGAGAGCGCGGTCGAAACCGAGAGTACAGCTCATTGCCTGGTAGGACCATTTGGCCAACCGCTCTTGGTTCGGTCAGCCTCCCGGGCGATGGTTTCTATCAGTATAGGGGATAGGCTCGTTCTCGAACAAGAGCACCCGAAGCTCTTCAACGCTGCCGCACCACCAAACGCAGTGGAATTCCCGAAAGATCCAATTCCTCCCGCAGCCGATTCTCGAGATATCTACGATACGTAGATTCTTTTTCCAGGGTCCGGTTGGCAAAGAGCATGAAAGTTGGTGGGCCCGTTGTGACCTGGGTGGCGTAGAAGAGGCGCCACGGGCGATGCCGAACCTGGGGCGCCTGGTGCTGGGCCACGGCGCGCTCGAGGATCCGATTGAGCTCGGCAGTGCTCAGCTCCAGGCGGAAACGTTCCAGCGCACGACCGACCTCCGGAAGCAGCCGATCGATTCGCCGTCCGGTCAGTGCCGAGATATTGACGCGTGGCGGCCGCCCCGTCACCTCTTCGAGGCGCAACCAGGTCTCTTCCAGGTGCTCTCTTCCTGCCTCGTCGAGGAGATCCCACTTGTTCAGGGCCACGACGATGCCGCGCCCCATTTCCCAAGCCAGGCCGGCGATCGCGAGATCACCACTCGTCACCCCGCGGCTGGCGTCGATCACCAGGATCGCCAGATCCGCTCGTTCCAGCTGCCGACGGGCAAAGAGCACCGCGATACCTTCCGCGACTCCGGAAACCTGACTCCGCCGCCGAATGCCTGCCGTGTCGATCAGCTGGTAGGTCTTGCCCTCCCACTCCAGCAATGAGTCGATCGGATCTCGAGTCGTGCCTGCCTGCGGAGACACGAGAACCCGCGCCTGTCCGAGCAGTCGATTGACCAGGGACGACTTGCCGACGTTCGGCCGTCCCACCACTGCGAGTGCCGGAAACTCGGTGCCAGCCTTTTTTTCGGTGGAGTCGGGGAGTAGCTCGCGGACACCGTCCAGGAGCTCACCGATCCCCCTTCCGTGCTCGGCCGACACCAGGACCAGCCGCTCGAGACCGAGCCTGTAGAACTCGTCGAAATTCTCCTGGGCCTTGTGCGTATCCCCCTTGTTGACCACTAGGATCACCGGCTTCCCGGATTTTCGCACCTCCTGCAGGACCCTCTGATCGGCGGTCGTCAGTCCTTCCTTGCCGTCGACCGTCAAGAGCAGGAGATCGCTCTCCTCGACGGCCAGCAATACCTGATCACCGAGCCCGAGGGGATCGTCGCCGGGGACCAACCCCCCAGTATCGATGAGCTGGAATGTAGAACCGGAATCGAGCTCGACGTAGCCGAAGATTCGGTCTCGAGTCACCCCTGGCTGATCGTGAACGATCGATTGACGTCTCCCTACCAGGCGATTGAAGAGAGTCGACTTGCCGACATTGGGACGCCCGATGATCGAAACGGTGGGCAGCGAATTCATAGGAGCATCCTCATCGAGACGGCTGCCAGAGAGCCCGCCCCCATCCTCTCTTCATGGCTCGAAGGTCTGGTCCAGCTCTCGGTAGAGAATCACCCAAGAGTCGTCTCTTCTCTTCAACTGATACTTGACCCGATTCCGCTGCCCCAAGCTCTGATTGACCAGGATATGGCTACCGACAGTGTAGGAGCTGACATCCCAGACCTCGAGGGTCGTGACGAAGGCATTCGAGTAGTTCCAGACCGAGACATCTTCCACCGTGATCTCGCGAAAGATCGGCTCGTACACCTGCCCATTGGCGTCGAGCTCCCGGGTCCTGAGCTCGATCCTCGACATCTCTTTGGCGACGGCCAGTCCTTCGAGAACCGAGGTGTCTTGTGTTGCGTAAGCTTCTCCCAGCTTGGGGAGGTATGTGCGAAGCAAGGCTTCGATTTCGGAATGATCGACTTCGGGGTCGACTCCTCTACGGGCATCACACCCTACCGCTCCGGCCAGATAGATCGCCAGGGCCAGAGAGGCAATATGGAATCGTCGGAGGACCCGTACACGACGATGGATCGTGCTGTTCATGGTCGGGGAGTGTAGCATCGAGAATTCCCTTTGGCTCGCCGAGCCAGGTGTAGGTTCAAGAAGTTGGATTCTTCCGCTCTGGGCAGCTCTTTTCAGCACAGACTCCTCATCCAGAGCGAGAGCAGCGTCTCGGCAGCCCCGCGTATGCTGCCTTGCTCTCTCTGTTGGACCACCAGCGATCGGTACAGGTTCCAGGAAGTCCCTGGTAGGCCATTGACACCCCAGAGCCTCTTCTCTAGAATCCGCCTTCCGCGGCATTTGCCGACTCCAGACGAATCGATTCGAGATCAACTGGAGCGCCGCACCACCTGCGAAAGTGGCGGAATTGGTAGACGCGCAAGATTCAGGATCTTGTGGCCGCAAGGTCGTGGGGGTTCGAGTCCCCCCTTTCGCACCACTTCTCTCTTCTCCCCCGACATCCGACACTTTTTCGCCCGACAGCTCGCCGATCTAGTGGATAGGTTGGTCGGTCCATCCGGGCCTGTGAGACAATCTCGGGGTCTGCGGATCTTCCTTCCGCTCTGGACCTCATAGCCACGCCGTGCCGACCTTGGAAGATATCTCCTCCCTCACGTTGAACCGACTCTCGGTCTATCTGCGGTGTATGCGCCGACTGCAGGATCGAGGTGTCGCCAGAATCTCCTCCCAGGAGCTGGCTCGACGCTTCCACCTCTCCGCTCCGCAGATGCGCAAGGATCTAGCCCAGTTCGGGGAATTCGGCATTCGCGGTGTGGGATACGACGTGGCGGATCTCAGAGATCGGCTCGAGGGCCTGCTCGGATTGCAGAGAGAACACGGAGTCGTCTTGGTGGGCGCCGGAAACATCGGCAAGGCGCTCGCCCGATTTCCTCGATTCAACTCCGGCGCTTTCCGGATCTTGGCCGTTTTCGACAATGACCCCGCCAAGGTCGGCCAACCCCTGCAACACTTGACGATCCGTCCCAGCGGAGAGCTCGAGACCGTGGTTCGCGAGCTGAGCGCGGAAATCGGCATCCTCGCAGTACCGACCCAGGCTGCCGCCGACAACTACGAAGCGCTGGTCCGCGCGGGAGTCCGTTCGATCCTGAATTTTGCTCCGGTTCAGCTGGCGACCTACCCCAACGTCCGCGTCAAGACCGTCGATCTCCTCATCTTCCTCGAAGAGCTCGCCTTCTTCCTCAAATAGAGCTGTCAAGCTTCCCGGTTCTGCAAGAAAGGCGGTTCTGCAAGAAAGGCTGGCACCCTTCGCATGCGGGCAGGGTCGCAACGTGCCAGCCTTTTACGAAATTGCCTTGCGCTAGATTGGCCAATTCACCTGCCAGCTGTCGAAACTCGAGCAAGTCGTCGTTATAGACCGACGAAATGCTTGCACGCACTGAATCCGCAACCCCCTGGGGCGTCGATGCACGCCCGGTTCTGGTGGAGGTCGACATCCATACCGGCCTCCCCCAGATGCAAATCGTAGGTCTGCCCGACGCCTCGGTTCGAGAGAGTCGGGAACGAGTCCGCTCGGCGATCAAGAACAGTGGCTTCGATCTGCCACCTCGAGTCGTGGTCGTCAATCTTGCACCGGCCGATCTGAAGAAGGAGGGAAATCACCTGGATCTGGCCATTGCCCTTGCGTACCTCAGCGCCCAGGGCGATCTCTCGTCGGAAGCGCTGGAAGGCCGGATGTTCTGTGGAGAGTTGGGGCTCGACGGGACGGTACGCCCGATTCGTGGCGGACTGGCCATCGCCGATCTCGCCGCCCAACAGGGCGCACGGGAGTTGCTCCTTCCCTCGGTGAATGCCGGCGAAGCGGCAGCCCTTGGAACAGTGCCCGTCGTCCCGATTCGTTCTCTCGCAGAGGCGATCGACCACCTCGTCGATCGTTGCTCGATCGCCCGGGCTTCTGCCGGGCTGGCAAGAGGTGTGACCAGAGGTCGAGCTCCGGACCTCTCGGAGGTCCGTGGTCAGCTCGGAGCCAAGAGGGCATTGGAAGTCTCGGCGGCAGGAGGGCACAACCTGCTCTTCATCGGTCCGCCGGGCTCGGGCAAGACCATGCTTGCCCGCCGGCTTCCCGGGCTCTTGCCACCGTTGAATCTTGCGGAAGCGATCGCCGTGACCAAGATCTATTCGATGGTCGCGGAAGAGCCCCCATCCGAGCTTGTACGAAATCGACCGTTTCGCAGCCCTCATCCGGGAACCAGCACCGCAGGAATGATCGGAGGCGGCAGTATTCCCCGGCCGGGGGAGACCAGCCTGGCTCACGCAGGTGTGCTGTTCCTCGACGAGCTTCCGGAGTTTCGTCGCGATGCGCTGGAGTCCTTGCGACAGCCATTGGAGGAGGGAGTCGTCACTGTTGTCAGGACTCGAGCTCGGTTCGACTTCCCCGCTCGTTTTTCTCTCCTGGCGGCGATGAATCCATGCCCTTGTGGCCATCTCGGGGATCCACGCCACTCCTGCGGCTGCTCCTTGGCCTCGATCGAGAGATACCGCGGGAAGATCTCAGGTCCCTTGATGGATCGAATCGACATGCACATCGAGGTGCCCGCCGTCTCGCTAGAGGAGATGAAGGCTTCTCCAGGCGAACCTAGCTTGAAGGTTGCAAAGAGAGTCGTTGCCGCCCGGAAAATTCAAGAAGAACGCTTTGGCGAGTCGTGCTCGACACCGATCAATGCCGCGATGTCGAGCCGGGAAGTGCAGAGCCACTGTCTTCTGGACCCAGAAGCGCAAAGGCTTCTGGATACTGCGTATGAGAGCCTTCGACTCTCCGCACGAGGCTTGATTCGGATCTTGAAGGTAGCCCGCACGATCGCTGATTTACATGCCAGTGACTCCATCGCGTCGCCACACATCGCGGAAGCAATTCAATATCGATCTCTGGATCGCCGGAGCACTTACTGAGCGAACGACCTAACCCCTAGGAGAGGAGAAAGAATGGGCCGTATGATTCGTTTCGTCCCACCAAGAGGAGCCCTTGTAGAGATTACCTATCGTACGGTATAGCGCCGTTTTCTGCTCAAGCCGGGCCATGACTTCAATCAGATCGTGGTCGGCGCCATTGCTCGGGCCAAACGTCTGTATGAAGTCGAGATCTACGGCGTAGTCGTGATGTCCAACCACCTGCACCTTCTGATCGGCGTCCTCGATGCCCTTCAGATGTCTCGATTCATGAATTACTTCGGCAGCAAGCTGGCGAAGGAGGTGGCACGGCGGACCGGCTGGCGAGAAAAGATCTGGAGTCGTCGATATCGGGCAGTTGTCGTCAGCGAAGAGGAAACTGCGCAGGTAGCCAGACTCCGATACTTACTCGCTCACGGAACCAAGGAACGCCTGGTTCATCACCCCCGCCAGTGGCCCGGAGTCCACTGTGCACGACCGTTGGTCTCCGGAGAAACTCTCCATGGTGTCTGGCCCGATCGAACGAGAGAGAGCCTCGGTCGACGCGGGAAGCGAGGAACCCAGAGAGTCTCCTTCGAGATAGAGCCTCTCCGACTCGATCCTCTTCCTTGCTGGCGGCACCTGGAAGCCCAAGAGATTCGTCGACGGGTCGGCGAAATGCTCGAAGAGATCGAGAGCGAGGCACGCCAGCAGGCAGGACCTGTTCTAGGTCTCGCAGCGATCTCACGACAGTGTCCATTCGCTCAGCCCCTGGAGCCTTCTGAGAGACAGACGAAGCCCGCACCGGTGTTTCACGCTGCATCGAAGAAGGCTCGCCAGGCTTTGATGGAAGGATACCGGCACTTCCAGGAAGCGTTTGTCTTGGGCGCGAAGAAGCTACAGAGAGCGGGACCGCCCGCCGGTTTCCCGATCGGCAGTTTTCCGCCCTCTCCACCCTTCGTTGCGTCTTCAGGTCTCTAGCCGTCCTGCTACCTGGTGGCCCGGCCTCCTGGCATTCGGAGAAAAGGCGGCATTCGGAGAAAAGGCTGGCACCCTTATCGATGGCACCCTTATCGATGGCGCCCTTTCGATGGGCGGAGATCGGGCGATCGGACGACCTTGGAGATCCTGATACGATCACCTGGCTCGGACACTCCATGGATTTCCTTCTTGGTCTCGCAGGGTGAGCGTTCTACTTCTCTCGCAGCTATCGATTTTCGCCTTGATCCTGGCTCTGTTGGTCTTGCGGCCGACGGAGAGACGAGTGCGGTCTGCTGCGATCGTCGCCCTCTTGCTCGGAGCTTCACTCCTCGTGGGCTGGACCCGGGAGCAGCGCCTCCGAAGCCAACAAGAGTCCGAGCTCGAAGGCTGGCTCCCCGCTCGGGAGGCTGTTCCGGGGTATGCCACTTCCGATACCTGCCAGGCCTGCCATCCCGACCAACACGCCTCGTGGCATGCGTCGTTCCATCGCACGATGACGCAGGTGGCCCGACCCGAAAATACGCGGGCGCCCTTTCGAGGGGAGATACTTCGCTCCGGGGACCGATTCTTCCGACTGGAGACCGACGGCGACGCCCTCTGGGCCCATTCCTGGCGCCAGGGGGAAGAGGACCGGGTCTGGTCTCGACGAGTCGTGATGTCGACCGGCTCCCACCACATGCAGGCCTATTGGCTGCCCGATCTCGAACGAGGTGGCCTGTCCCTCCTTCCCTTCGTCTACCTCTTCGAACAGGATCGCTGGGTCGAGCGTCGCAACGTCTTCTTGAACCCTCCAGGACTGGAGACCCAGGCCTCGCGCTGGAGCGTGAACTGCCTGCCGTGCCACACGACGGCCGGATACCCCGGGTTCGACCCACAGACCGGCTCGCTCGCACCGGAGACCAGCGAGCTCGGTATCTCCTGTGAGGCTTGCCACGGACCGGCGGAAGACCATGTCGAAGCCAATCGCAATCCCCTTCGGCGCTACCTCTACCACTGGAGCTCCCGGCCGGACCCCACCATTGCCAATCCCGCCCGCATGACTGCAGACCGAGCCTCCCAGGTCTGCGGACAGTGCCATGGAGTCACGCTGCTCGACGAGCTCCAATGGGCCACCTCCGGCGACGAGTTCAGACCGGGTGATGACCTGCTCGCCAGCCGAACCCTGGTCTTGCCTGCCATCAACGGCGATCATCCCCAGTTGCTCGAGACTCTGCAGAGCCAACCCTGGTTTCTGGAGAGCCGATTCTGGAGCGACGGGGTCATCCGCGTCTCCGGGCGCGAATACAACGGCTTGCAGGCTTCTCCTTGTTTTCGCGGCGGGGAGTTCTCCTGCCTCTCGTGCCACTCCCTGCACGACAGTGACCCGGAAGATCAGCTGGCGGCCGGCAAACGCGGAGACGACGCCTGCACCCAATGCCACGGCAACATGGCCCAGGATCTCCAGAAGCACACTTTTCATGCGCCCGATTCGGCCGGAAGCCGGTGTTACAGCTGCCATATGCCTCACACCACCTACGGGCTGCTCAAAGGGATTCGCAGTCACACCGTCGAGAGCCCGTCGGTGCACACGGACCTGTCTGCCGGGCGCCCCAATGCATGCAACCTCTGCCACCTCGACCGACCCCTGGCCTGGACCGACCGACATCTGCAGGAATGGTACGGCCAAGAAGCAACGGACCTCGACGAAGACGACCGGCAGATCGCGGCAGGTGTCCAGTGGATGCTTCGTGGAGATGCCGGCCAGCGGGCTCTTGCCGCCTGGAGCGCGGGCCGGCCCGAGGCCCGGCAAGCGGCAGACGAAGGCTGGCAGGCTCCGTACCTGGCCCATCTCCTGATCGACCCCTACGCGGTGGTACGCTTCGTCGCCCAGCGGTCCCTGCGCAGCTTCGAAGGCTACGAGGATCTGAGCTATGATTTCCAGGGCGATTCGAACCAGGCCATTCGCGCACGAGAAGAAGCGATCCAGCGCTGGCACGTTCTGGGGCGCAGGCCTGGGGCAAGGGTGCGATCCGAGGTTCTCGTTTCCGAGAGTGGAGGGCTGATCGGTCCCGAGATCATCCGCCTCACCGCCCAGCGTGACGACCGTCCTCTGGTGCTCGAAGAATGAAACCAAACTCTCCAGGGCAGTCGCGCAGCCTCGACGACCAGCACCGAGCCATCGGATGGTGGACTCTGTTCACCTTCGTGGTGCTCGGCCTCGTGCTCGAAGCGTTCCATGGGTTCAAGATCGGGGCCTATCTCGACCTCTCCAACAGCAGCCGCCGCCTGATGTGGACCCTCGCCCATGCCCACGGAACCCTCCTCGCGCTCGTGCACCTCGCCTTCGCCTCTCAGATTCCCCACATCTCGCGATCCCGAGCACAGGCTCTGCCACCGGCCTCGAAGAGTCTGATCGCCGCGACCTGGTTGATGCCCGGAGGCTTCTTTCTCGGCGGTTTCGGGGGACACGGCGGAGATCCTGGGCCGGGGATCATCCTCGCCGCGGTGGGAGGCCTGCTCCTGGCCGTCTCCATTCTTCTCGTCGCTCGCCAAACTTCGTTTCCAACGTCGCTGGACTCCGTTGACACTTCCAAAGATCGATCCTGAAACGGCAGACCCGGGTGCAGGGATCCTGTACTGGCCGTTCTACTGCGAAGAAAACATCTGGCACCTCTGCGACCACGAAGAAGTGCGGGGGCGGAGTCCGCACGTTCTCCTGATCTCGAACGACAACAAGTCGGTAGCCTTTTGGAATCAGCGTCTTGCCCCCGGCCCGGGACTTCCGGTGGTGTGGGACTATCACGTTGTCCTCCTGTGCCGATGGAAAGCCGGATGGGAGATCTGGGATCTCGACTCCGGCCTCCCGTGCCCGTGCCCGGCTGCCGTCTACCTTCGCCGGACGTTTCCTGCCCTGGTCGCGCCAGACCCAGCCATCGAGCCTCTCTTCCGGCGCGTGAACGCGGCCCGATACCGGAAGTCTCTCGCTAGCGACCGTCGACACATGCGGGACGCGTCGGGCGAGTACCTCCAACCTCCACCTCCCTGGGACCCGATCGGCGAGGGGAGCAATCTCATGTGTTTCCTCGCCATGGGCGAAGCCTTCCACGGCGAGGTTCTCGACCTCCACTCCCTCGAACGAAGTCTCCGCGAAGCCTGAGAACGATGCGAGAACAGCTGCTCTCGATCCACACCAGCAATCGACTCGAGTCTCTCGTCGAGCACCTGGCCAGAACGCTGGGTGCCGCCCCGCTGCCGCCCCTAGAGCGGGAGATGATCGTCGTCCAAAGTCAGGGAATGGCCCGCTGGATCCTTCTCGAGCTGGCCCGACGCTGGGGACTCTCGGCGAGCCTAGAAATGCCTTTCCCCACAACCTTCTGCGACCGTCTGGCCGATCGCATCCTCCCAGCCAGCGGGCGCGATTCCATGCTCCATCCGCCGCAACGCCCGAGGAATCCGGAGATTCTCGTCTGGCGCATCTACGACCTCCTGGGACGTCTCCCTCGCCCGGCGGCCGAGCCCGGCCCCGCCCTTCCCTTGTTCGACGGAATCGGCGCAGACCCCCTCGACCCTCTTCGCGGCACACCGGCGGACTACCTCGAAGACGACCCCGACCAGCGGAAACGGCACCAGCTCGCGCTCCGGCTGGCCCAGACCTTCCAGACCTACCAGCTCTACCGCCCGGATCTCCTGGCCGCCTGGGAAAGCAGCCAGCCGTCGTCCAGCGGCCCGGAGGCCTGGCAGGCCCGGCTCTGGAGATCCCTTGCCGCTAGCGAGCCGGACCTCCCGGGCCGGCGAATTCTCTCCCTCCAGCGACTCCTCTGCCAGGCGACCACGCCGCCGGAAGGTCTACCCCGCCGCCTTACGATCTTCGGCATCAGCACCTTGCCGCCCCCATTCCTCGACCTGTTGACCCTCCTCTCCCGGTTTCTCGAAGTCAGGATCTACTTCACCAGCCCGACCTATCACTACTGGGGAGATCTGCGGTCGGAGCGCGAGCTGGCCCGCCTGGAAGATCGCCGCAAGAGCCCAGGCCCGTTGGAAGAGAGCCATTTCGAGACCGGCCATCCACTGCTCGGCGGACTCGGTCAGCAAGGTCGAGACTTCTTCAACCTCCTGCAATCGGCCGATCCGGAGGGAAACGCCTGGCACGAGCTCGATTTCACCGAGCCCCAGGGGCCGGGCGTGCTCGCCACTCTGCAGCGCGACATCCTGCACCTCACCGATCGCAGCGCTCTTCCCCCGGCAGACCGACCGGTTCTCGACCCGGACGACCGCTCGCTACGGGTCCATATCTGCCACTCTCCGCGCCGTGAGATGGAGGTGCTCCGCGACCAGATCCTCGACGCCTTTGCCGCCGACCCGACCCTCCGCCTGGACGACGTCCTCGTCCTCGTACCCTCGATCGATCTCTATGCCCCATACATCGAGGCGGTGTTCGGAGCTGCCGCGAATCCGAGTCTGCGGTACTCGATCGCCGATCGCCAGGTTTCTCGGGAGCAACCGTCGGTCGAGGCGGTGATGGGTCTGCTCGGCCTGATCGGAGAACGACTGACACCCGACCGGGTCTTCGATCTCCTCGACCTGCCGGCCATCCGCCGAGCCTTCCGGCTCCCAGCCCAGGAAATCCCTCGCCTACGACGCCTGGTAGAGCGCGCGAACATTCGGTGGGGAATCGATGGCCGGCAACGTTCCTACGATTTCGATCTCCCGACCTTCGATGCCAATACCTGGCGGGCGGGGCTCGACCGCTTGATCATGGGCCATGCCACCGGCGAGGTCGAAGGATTGGTGAGCGGCATCGCTCCCCTCGCCAGCGCAACCGCGGGCGACGCGGAGCTCCTCGGAAACCTGGCCCGCTTTGCGGAAACCCTCTTCTCTCACCTGCGACGCCTGCGGTACCCACGGCCGCTCGCAGATTGGGCTCACGACCTCGACACCGCCCTGTCGACGCTCTTCGCGGCCCAGGGTGAGGCCGAGGAACGAGCCCTGCAGCTGGTGCGCGACACCCTGGCGGCGCTCGTCGAGGCTGGCAAGGTCCAGGAGGAGCCCGAGGCCATACCGGTAGAGGTTTTCCGAGACCATCTCGCGGCTCGTTTCTCCGACGAAGGCTTCGGTGGCAGCTTCCTCGCCGGACGAATCACCTTCTGCGCCCTCAAACCCATGCGCACGATTCCCTTTCGGCTTCTCGCCGTGGCCGGGCTCGACGACACCAGCTTTCCCCGCCGAGAGGCGCCCGGCAGCTTCGATCTGATCCAGCTCGAGCCACGGCCGGGAGACCGTTCGAGCCGAGCCGATGATCGCTATCTCTTCCTCGAGATCCTGCTCGCCGCCCGCCAGCGTTTGATTCTCTCCTACGTCGGTCGGTCCCAGCAGGACGGTTCCCCCCGAGCTCCGTCGGTGGTCCTCGGCGAGCTGCTCGACGCCCTCGAGAGCACGTTTCGCTCACCCGATACAAACAGCGTCCGCGAGCACCTGCAAATCGAGCACCGGCTGCATTCCTTCCACCCCGCATATTTCGATGGCCGCGAGCCCGGGTTGTTCAGCTTTTCGGCCGAGAGCCTCGCCGCAGCCCGGGCCTTGGCGGGGAAACGCCACGTTCACAGGCCATTCATTTCCCTCGAGCCGGAGGATGTCGTCGCGGACGAGAGCTCCGAGGATCGGACCCTCGACCTCGACGACCTGATCGAGTTCTGGGTCCATCCGAGCCGGTACTTCGGGCGCAGGATCTTGCAGATCCACCTCGATACCTGGCAGGACCCTGCCTCCAATGCCGAGCCCTTCCTCGTCGATCCACTCTCCAACTACCGGATCCTCCAGTGGATGGTCGAACGGCGTCTCGACCACCCGGAGAGCCCCATCGATCCCGAGAGCGAGCTGGCAGAGCTCCGCGCCCGCGGCGAGCTCCCCCTCGCCGGTCTCGGCCTCGCCGCCCACGCCGCCCTGCGGTCCCGAGCCGACCGATTCGTCGCCCAGCTGCCCGCGAAACGCTCCTCTCCCCCCCGCTCCTTCACCCTCTCGCAAAAAGGCTGGCACCTTCGGGGGCAGCTGGATCGTGGGACGGACGACGGGCTTCTGCGTTTTCGTTGCGCCCGGATCAAACCCAAGGACCAGGTGCGGGCGTGGATCGCTCATCTCGCCTGGAACGGCTGGAACCAAGACCAGGGAATCGCCGGGAAGCAGCGTCGAACCCTGCTGGTAGGAGAAGGGCAGAAGCTCTGGCTCAAACCGCAGAAGAATCCCGGCGGCCTGCTCGACGATCTGATCGCGGGTTGGGAGCTCGGCCGGCAGACACCCCTGCCATTCTTCGAGAACGCGTCGCATGACTACGTCGGCCAGCGGCGAAAGCTGGCGGACCCAATGAGCCAGGGAACCCGGCCCGCTCTCGAAGTAGCGCGAGACGCCTGGCTCGGCCGCACCGCCTGGGGCCGCGACGCCCGCAGCAACGGCGACCGCGACGACCCCTGGACGGCCCTCTGCTTTCGCCACCGTGAGCCCCTCGACGACGAGGCCTTCACCCACTGGGCCCGGTGCCTGTGGGAGCCTCTTCTCGACGCCATCGAGGAGGCCGGCGAATGAGCCGGATCTTTCACCTCGACCGAACCCCCATCGAGCCGGGAATCACCCTGGTGGAGGCCAGCGCCGGCACCGGAAAGACCTACTGCCTCACCGGCCTGGTCTTGCGCCTCCTGCTCGAGGGCCAGGTGAAGGGCCCCGGCCAGGTTCTGGCCGTCACCTTTACCAATGCCGCCACCGACGAGCTCATCACCCGGATTCGCTCCGCCCTGGTCACCGCCCACCGGGTGCTGAGCGGCGACGAGAAGCCACCCGATCCGTTTTTCGAGGCCCTGTGCAGAAAACACCGGGGGGAAGAGCCCGTCCGGATCCTGCGGCGCGCACTGCTGGAGCTCGACGACCTCACCGTCGCCACGATCCACGGTTTCGCCAAGAAGCTGCTCGAGCAGCACGCCTTCGCCAGCGGTCTCCCGTTTCACCAGGAGTTTCTCGAAGACGACGAGAGCCTGCTGCTCGACATCGCTCGCGACGTCTGGCGCCGCCTGCTCTACGGCGCCGCCCCTCTCGCCGCGGCGGTGGTCGTCGTCCGGCGCTGGGAGCCGGCCACCTTTCTCGACGACCATCGGGACTGGAGCCGCCACCCCAACACCCGAATCGAGCCACCGGCCCTGGCGTTCGAAAACGCCACACAACGGCTCGACGAGGCGCGCGATCGCCTCCGCAAGGTCTTCGACCGCACCCGGTTGCTCGGGTTCCTCGGTCGCTTGAAGACCACCCGCCGGGGCCCCGCCCATCTCCGCGACTGGAGCCGCCGGGTCGACGCCGTCGAGGCCTTCTGTCACCACGGCGACGCGGCGGGGCTCGATGCCGTCGAGGAGCTGGGCTGGAAGAACCTCCAGGGTTGGGTCCACAAGAAGGACCGCCCCCAACTCGAGC
>CAZMEL010000207.1:0-14039 GCA_964565225.1 uncultured Thermoanaerobaculia bacterium | reverse complement strand
CTGGCGATGGAGCTGCAGGGGTTGAGCCAGATGGATCTCGACTTCGACATCGAGCAGGCTGACCGATCCCGATCCCGTATCGGCATCGATCCGCTCGCCTTCGGAGTCTTCGATGGTGACGTCGCCGGATCCCGTATCCACATGGATCGACCCCTGCACCAGGCTCAGGCTCACGTCCCCCGATCCTGTATCGGCGTTGATGTCGCCTCGGTGGTTCCGCACCTCTACATCCCCCGATCCCGTATCGGCATCGAGATTGCCGACTCCGCCGGAGGAGCGGATCTTTCCCGAGCCGGTGTCGGCAGTGAATGGGCCGTCGATATCGGCGGCAACAATGCTTCCCACCCGGTTTCGAACCGTCGCACCCACGCCGGAAGGCAGCTGGATCACGAAATCGGCATAGAGGGTGACTCCTTTTCTCGAGGTCACCTTCACCTTTTCTCCCTGGTAACGGGACGAGCTGGAGCCGCCCCAGGAGGAGCCTTCGGAGCCGGGGTACGAGTAGGTCTTGTACTCGTCGACCGGGTACAGAGCGCGCACCACCAGGCGGTCTCCTTTCTCCGCGATGTCGATCCGCAGCTTCGAGGCGAGGGTCTGGGCGGACACTCCGGAGCTGTCCTCGGCGTGTACGGTACCTTCGATCACGATCTCGCCGCTGCCACCACGGAGGGTCACCTGGCCGGCGAGGTTTTCGAGGTCGACGACCATTCCGCTGGCGCCGGAGAATCGTTTGGTGATGGTTTCGGTGTGTTCGGCGGCCGAGGCGCCGAGAGAGATCGCCAGAGCGAGGAAGAATGCGAGGCTCCTGGAGGCGACGAGCAGAGTGCGATGGTTCCGTGGATTCATTTCGAGTTCTCCTGTTCAGCGGGGGCGGGCCCCGTAGGTCGGCGCGAGCAAGCCGGTGCGTGTCCGGCCCTCTTCAGATGTCGCCCGTTGCGAGAGGGTTTGAACGCGAAGCGAGAAATCTGGAGTGCAATTCTGGAGTGCTCTGCTCAGGGTCGGGAGAGTCGTCTCCAACCGCCGATCGCGAGAAGCAAAAGGAGTACAACGAACCCGATGGGCTGCAGCACCGGAACCGAGGGTGCTTCTACTGTCGAGATCACCAGGAGAAGCTCGCTCGAAGCCGTCTCGTAGCCGTTGTCCGCAACCAGGGTCACGAAGAATTCACCGTCTCTCGCGTAGGTGTGCTCTGCTTCCTTTCCCGTGGCTCCCGCTCCGTCGCCGAAGCGCCAGGTGAACCGGGGCGCAAAGGGGGAGAAACCGCCGCTCACCGAGGCGAGGAAGCTGGCCTGCAGGCCTTGTGCCGTGGCGCTGGCTTCTGCGGACAAGGAGGGAAAGTCACCGGCAGCACCGGAAAGAATGAAGACCTTGTCGAACAGATTCTGTGCTACGCCGATCTGCTGGGAAGGCGTTCGTAGCGCGATCTTCAAATGAGTCGTTTCGGGTGGGGAGGTCATGGAGTCGATCCGCAGGAACTCGAACGACTCGGAATCCGCCGCCAACGCGGTCTCCTGAAACGCGGCGAGCGGGCTCTCACAAGCCGGTTCGGCGAAGGGCTCCAGTCGGATCGACGCATGGGCGTCGCCCTGTACGGCAGCGCCCGCAAAGAAGGATGTCGACCCAGGAGCCGGCAAGCAGACCGAGAAGATCGCCCCTTCGAGGCCGATCGGGAGCTCACCGACCCGGAGCTCTACGGCTCCGGAACCGACCTGGTCGAGAGCATCGATTTCGGGAGAAAAGGTGGCGACACCGAACTCTTCGAGGGTCCAGTCTCGAAGATCGCGATCGAAATCGCCGTTGTCGAGCAGGTTCTGGCGTCGTGAGGCCGTGAGGCCAAGAATTTCGAGAAGCAGGAAGACGACCAATGAGTGCTTCATTTCGCCTCATTCTATGGTCTCTGGCAGGCGCGCTCGCGAGGAGCCTGCGGGGACGATTTCGTTGTGCAGTGCCTTCGGAACAAAGCCTTCTGTCTTGCCAGGGGTCGAACTGGCCCCATTCGTCTGGCGTTTGAGCCCGGAGATCTTGTTGCGGTGATCGGTTTTGCATAGGGTTGGCTCGTGGACATCAGAAATTCACCGCGGCCCGAGCGGCATGGAGGTGAGAGATGTCCATGGTCGGCATGAGCTAGGCGGGAGCGCATGTCGGTCGGGCTGGACGGTTGCCGATCCGTTGTTCATCCGGAGTTCTTCTTCTTCCGTCGGCGCCGCCAGCCTTTTATTGAACGCCATGCGCGAGCTTCCGCGCGGAAATAGAAAAGGCCGATCCCGAGGGATCGGCCTTCGGCGTTTCCGAGGGAATCCCGGAAAAAGGCTCTTACATCATTCCGCCCATTCCGCCCATTCCGCCCATTCCCGGAGGTGCACCGGCGCCAGCGTCGCCGCCCTTCTCTTCCTTGATCTCGCACACCATGGCTTCGGTGGTGAGCAGGAGACCAGAGATGGAAGCCGCGTTCTGCAAGGCGTTCTTGGTGACCTTGGCGGGGTCGATGACGCCGCTCTTGACCAGATCCTCGAACACACCTGTGCCGGCGTTGAAACCCTCGCTGCCATCCTTCGCCAGGATGTCGCGGACGATCACGGAGCCTTCCTCGCCTGCATTCGCCGCGATCTGGCGGGAGGGCTCCTCGAGAGCCCGGCGCACGATCGCGACCCCCACGGCTTCGTCGCCTTCGGCGTCGACGCGGTCGACGGCGGGGATGGCCCGCAGCAGAGCCACGCCGCCGCCGGGGACGATACCTTCCTCGACCGCGGCCTTGGTGGCGTGCATCGCATCTTCGACCCGAGCCTTCTTCTCCTTCATCTCGGTCTCGGTCGCAGCGCCGACCTTGATCACGGCGACACCGCCGACCAGCTTCGCGAGGCGCTCCTGGAGCTTCTCGCGGTCGTAGTCGGAGGAGGTCTCCTCGATCTGGTTGCGGATCTGCTTCACCCGACCGGCGATGGCCTCGCGGCGCTCGGCGTCGTCGGTGTCGGTCACGATGGTGGTGTTCTCCTTGGTGATGACCATCTTCTTGGCCTCACCCAGGTCTTCCCAGCGCACGTTCTCGAGCTTGATGCCGAGATCCTCGGTGATCACCTTGCCGCCGGTGAGGATCGCCAGATCCTCGAGCATCGCCTTGCGGCGATCGCCGAAGCCGGGAGCTTTGACGGCGGCCACGTTGAGGGTGCCGCGCAGCTTGTTGACCACGAGAGTGGCGAGGGCCTCACCCTCCACGTCCTCGGCGATGATCACCAGCGGACGACGCTGGTTGGCGACCTGCTCGAGAATGGGCAGCAAGTCTTTCATGGCGCTGATCTTCTTCTCGTAGAGGAGGATCATCGCGTTTTCGAGGTCCGCTTCCATGCGCTCGGAATCGGTCACGAAGTAGGGGGAGAGGTAGCCGCGGTCGAACTGCATGCCCTCGACCACTTCGAGGGTGGTCTCGAGACCCTTGGCCTCTTCGACGGTGATGACGCCGTCCTTACCGACCTTCTCCATCGCCTTGGCGATGATGCCGCCGATCTCGCTGTCGTTGTTGGCCGAGATGGTGCCGACGTGGGCGATCTCGGAGCCCTCGACCGAGCGGGACATTCCGTCGATAGCGGCCACGGCCGCCTGCACGGCCTTGTCGATGCCGCGCTTCACGCTCATCGGGTTGGCGCCGGAGGTGACGTTCTTGGAACCCTCGCGGTAGATGGCCTGGGCCAGCACAGTAGCGGTGGTGGTACCGTCGCCAGCCACGTCGGAAGTCTTGGAGGCGACCTCGCGAACCATCTGGGCACCGAGGTTCTCGACGGAGTCGGCGAGCTCGATTTCCTTGGCGACGGTCACGCCGTCCTTGGTGATGGTGGGCGAGCCGAAGCTCTTTTCGATGACCACGTTGCGGCCCTTCGGTCCGAGTGTGACCTTCACCGCGTCGGCGAGCTTGTTGACGCCCCGCAGGATCGCGGCGCGCGCATCCTCGGAGTAAACGATCTGCTTTGCCATTTGGTGTCTTACCTTTCTATGAAGTCTGTTGAATCGGAAAAAGCGAGTTACTCGATGACGGCGAGAACCTCATCCTCGCGGAGGATGACGTAGTCGTTGTCGTCGATCTTGATCTCGCTACCCGAGTACTTTCCGACGAGAATCCGGTCGCCAGCCTTGACGTCGACAGGGCTGCGGTTGCCGTTGTCGTCTAGCTTGCCGGGACCCACGGCGACCACCTCGGCCTCCTGGGGCTTCTCTTTGGCGGTATCAGGGATGATGATTCCGCCGCGGACCTCTTCGGTCTTCTCGATCCGCTTCGCGACGATGCGATCCTGTAGAGGACGGATGTTCACTGCTCGGTACCTCCATGAAGCCTCGACCCGAGCGGGGTTGTTCGGCGGGTCAGCTTCCGTCATTTTTCAACAAGTTTGGCGAGCTGTTAGCAGCCGCCAGTATCGAGTGCCAATAATCAACCACAGGCCAAGGAGCCTGTCAAGAGAAAAACTTGGGCAATTTGTTTGATATGAGTCGCAGGGGCTTAGATATCGGCGGCGGCATCCCTCGCTGTTGGGATGGCGAGCCCGCGGAAGCAAGATCTTCGGGTGCCTGACTCAGGTTTTGTTCTAGCCGGGTCGGGCAGAGCCCGATCGGGCTCCGCGCTCGATCTCGAGGCGTCGGTCGTCCAGGGCTCAGACGAGCTTCAGGAGATGCCCGAGCTTCTCTCTCTTGGCCCGCAGGTAGTCACGACTGCTGTCGGTGGGAGGGACTTCGAGGGGGATCCTCTCCGAGATTTCCAGACCGTATCCGCGTAGCGCGATGTATTTGCCGGGATTGTTGGTGAGGAGCCTCATCTTCCGTACGCCGAGATCGCGCAAGATCTGGCATCCGATTCCATAATTCCGCTCGTCGGCGCGGAAGCCGAGCTTTTCGTTGGCCTCGACGGTGTCGTGGCCCTGTTCCTGGAGCTCGTACGCCTTGAGCTTGTTGAAGAGGCCGATGCCCCGGCCTTCCTGGAGCAGGTAGAGCAGGACTCCCTTGCCTTCCTTGCGGATGTGCTCCAGGGCCTGGTGGAGCTGGAGCCCGCAATCACAACGCTCGGAGCCGAAGATGTCGCCGGTCAGACATTGGCTGTGGACTCGCACGAGCACCGGTTCTTCCGGGTCGACATCTCCCATCACGAAGGCGATGTGCTCTTCGCCGGTGACGTCGGAGCGGTAGGCGTGGGCCACCAGACTGCCGTAGGGGGTGGGCAGAGTCGGAGCGGCGACCCGCTCGACCAGCGTCTCGGTTCGCATCCGGTGGCTGATCAGGTCGGAAACGGCGAGAATGGGTAGCTCGTGTTTGCTCGCGAACTCCTTCAGGTCGGGCATGCGAGCCATGGTGCCGTCGTCGTTCATGATCTCGCAGATCACCGCCGAGGGATCGAGGCCGGCGAGGGTCGCCAGGTCCACGGAAGCCTCGGTGTGCCCGGCGCGCTTCAACACGCCGCCGGCCCGGGCGCGAACGGGAAAGATATGCCCGGGCCGAATGAGATCCTCCGGGCGGGTGCCGGGGGCAATGGCGGTCGACACGGTGGCTGCGCGGTCGCTGGCGGAGATCCCTGTGGTCACCTTGCCACGAGCTTCGATGGACACCGTAAAAGCGGTGCCGAAGGGCGTGGTCTTTTCCTCGTCGACCATCAGGGGGAGATCGAGCTCGGCGCAGCGTTGCTCGGTCAGGGAAAGGCAGATGAGGCCACGGCCGTGTTTGGCCATGAAGTTGATCGCCTCGGGCGTGATCTTTTCCGCCGCGACGACCAGGTCGCCTTCGTTCTCGCGGTCTTCGTCGTCGACGATGATGACCATCTGGCCCTGTCGGAAGAGCTCGATCGTGTTCAGGATCTGGGGGAGATCGGTGCCGTCGGCGGAAGGCTGTTCGCTCATGGTCGCCTCCTGGTGGCTATTTCGAGAAGCCGGTGGAATGGCTCGGGGGATTCGAAGGATCCTGGCCGACGCGAAAAGGAGGGCGCCGTGAGGGCTCGGCCAGGAACGATCAGTCTAGACCCCCGCTGTCGAAGGGTCAAGGAAACAAGGAAGGGGGAGATCCCTGCCACCTGCCGTGAGCCGCTCGAGCAGGGCTGTCTGCTCGGTCGATTCTATCGGTTGACACGGGGCGGAACCCTTGCTACCCTCCCCGACTCTCAGCGAGCGATTTGGTTCGCCCGCGCCCGAGGAATTCAGGCCCGTAGCTCAGTTGGTTAGAGCGCTACGTTGACATCGTAGAGGTCAGCGGTTCAAATCCGCTCGGGCCTACCAGATTCTTCTCACGCGATCCTGGTGCCAGGGGGCGGGTACAACAGCGGTCCATCGCTGACAACAGAGCCAGCTCGAAAGTACCTTTCGAGACCGGCAAGAATTCGTAGGCGCTTAGCTCAGCTGGTTAGAGCGCTACCTTCACACGGTAGAGGTCAGCGGTTCAAATCCGCTAGCGCCTACCAAACCCTACGATTACGAAACGACCCTGCGACCGACGCCTCGCGAGTGCGACGTCAGGAAGCTAACTCCTCGAGACGATGAGCGCATCCGCGATGATCGAACTGACGCTTCCCGACGGCTCCGTGCGGTCGGTCGAAGAGGGTACGACCGCCCTCGAGATCGCCCGCTCGATCGGACCCGGCCTCGCCAAGGCGGCGATCGGCGCCGAGCTCGATGGCCGCCTGGTGGACCTTCGCGAGCCGCTGCGCTCCGCCGGGGCGTTCCGCCTGTTCACGGCCAAGGATCCGGAGGCCGGCGAGTTCATTCGACACAGCGCCGAGCACGTCATGGCCGATGCCGTGAAGCGTCTGTGGCCGGACACCGAGATCGACGCCGGCCGGCAGGACCACTCCGAGAAGTATCAATACGATTTTCGCTTCCCCCGCACGTTCTCCGCGGAAGATCTGGAAGCGATCGAAGCCAAGATGGCCGAGATCCTGAAAGAGAAGTCGACCTTCGAGCGTATCGAGGTCGACCGTGGGGAAGCGGCACGGATCTTCGAAGAGGCGGGCGAGAGCCTGAAGGTCGAGCGCCTCGCGGACATTCCCGAGGGAGAGGTGATCACCCTCTACCGCCATGGGCAGTTCACCGATCTCTGTCGCGGGCCCCACGTGCAGACCCTGAAGCAGATCGGAGCGGTGAAGCTGCTCGAAGCCTCGGCGGTCTACTACAAAGGTGACGAGGCCAACGAGCGCCTGCAGCGGATCTACGGTACTGCCTTCGGATCCCGCAAGGAGCTGGAAGAGTTCGAGGAGCAGCGAGCGCAGGCAATGGCCCGCGATCATCGGCGCCTGGGCCCGGAGCTCGATCTCTTCAGCTTCCACCCCCAGGCCCCGGCGAGCCCCTTCTTTCATCCCAAAGGTGCTCAGGTCTACAAGGGCCTGATGGGTTTCGTGCGCGATCTCTACGAGGACTTCGGCTACCAGGAAGTGCTCACCCCGCAGATTCTGGACGTGGAGCTCTGGCATACGTCCGGGCACTACGACCACTACCGCGACAACATGTACTTCACGCAGATCGACGAGCGCGAGTTCGCGGTGAAGCCGATGAACTGCCCGACGCACTGTCTGATCTTCGGCACCCGGCTCCGTTCCTACCGCGATCTGCCGATTCGGTACGCCGACTTCGGCCGGCTGCACCGCTATGAGCGGAGCGGCGTGGTCTCGGGGCTCACCCGGGTCCGTACCTTCTGCCAGGACGACGCACACGTGTTCTGCACGCCGGAGCAGATCGAAGACGAGGTCACCACGGTGATCGAGATGATCCGCCGGATCTACTCCGCCTTCGGCTTCGAGAACGACGTGATGATCGAGCTGTCGACCCGACCGGACAAACGCCTGGGCTCCGACGAGATGTGGGACCGGGCCGAAGGGGCTCTTGCGGCGGCGATGGAGCGTCAGGGGATCGACTTCGAAATCAATGCCGGTGACGGCGCCTTCTACGGTCCGAAGATCGACTTCCAGGTGCGAGATACCATCGGTCGGTCCTGGCAGCTGGGAACCGTACAGCTCGACTACCAGATGCCCGAGCGGTTCGGCCTGAGCTACGTCGGCGCCGACGGTGCCGAGCATCAGCCGGTCATGATCCATCGTGCCATGCTAGGCTCTCTCGAGAGATTCATCGGCATCTTGATCGAGCATACGGCAGGGGCGTTCCCGGTGTGGCTGGCTCCGACCCAGGCGGTTCTGCTGCCGGTCTCGGAGAAGTTTCTCGACTACGCGGAACGGACGGCTGCCGAGCTGAAGGCCGGAGGGTTGCGGGTCGAGGTCGATGAACGAAACGAAAAATTGGGATACAAGATCAGGGAAGCGCAGCTCCAGAAGATTCCCTATATGGTCGTGGTCGGTGGGCGCGAGCAGGACTCGGGCACCATCAACGTACGGCGGCGCAGCGGGGAAGAGCTGGGAAGCCTGGCGGTGGAGGATTTTCTCCAGCGTGTCCAGGAGCTGACGGCTTCCAGGAGCCTCGAGCTCTAGTCGCCATCCCCGCGACGAGAGCTTCGGGCCTCGAATCGCTTCAAGGCGTGAGAAAGGAGTCCTCCATGCCCAAACAGAAAACGCACAAGGGTGCGGCCAAACGGTTCAAGGTGAGTGCCAACGGCAAGGTCTTGCGGCACCATTCCGAGACCAGCCACATCCTGACCAAGAAGACCACCAAGCGGAAGCGCGCCCTGCGCAAGGCCGCCCTGGTGTCTCCGGCTTTCGAGAAGACCGTCAAGAAGCTTCTCAACTAGCCCACACCCGATCCGATACCTGGCTCGCCGGCTGTTGGCGAGCTCCACACGAGGCGGCGCCGGTGGGGGAACCTGTCCACCGGGGTTGCGTCTCTCTCGTCGCGAGAGAGTCTGACCGCTCCCGAGACGGAGCAGAAACGAGGTTCGTATGCCGAGAGTCAAACGCGGTACCAACCGGGTCAGCAAACGACGCAGGATTCTGAAGGTTGCCAAGGGTTTCTACGGAACCCGGCACAACGCCTATCGCATCGCGATGCAGGCGGTGGATCGTGCGCTCGCCTACTCCTACCGGGATCGCCGGCAGCGGAAGCGTCAGTTCCGGCGCCTGTGGATCACCCGTATCAACGCCGCGGCCCGCGCCAATGGTCTTTCCTACAGCCGTTTCATCAATGGTCTGAAAAAGGCGGGCAGCGAGCTCGACCGCAAGATCCTGGCGGATATCGCCGTGCACCAGCCGGAAGCGTTCAGCAGCCTGGCCGACGTCGCTCGCGAGGCTCTGGACAGCTGATCGTCGGCGCTGAAGCCCCCCGACAGACGGAATTCTGACTGGCCTACCCGCGCGGGTAGGCCAGCGCTGCTGGCTCGTCGGCGCGAAACGTCCTGGAGAGACCATGACCAAAGCCTGGCTCAAAGACCTCGAAGAAAAGGTCCATCAAACCACGGCTCGATTGCAGGAGCTACGGAGCGAGAACGATCGCTTGGGTCGAGAGAACCAGGAGCTGGAGGAGGCTCGGTCACGGTCCGAGCAGGAGCGCGAGAAGCTCGAGCAGGATCTCGCGCAGGCCAACGAGGAGCTGGAGAAGACTCGGGGCGACAACCAGCGGCAGCTCGACGAGCTCGAAGAGCTCAAGAAACGGTTGCAGGAGCTCGATCGCGAGGGCGACGCCGAAGAGGTTTCGGCGTGGAGCGCCGAGAGGGAAGAGATTCGGGAGCGGGTGAGCAAGCTGGTGAGCCACCTGGAGTCGCTCCTCTCCGAGTGACGGCTGCCCACCCGGGGTCTCCTCTGACCGCCCTCGGCCACCTGTGTTATAGTGCTTTGGTAGCTAAATCTCTGAAAGAGCAGAGCTTGGCTACTCTGGTGCGGCGATTTTCGTCGTTTCAGGGTTGTGTGTATTTTCGGCTCGGATCAGGCACGGTTGCCACTCACAGTCGGTGGCCCGAGCTTGCCGGGGGCACGTCCCAGAAGCTTGAGGTCGGTGGTGATCTCGAACGATCTCTCCACCGGCTCGATGCATAGAGGCTTGATTGCCAACGATGGCGTCGAAGACCACCACATCCGTAGACGTGGAAATTTTCGGTGCCGTGTACCACGTCAAGGGCGAGCAGGATCGCGAGTACCTGCTCAAGCTCGCTGGCGAGGTCGACCGGCGGATGAAAGACATCGGCAAGCAGGTTCCCATGGTGGACTCGGGCAAGATCGCGATTTTGGCCGCGCTCAATCTGGCCGACGAGCTGCTTCAGTGCAACAATCAGCAGGAAGGGGAACGGGGCGAGATCATGGAGAAGGTGGCCGAGTTGACCGGGGTCCTCGACGACGCTCTGAACATCTGAGGCCGAACCCGGTTGCAGAGCCTACGAACAAGCATTGCCGTGCTACAGTTTGGCATCCCCTGTGTGGTCCGTGATGGGTTCTCAGTATCTAGAACCAACATTGTAAGTTAGGGAGTCTTACTGGACGGAGCTTGAGCCAGCCCCGCAAGTACGGGGACGCTGATGGCTTCGTGGCGTGGACACCCACCTGGTTAGAGCCCGGTTCTAACCACTCGGACCCACACGACCATCACGGGGGATGCGCCTTTCCCTCCTAGATCCCGTTTCTGCCCTCCCCCTGTTAGTAGATAGAGCTGGGGGTATCGAATTGAATAGCGGTGGTCTGCTATGGGTGGTGGTGGCGCTCTTCGTCGCCATCATCGCGTTGCAAGGTTACTTCTTTCTGGTCCGTCGATCGGCCCAGAAAGTTCGAGTCGAGGCGGAGGAACGGGCGGCCCGGCTCGTTCAGGATACCGAGCAGAAGCGTGAGAACACCCTTCGGGAGGCCGAGCTGGCCGCGAAGGAGAAGCTTCTCCAGGCCAAGAACGAGTTCGAGAAGGTATCCCGCCAGCGGCGCACGGAGCTCGAGAAGATCGAGCGCCGGCTGCTGCAGAAAGAAGACAATCTCGACAAACGGCAGGATGAGCTGACCCGGCGAGAGGCGGAGACCGGCACCCTCGAGCGATCGCTGACCGCCCAGGAGAAAGAGCTCAGCGACCGCCAGGGAGAGCTCGACAGCCTGATCGAGGAAGAGCGCCACAAGCTGGAACAGATCGCCGGCCTGACCGCGAGCCAGGCGAAGGAAGATCTGATCCGGGTCATGGAGAACGAGGCGCGCAACGACGCCGCTCACCTGGTCAAGCGAATCGAAGACGAGGCTCGAGAGCAGGCCAACCGCCACGCCCAGCGGATCATCGCCAACGCCATCCAGCGCAACGCTTCGGATTTCGTGGCCGAAACCACGGTTTCGGTGGTCCTGCTGCCCAACGACGAGATGAAGGGCCGGATCATCGGTCGCGAAGGGCGCAACATCCGTGCCCTCGAGATGGCGACGGGTATCGACCTGATCGTCGACGACACGCCGGAAGCCGTGATCCTTTCGGGTTTCGATCCATTTCGCCGGGAGATCGCCCGGGTCGCTCTCGAGCGGTTGATCTCCGATGGGAGAATCCACCCGGCTCGGATCGAGGAAGTGGTCGAGAAGGTCAAGGCCGAGTTCGACGCCCGGGTGCGGCAAGAAGGCGAGGCCGCTCTTCTCGAGCTCAACATTCCCGATCTCCACCCCGAGCTGATCAAGCTGCTCGGGCGACTCCGATTCCGGACCTCTTACGGTCAGAACGTCCTCAAACACAGCAAGGAAGTGGCCTATCTGGCCGCTACGATGGCTGCGGAGCTGCGGGCCGACGTGCACGTGGCCAAGCGTGCAGGCCTGCTGCACGACATCGGAAAATCGGTCGACCGGGAAATGGAAGGCAGCCACCTCGAGCTCGGAATCGATCTGCTGCGCAAGTACGGGGAATCGGAGCAGGTCGTGCACGCGATGGCCTGTCACCACGGCGACTATGATCCGGAGACTGTCGAGGCGGTCCTGGTCACCGCGTCCGACGCTCTCTCGGCCGCCCGGCCGGGAGCGCGGCGAGAGGTCTTGGAGAGCTACATCAAGCGACTCGAGAAGCTCGAAGACCTGGCCAACGGCTTCAAGGGTGTCCAGAAGAGCTTCGCGATCCAGGCGGGCCGCGAGGTTCGGGTCATTGTCGACTCCAACAAGATCTCCGACGAAGACGCCATCTGGTTGTCGCGCAACGTGGCGAAGAAGGTCGAGAGCGAGCTGACGTACCCGGGTGAGATCAAGGTGACCGTGATTCGCGAGACCCGCGCGATCGAGATCGCAAAATGACCGGCGAGTCGACGGCTCGGATCGTCAAGATCCTTTTCGTGGGCGACGTGGTGGGCCGGCCCGGCCGGCGGATCCTGCAACGCCTGCTCTCGCCCCTGATCGAGAAACACTCGATCGACTACGTGATCGTCAACATCGAAAACGCGGCCGGAGGTATCGGGGTGACGCCCGAGGTTCTGCGCGAGCTCGATGCCCTACCGATCCACTGTTTTTCTTCCGGCAACCACATCTGGGACAAACGCGAAGGGTTGCCGCTCCTGAACCGCGAGCCGCGTCTGCTGCGCCCGGCCAATTACCCCGAGGGGAACCCGGGGCACGGCCTCTACGTGGGTGAGACCGCCGACGGTATTCCGGTGGCGACGATCAACCTGGAAGGGTTGGTTTTCATGAAAAATCTCGACTCGCCGTTCCATGTGGCCGATCGCCTGCTGGAAGAGCTCGACCCGGCGGTGAAAATCGTGATCGTCGACTTCCACGCCGAGGCGACCAGCGAGAAGCAGGCCCTCGGTTTCTATCTCGACGGCCGGGTGAGCGGAGTCTTCGGTACCCACACCCACGTGCCGACCGCCGACGAACGGGTCTTGAAGGGCGGCACCGCCCTGATCACCGACGTGGGCATGACCGGCCCTTACGACGGGATCATCGGTTTCAAGGTCGAGAAGGTGCTGCAGCGTTTCGAGCTGCAGCGTGGTATCTCCCTCGAGGTCGCCAAGAAAGACGTCCGCTTGGCGGGTGCCGTGCTCTCCGTCGACAGCGCCACGGGCAAGGCGGTCGAGGTCGAGCGGCTTCTCCTCCCCATGCCGACCTGAGGCAGGAGAGAAGCCGAAGCCTCCCTAAAGACAACCCTCCGTGGGCACCGAATCGAGGGGCCGAAGCCCCTCGCGATGTCGGGCGTCCTCTCGGACGGGGAGGGCCGGCCCGTGCGCTCAGTCCATCTGCTTCCGGAGCACCGTGGGAATGTCGTAGTCGTCGACATTCGACCAGTTGGGGCCATAACCACCGGGGTCGTCGCCGTGACTCTGGGCGAGAACCTTGCGGTAAAAAGGAATCTGGCCCTGCTCGTCTTCCGCGGCAGGCTGTGCCGAATCGGTGGGAGCCACCGAGTTGGCGATCGGTAGCGGAGCCTCGGCCTCCAGGGCCGCATGGGTCTCCTGCGCCACGGTGGGCTGGTGGGCATGCGGAGTCGGCGGTGGAGCCGTCGGTGCGGCCTTCTGCTGGCGCGGCTGGGGCCGGTTCTGGAGGATCGACGGACGCTCCACGGGTTCCTGGGCCCGATCGAATCCGGTGGCGATGACCGTGACCTTCATCTCGTCGGACATCTCTTCGTCGATCACCATGCCGGAGATGATGTTGGCCTCCGGATCCACCGACTCGGAGATGATCCGGGCGGCCTCGGCCACCTCGTGCAGGGTGAGGTCGTAGCCACCGGCGATATTGATCAGCACCCCCCGGGCTCCCTCGATCGAGGTCTCTTCCAGGAGCGGCGAGGAAATGGCTCGCTGGGCCGCTTCGATCGATCGGTTCTCGCCCTTGGCGATGCCGGTTCCCATGAGTGCCATACCCATTCCGGTCATGATCGTGCGCACGTCGGCGAAGTCGACGTTGATCTCGCCGGGAATGGTGATCAGGTCGCTGATGCCCTGCACCGCCTGGCGCAGCACGTCGTCGGCGATCTTGAAGGCCTCGGTGAGAGGAGTGCCGCGATCGACGAAGCTCAACAGCCGCTCGTTGGGAATCGTGATCAGGGTATCCACCGCGTTGCGCAGCTCCTCGACCCCGCGATCGGCGAGGGTGGACCGGCGCCGGCCCTCGAAGCTGAACGGCTTGGTGACCACCGCCACCGTGAGGGCGCCGATCTCCGAGGCCAGAGAGGCGAGGATCGGTGCCGCGCCGGTACCGGTGCCGCCTCCCAGGCCGG
>CAZMEL010000206.1:0-14051 GCA_964565225.1 uncultured Thermoanaerobaculia bacterium | reverse complement strand
TCGCCCGGGTGCGGGACGAGCGACCCAATGTGTACACCGAGCTCGGCGCGGTCCTCGCGGAGCTCGGACGCCAACCCCGTTTCGCCCGGCAGTGGTTCATCGACTACCAGGATCGGGTGATGTTCGGAAAGGACAGCTGGCGCCCCGAGGAGTACCCGGTCTACTTCCGAGTGCTGGAAACCGCCGACGAGTATTTCGACTACTACCGCCGACGGCACGCCTTCTGGAAGATGTACGGCCTCGACCTGCCCGACGAGGTGCTGAAGAAGCTCTACTACAAGAATGCCCTGCAGGTGATTCCCGGCATCGACGCCTCGCTCTTCCCGGAGTAGCCCTCACCGTCGCAGGAGGAACTGGTATTCCATCTCCACCCACTGCTCGTTCGGCTCGCCGTTGCGGGTTCCGTTGCGGAAGGTCGACTTGCGGGCGGCTTCGAGGGCTGCTTCCTCGAAGCCGGGATCTCGGGGGTTCGGCGTGCGGACCCGGGTTTCCAGAACCTCGCCCCGGGTGCCGACCAGGACCAGGACATTGACGAGCCCTTCGAGGCGGAGTCGCTGGGCCTCGCGCGGATACACGGGCTCGGCCTGGAGAAGGATCTTCGGCGGGATCTCGAGGACCGGCCCGGAGTCGAGCTCCTCGCTTTCACCGGCGTCGGTGAGATCTCGGGATGTCTCGGCGTTGTCGTCTTCGGCTTCGGGAGGGAGCCGGAGGGGCACGGTTTCGTCCGGAGGGGATCCGGTCTCGGAGGCCTCGACCGGGGCCGGCGGCCGGGCCAGGGCCGGGGGCACCGAGATCACCCGGGGTGGTCGGTCGGCTTCGCTGGAGGTGCCGGAGGCAGAGGAGCTGGAAGCCGAGCTCGGAGGCTCCGAGGGTACCTGGCTCCCGGCTCTCGCGGCGGGCTCTTCGCGGAGAGGGGGCGTCGGCGGGGGCGCGCTCCGAGGTGGAGGAGGTGCCGGGTTCTCCACGGGCTCCGATCCCTGGGCGCTCTCGGGGCCCGACCGCTCCGGGGTTTCGGGCGCCGAGCTCTCGGCCGAGGATGGATCGTCCGCGCTGCCGATCTCGGGGGGCCGGACGATCTGGATCGGCGGACCGAGAGGCGGCTCGCTCGTCTCTTCGCCGCCGAGGAACAGCCAGCCGGCGAGCAGTGCAGTGGCGAGTGCCACCACCGAGAGGGCGGCGATCTGGCGCCGTCGCCGTGCCCTCCAGCGCGCGCGGGTGAGCGGATGGCTCGGCGATTCCGGGGCGATCATCTCGGCGACTCTTTCCAGCGCTTCGATCACCTCACCGAAGTTGGGGTAGCGATCGTCTCTCTGTTTGCGGAGGCAGCGCTGGACGATGTCTTCGAGAGCCACCGGGCAGTCGGGCCATAGATCGCCCAAGGGAACCGGGGCTTCGAACATCAGTTTGTAGGCGACCTCGGAGAACTTGGTGCCGGGGAAGGGGCGCTGGTAGACCAGCAGCTCGTAGGCCAACACTCCGAACGAGAAGATGTCCGACCGGCGGTCGACATCGGCCCCTTCGAGCTGCTCGGGGGAGAGGTACCCCACGGTGCCCACGGCCATGCCCTCGGTGGTGATCGGGCTCTGCTCTTCTTCCAGGCGGGCGATGCCGAAATCGAGGATCTTGATCTGTCCGTCGTCGAGGACGCGGATGTTTCCCGGCTTTACGTCGCGGTGCAGCACGCCGGCCTGGTGGGCGTGATCGAGCCCCTGGGCGATCTGCAGGAGATAGTCGAGGCGAGTCTGCAGATCGATGGGCGCCTTGCGCTCGACCTTTTCGCTCAGATCCTCACCGCTGAGCAGCTCCTGGACGAAGAAGGGGGGGATCCGGTCGGCGGGGCCGAGGGCGAAGATGGTGGTGATGTTCGGGTGCTGGAGCTGCGCGGAGATCTGGGCTTCGCGGTAGAACCGCTCGCGGATCGTCTCGTCCGCCGAGGTGCAGATCTTGATCGCGACCTCGCGGTTGAGGTTGAGATCCTGCCCGCGATGCACCACCCCGAAGCCACCCTCGCCGATCTTCTCCAGCAGCTCGTAGCCGGGAAAGCTCCCCGATCGGATCTTGGCTTCCTTGATCTCTTCCAGCAGATCGGTGCTGTCGAAGATCACGCTGCCGATGAATTCCTCGGTGCCCGAGTTGGCTTCGCGATCGGCATCGAGCAGGCGCAACACGTCTTCGAAGAGAGTGGGATCGTCTTCGGTTGCTCGTTCGAGAAAGCTCGTCTGTTGCTCTTCGGGCTGCTCGAGGGCGCGGTCGAAGAGCTCCTCGACGACCCGCCAGCGCTCAGGATCCATCGGTGGAACCGCCCTCTGCTCCACGCAGGGTCGGCGCAGTCTCCTGGTAGAGCCAGGCTCTCGCCTTGCGGGTCTCGTTGATCACCGTGGGTGTGGAGACTTCGAGAACCTCAGCGGTTTCTTCGATGGTCAGGCCGCCGAAGAACCGCAGCTCGATGATTCGCGCCTTGCGCGGATCGAGGGCGGCGAGACGTTCGAGGGCGTCGTCGAGCACCAGCAGATTGGTGGCCCGGGGATCGGGCACGTCGGTGGTCTCGTCGATGGTGACCTTGATCGCGTGGCCACCCCGCTTTCCGGCGGAGTGGGAGCGGGCGTGATCCACCAGGATCTGGCGCATCACCCGGGCGGCGATGCCGTAGAAGTGGACCCGGTCGCGCCACTGGGGATTTCCCTGGTCGGCCATTCGCAGATAGGCCTCGTGCACCAGCGCGGTGGGCTGCAGCGTATGGTCGTGGCGCTCCTTGCGGAGGTATCCGCGGGCGAGCTTGCGGAGCTCGTTGTAGACCAGGGGCAACAGCTGCTCCATGGCCTCGTTCTCCCCGCGGCGCCAGGCGGTGAGCAGCTCGGTGACGTTTTTCTTACCGGAACTCAAATTCTCAGCTCGGCTCGGTTTTCAGAAGCGCAGACCCAGGGTCAGGCGTACGGTTCGAGGCGGTTGCAGATCCGCGATCGAGCGGGGGAGCCCGAAGATTCCGCTGTCGAGATCGGTCTCTGCTCCGATACGGCTCTGCTCGTTGGTCAGATTGAAGGCTTCGAGCTCCACCTCGATCTCCACCTCCCGGGTGACGGGAATGTCGATCGAGGCGCTGAGGTCGAGCTGCCAGAGCTCTTCCAGGCGCTCGGAGCCCCGGGGAGTGACGAAGCGAACTCCGAGCGCTTCGAAGCGTTCGGCCTGGTAGGGAGTGCCGTCCTGGTAGCGGAAGGCGGAGCCGAAGGAAAGGTGCTGGCGCCCGATCTGGGTCTGGTAGTTGGCGAAGATCCGCAGCTGGTTGGTGCGGTCGAAGGGAGCGGGGCCGAAGCGGTTGACGAGGTTGAGGTCGGTGGTCTCGGTGAAGTCGGCGAAGGTTGCGAGGCCCGTGGCCTGGAAGAGATTTCCTTCCGCCTCGCTCCAGGTGTAGGTGCCCAGTAGCTGCCAGCGGTTGGCAAAACGCTTCTGCACCAACAGCTGGATGGCCTGGTAGCTGCGCTCGGCCTCCTCGAGATTCTCCACGGTGGTGGCACCCACCTCGCTGTTGGGCCCGGTGAAGCCGAAGAGATCGTCCCAGAGGTCGCGCCAGTCGCGCTGGACCCAGCTGAGCCGTAGGGCGGTGGAGCTGGTGAGCTGGCGCTCGAAGCTGACCACCAGCTCTTCCACCGAGGTGCGGTCGAGATCAGGGTTCGGCGCCGCCTGCTGTTGATTGACCAGACGCTGCTGATCCTCGAACAACCAGCAGAACGAATCGAGATCGGTGGGGTCGGCACTGGCGCAACCGGGGAAGCTGGCGTCGGCCCAGCGATATTCGGAGTAGCCGGAGAAGAGCTGGAGTCGGGCGAAGTCGTCGAGATAGGACTGCAGAAAGGGCTCGAAGAAACGGGAGTAGGTGGCTCCGAGCAACACCTTGCCGTCGCCCTTGGGATCGAACTTCACACCCAGCCGGGGAGCGATGGAATCGTGGGCCACGAGGCGGAATCCCGAGTCGTTCTCTCCGGCCACCGACTCGAAACGAATGCCGGCGCTGACCAGCCAGCGGCCGAAGGAGATCGAGTCGTTGAAAAAGAGGGAGAGGATCCGTTTTTCGGTCTCCTGGGTCTCTCGCTCCCAGAAGTTGAACAGGGCGAACGGCTGGAACTCGCCGGTGGTGGAGTCGAAGTCGGTGCAGCGGCCTTCGAAGACACAGGCCGGGCGGCGGTCCCGATCGACGAAGAGCTGACCCCTGACCTGGCGGCCGCTGGCCCGGTCGATACCGCTCTGCCCGGCGAAGGTGAGGTTCTGCGAGGAACGAGTGCGCTGGAAGTCGAAGCCGAAGCGCAGGACGTGGTCGTATCGGCCGAGGCGGCGGAAGGAATCGGCGGTGACATTGGCCTGGTCACGACGCCGTTCTTCCTCGCCCACCGCGGTGGCTCCGTTGAACACCGCGAAGGTCAGGTCGTCGCCGGCCCGGAAGTCGAAGGGAAGAGCGGCGAAGTGGGGAGCATCGGCGGTCAGCCCCCGGCGATTGCGGGGCCCGCGTCCGAGAGTGCGATTCTGTGCCGCAAACGCGGCGGTGACGTTGAGCTTCCGGTAGAGAGTGCCGCCCCACTCCAGCTTGTAGAACTCGCCGTCCTGGGTGCGCTGCTCGAGGGCGAAGGTGTCGCCGGGCAGGGGGTCGACGGCGCGGTCGTCGAAGACCACGGGCAGTGGGGAGATGCGGTTCTCTCCCGGTGCTCGATCAAAGGGGCTGAAGCCGTTGAAGCTGGCGGAGTCGGCGTTGGACTGGATGGCGAAGGCATTGCGCTCGTTCGTCTTCCAGTTCAGCTTCAGGGTGCTGGAGCGCAGGTCGAGATCCTGATTCCAGTCGCCGGCCGCCAGGGTCGGGCGGTTGAAGGTGGCGTTGTTCTGCTCGAAGGCGGCGAAGAACCAGACCTTGTCGAGGGTGATCGGTCCGCCTAGCGTGGCCGCCAGGGTATTGTCGAGGTCGTCGGTGCCGCGGTTGGCGGCGGCGAGCTCGGGCTCCAGGTGCGGCGAGGGATCCGAGAAGTCTCCGTTCCACCGATTGTTGGTGAGCAGCCAGCGGACGCTGCCGAGGAACTCGTTGCTGCCGGAGCGGGTGACCACGTTGAGCACTCCACCGGAGACCCGACCGTATTCGGTGGGCGGAGCGGCGGTGGTGACATCGACGTCTTCGACGGCTTCATAGCTGAGATTGAGACCGAAGAGACCGGTGGTGGGGTCGGTGGTGTCGACACCGTCGACCAGAAAGAGGTTGAAGCTTCGCAGGGAACCGCTGACGTTGGGGTTCCCGTCACCTCCCCCGGCGACACCGGGCAGCAGCTGAGAGACGCTCTGGTAGGCCCTTTCGAGTGGGATCTCGTCGAGGAACTCGCGGCCGACGCTGGAGCCCACGCGAGTCTCGAAGCGGTCGATGATCGGCGCCACGGCGAGCACCTGGATCAATTCACGGGTCGTGGGAAGGTCGGCCGGGTCGAGATCCTCGGTTTCCTCGAGCCGCAGGACGACCTCGGTGGTCTTGGCGATGTAGACGGGGAGGTTCGTCTCTCGCGCCTCCAGCCCCAGCAGATCGGCGGTCACGGTGTAGTTGCCGATGGGAAGGGCGGGAAAACGAAATCGGCCGTCGGTGTCGCTGGTGGTCTCCCGCCGGGTCTGGGGGCCTTCGAGGAAGATCCGTACCGAGGGCAGGGGGCGACCGGAAGCGTCGACCACCTCGCCCGCCACGATTCCGTCCTGCACACCCTCGGCCCGGAGTGGAGGCCCGCTCGCAACGGCGAGAAGGAGGAGTGAGAGCAGAACGAATCTTGGGTTCGAGAGATCCATGAACCAATCTCCAGCGGCGCGGGGGATCTGAGAGGTCGAAGCTCCTCGCAGTCTACCCCTCTCACCCACCCCGATAAAAGAGGAAATGACCCATGCCCAGAGTGATCACCAGACAACCGTAGAGCGCGTGCTCGATCGAGGCCAGGGTTCCCGAACGGGTCGAATCATAGGTCTGGGCGAAGAGCAGTCCGCCGATCGCTGTCAGCCCCGGGGCTACCAGGTTGTCGAAGACGATATGGGAATACGCGAAGGCGAGAGCGCTCGCTGCGACCATCGGCGCTCCTGCGGGTACCAGTTCCCGGTATCGATGGATGAAGAAGACCCGGTAGATGATGCCCTGGGGCACGACCGAGAGGATCGGATACAGGATCATGATCAGGGCCCAGAGGCCGGGGCGTTCCCGGATCAGGCCGAGGAACCAGGGAGGATCGAGCCACCAGCAGGTGAAGGCGAGCAGCCCGGCGCAGACGAAGAACCGGAGGAAGATCTGACGGGCGCCCGATCCCGGGCTCCGGACCCGGAGCCACCCCGTGGAATCGAAGGCCGGGTCGCGGGCGAGCAGGAACGCGCCCACCACGGCGAAGGTCCAGAGGGTGGTGAGAACTCGGAGGGGAAGGATCCCGAGCCAGAAAAGGGTCGGGAGGCCGAAGAATACGATGACCAGCTCGGCGGCGCGCAGCACCCGGCGCAGGCGGTCGGGCAAGGTGGTCAGATCCCTCCGCCCGCCGGTAGGGTAGAAGGCTCCGAACCTTCGTCGGGTGTGCCAGGGGCGACCGCAGGTGGCGGTGAGCCGTCGGCCGCTCCTTCTTCTGGCGGCTCCTGGCCCCGGACCCGGACCATCAGCGCGCGGTGCTCCTTGAACATCGGATCACGGGTGGTTGCGAGATCGGTCCAGGACTTGGCCCGGTCCTCGGTGAAGAAACCCTTGCGAGCTTCCGTCGTCTCGGTCTTGTCGCCGCAGATGAACAGGTGGAACTGTTCTTTGGGGTCCCAGCGCACGCCGACGAAGGAGCTTCCCTCGGGAATCTCCACCTCCGAGGCATCGACCTGGAAAAAGTGCTCGGCCTCACGAAATTTCCGGGCCTCGATCCGGGCGCGAGCGGGAAGGCTGGCATAGGGCTCGGCGGCGGGCCGGCCGTTCTGGTCTTCGTAGAACACGATGTCGAAGTCTGCCCGACGCCGCAAGAGCCCTTTGTAGAGGCAGACACAGACTTCGTCGAGGCGGCGAGACGGGAGGTCTTCGCTCCGGATCTGCTGCACGTAGATACCTTCTCGGGCGCTCGGCACGAATCCGTAGCCGGCATCGGCGGAGCCGTCGTCCGCGATCCAGCCCCCTCTGCAGGCCTTCCTGGCCCGAGCGCGGGTAGCCCGGGGTGGGCCCGCGGGAGGCGTCTCGCCGGCAGCCTTGGTGCCGTCGGCGCCGGTTTCGGCGGCCGCGTCGGCTTCTTCCGTCTCGGCGGCTGCTCCGGCCGACGATTCCGGCGGGGTCTGCGGCTTCCCCGCAGGAGCCTCGGGGCCGTCGTCTGCTCGGGTCGGTATCGCGACGAGGGCTCCCATCAAACACAGCACGCCGAAGGCGAGGCGCAGGTGGAAGAGCGGGCGACGGAGTGGAGAGGCTGATCTCATCGTTCGAGCTCCATGGGTGGCTATGGTGAAGAATTCGCGGGCGGGGGCTCTCGCGGTCCATGGTGGCTGGCGGATTCCGAGAGCACTGATGGTATAACGTCCTCGACCCGGAGGGCGAGGGCCGAACGGTCGGTGCAGCCCGGGCCTGAAAAGCAGAATATATGCATTTTCTCTGGATCGCCACAAAAGCTCCCTGGCCGCCGATCGACGGTGGACGGCTGCTGTTGTCGAACAGCCTGCGGGCCCTGGCCGACGCCGGGCATCGGGTCACCCTGGTGGCGCCCTGCGCAGACTCTTCGCGCGCCGAGGCGACCGGAGCTCTCCGGGAGCTCTGCCACCCGGAGCTGGTCGCCGCTCGGCGCCCCCCGCGGGCGCTCACGGCTCTGTGGGCGCTGGCTCGTCGCGAGCCCTGGACGGCCGTTCGCCACCGCTCCTCTGCGGTGCGATCCAAGGTACGTGAGCTGGTGCAGCGAGAGCCTTTCGACCTCGCCGTGGCGGAGCAGGTCCAGGCTGTGGCGGCTCTGCCCGCGTCCTCGAGGCTTCCGAGCGTCTGGCGGGCGCAGAACGTAGAGAGCGACCTCTGGGCGGCTACCGCCGAGGAGACCCCGCCACCTCTGCGGTACTGGCTGCGACTCGAGGCGCGGCGTCTGGCAGCGCTCGAGGGTCGAGCGGTGCGAGAGGCGGCGGCGACCCTGGCGCTGACCCGCGAAGATCGCGACCGCCTGGAAACGCTGTCCGGTCGCTCGGTGCTGCATGTACCGGCTCCCTTCGAAGGTTGCCTGGCTTCCGGCTCCGTGCCCCTGTCGGGCGAGCCGCCGATCGTTCTCTTCGGCAGCGCCGGCTGGCGTCCCAACCGTTCCGGAGCCGACAGGTTCATCGATCGCACCTGGCCTCTGATCCGGGCCGAGGTGCCGGGGGCTCGCCTGCACGTCTTCGGCGTCGAGAGCCTGCCGGAGAAGGGAATCGAGGGGCATGCCTCGCCGGACGACAGCCGCCAGGCATTTCCCCGCGGAAGCATCCTGGTGGTGCCCCTGTCGGTGGCCTCGGGAGTGCGGATGAAGATTCTCGAGGCCTGGGCCCGGGGCGTGGCGGTGGTGGCGACTCCTGCAGCCGCCCGAGGACTGGACGTGGTGGATGGGCGGGAGCTCCTGATCGCCCGCTCGGAGCCGGAGCTCGCGGCGGCTGTCGCGCGGCTGGCGGTCGACCCGGAGCTCGGCTCCCGTCTGGCCTCCGCGGGGCGGAAGCTCCTGCAGCGAGAGCACGGGTTCGCGGACTTCGTGCGCCGCCTCGAGGGTGTTCACTCCGCCTTGACGGCGGCGACCTCGGTGGGCTCTTCGGCGTCGAGCTGGGTGGCGGAGAGCTCCTCGGCGGCGAGATCCGCGGGCAGGTCGGCGTCTTCGATGTAGTCGCCCAGGATGCCCTGCGGATCGCCGTCGGCCTTCAGCAGACCCTCGTCGATCCACAGGCAGCGCGAGCAGTGTTTGACGATCTCCGGCAGGCTGTGGGAGACCAGCACGATGGTGGTGCCGGCTCTGCGAAACTCTCTCAGCCGCTGGTGGCAGCGGGACACGAACCGTACGTCTCCCACCGCCAGAACCTCGTCGAGAATCAACACGTCGGGCACCCAGCCGGTGGCCACGGCGAATCCCAGGCGGGCCATCATCCCGGTGGAGTAGTTGCGCACCGGGGAGTGGATGAACTCGTGCAGGCCGCTGAACTCGATGATCTCGTCGACCCGTTCGTCGACCTCTTTGCGCTGCCGGCCCAGGAGCAGGGCGTTGAGGTAGATGTTCTCGTAGCCGGTGAGCTCGTAGTCGAAGCCGGTGCCGAGCTCGAGGATCGGTGAGATCGTGCCCCGCACCCGGCAGCTCCCCTCGGTGGGCTTGAGCACTCCGGTGATCACCTTGGCGAGAGTGCTCTTGCCGGCGCCGTTGCGCCCCACCACACCGACGATCTCGCCGCTGCCCACCTCGAGATCGATCTTCTTCAAGGCCCACAGCTGCTGGTATTCCAACGAGCCGCGCAGGAAGTGGATCAGGTACTCCTTGAGCGAGCCGACCTTCTGCGTCGCCAGGCGGTAGCAGAGGGACATATTCTCGATCTGGATGACCGGTTCCGGCATTCTCTCGTCTCCGTTCTCGGTCTCAGATGTAGAACGGAATCCGGTCGCTGGCCCGGTGGAAGACCCAGGCCCCGAGCCCGAGGGCGATTACCGCGATTGCCAGCGACACCGAGAGATGGCTGAGAGGCGGAATCTTGCTCAGGTGGATCGGGTCGCGGAAGATCTCGAGGATCGAGCGGATGGGGTTGAATCGAATCACCCAATAGAACGGATGGTCGGAGACGATGGTCTTGGGATAGATGATCGGCGTGAGGTAGAAGAACAGCGTCAGGCAGACGTTGACCATCTCGACCACGTCGGTGAAGAAGATCGACAGGGGCGCCAGCAGGAGCCCGGCTCCGAGGGTGAACATGGCCGCGAGCAGAATCGGGACGGGCAGGAAGAAGAGCTGGTAGCCGAGAGGATGACCCTGGGCGATCAACAGGCCGACGAGCGGAATCAGCGCGAGCAGGAGGTTGACCAGCCCTGAGAGCACCGCCGCCACCGGGAAGGCAGCCATGGGGACCGGGAGCTTCTGCAGGATGTTGGCGTTGGCCCGGAGACTGTTCATCGAGGTGAGGATGCTCTGCGAGAAGAAATTCCAGAACAGGATTCCCGCCAGCACATAGACCGGATAGCTGCGGATGCCGGTCCCCCGGAGCTCCATGGTGAAGAGGGTGCTGAAGACGAACTGCAGCACGATCATCATCAGCAGGGGCTGCAGCATCGACCACATGAAGCCGATCACCGAGCGGCGATAGCGCACTTTGAGCTCGCGGAACACCAGGGCGACGATCAGATCGCGATAATCATAGAGTCGGACCAGTTGGATTTTCATGGTTGTCGAGTAGGAATCGGAGCGGGAACGAGCCCTTCGAAGAGAACCGATCGGCGTGAAGTGGACCGGCGGTTTCTATCGGAATCCGGCCGGTGAATCAAGGGCCGGCAGGGAATCGAGCGCTGCCGCAGGCTCCGCCGGCTGCAATTGGCCGCTCCGGAGACGCTCGAATTGGACCTTGGCGGCCCGCCGGCCAGCAGTATAGCGTCGACGGGCTGAAACCAAGGGTCTCCGGAGCGAGTCTTCGGAGCCGATCCGAGATAGAGGAGCGCCAGACATGAGTCACCCCTTCCTGGTACGGCCGGAGCCGTCCGAGCACAACGCCTATTACCGTCTCTACATCGATCAGGTGCCGGAAGGCAATATCCTCGATCTTCTGCGGGACACTCTCGAGCAGACCCTTCAGACCCTACGGGCCGTTCCCGAGAGCCGAGGGGACTACCGCTACGAGCCCGGCAAGTGGACGGTGAAGGACGTGGTGGGCCACATGGTGGATACCGAGCGGGTCTTCACGTACCGGGCGCTGAGCATGGCGCGGACCGACCCCGCGGCGTTGCCGGAGATGGATCAGGATCTCTATGCCGAGGCCAACAACACCGACGATCGCACCCTGAAGTCCTTGTTGGACGAACTCGAAGCCGTACGCCAGGGCAGCCTTGCCCTCTTCGCCAGCTTCGACGCCGCGGCCGCGGCCCGCACCGGTACGGCGAGTGGCTTTCCCTTCACCGTGCGGACCTTTCCGTACATCATCGTCGGCCACGAGATCCACCACCGGCGGGTGCTGGAGGAGCGGTATCTGAAGGATCGGTGAGCTCGGCGCCGTCTTCCCGGGTCGAGGCGGGGCTCGGCTCGCCCGGTGGGGGTTCGAAGCCCGTGCGCCAGTAAAATCGTCCCGATCGGGACGAAGAAGGATCCGCGTCCGGGAGGACCCTCACCCCGGCGAGGGTCTTCGGCCCCTCGTCTCGTTCACCAGCTGCTGCCGCCGGAGCGGCTGCTGGAACGGAAGCTGGAGCCGCCCGAGCGTCCGAAGCTCGAGGAAGACGACCGGCTCCATCCCGACGAGCTGCGGCTGCTCGAGCGGCTGCTGCGGCTGCTGGCCACAGCAGCGGCGGCGGCCCTGGCTGCGGCTGCCGCGGCGGCGGCGGCCCGCTCTCGGGCGATCCGGCGCCGCTCCGCCTCCTCCCGCCGCTCCGCCTCCCGCCGCCTTTCGCGCACCTCGAGCTCCACCGAGCGAACCGCCTCCGGGGCGCGCTGGAGAATCAGCTCCCATTCCCGGGAGCTGCGCAGCGAGCGCAGCTCCGTCAGGGCGCGGCGACCTTCCCGGCAGTCGACGACCACGCCATAACCGAGGCTGCGCCGGTCCTCCCGGTCGAGCAAGGAGCGCAGCGCGGCGATTTCCGACTCGGCATGGCGGACGGTGTCCATCTCGGTAGAGAAGACGCCTCGGGCCCAACCGAGGCGATCTTCCACCTCACCGCCGAGAGCGAGGAGCTCGCTCCCTCCCAGGCGGTCGGCGTTCAGCTCTCGGTTCCATTCCTCGAGGCGAGAGGCGACCTCGTCCACGGCGTGGTGCACGTGGGTCCGGTCGCGGGTCTCGCGCTCGACCTGATTGCGGAGCGACGAGGTCTCGCCCTCCAGCCGGGTGGCGAGCGAACGGGCCGCGGCGAAGGCCCCGAGCTCGGCATCGGCGCGGTCCAACAGGCGCTCCAACCATTGCCGCACATCCTCCGCGGCGGCGGCGATCTCCAGCCAGTGGGGCAGCGGTTGCTCCATGCGAGCCAGCGCCTGCCGGGCCTCACTCTCGGCCTCCCCCAGAGCACGGCGTAGCTCTTCCCCGAGGCCGGGAGTCTCGAGGCCGGTGTCTCGCAGGCGGTCCAGCTGCCCGGAGAGAGTCCGGCTCAGATCGCGAGAGGTCTGGCGGGCCTGCTCGAGGGCGGAGCGAATCTCGACGATCTCGTCGACCAGCTGGTTGCCGCGCACCAGGAGATCGTCGCAGGTGTCGAGATCCGCCAGGGCCGAGAGATACAGCTCTTGCCGGTGGTCTTCTGCGATGTGTCGATGCCATTCCTCGAGTCGGGCGAGCACGTCCTCGAGCGCTTCCAGGTTGTCGGACTCGGCGCCGAAGGCTGCCGGGGCATGGTCGTGTCGGAGGACTTCCAGGTGCTCTCGAGCTTCGGGAATCCGGTTTCCCAGGTCCCGGGTCCGGCGGCGAATCTCTTCCAGCTCCGCGGGCACGCCGTCGCGGGCCGAGGCGCTGGCCTCGAGCTGGTCTCGCAGCTCCTCCAGTCCCCTCTGCAGGTCGACCCGCTGCGCGTGGGCCTCGTCTTCGCGGCCCGAGTCCACCAGATCGACTACCCGCTCGGCCTGGTCGTGGGCCCGGGTCAGGCGGAGATCGGGCTGGAACCCCGGCTCTCGCACCCGGAAGCCCTGGCCGCGGAGCTCTTCGAGGCGCTCGGAGAGGCGCGTCGACAGCTCGCGCAACGGCCCGCGGATCGCCTCCACGGTTTCGTTTCCGAGCTCGCCGCGGCGGCGAATCTCCGCCAGCTGCTCGCGGCAGCTCGCGAGCGACTCGATGGCGGTGAGGGGGTCGGAGCGCAGGGGCCCCCGGGCTTCGTCGCGACGGGCGAGCTCGGGATCGAGGAGTGCGAGAAGGTGGACGGCGGGCAGGCCCAGGGCTTCGCGAGCGCTGCAGCTCGCCAGGGTCTCGGAGGCGGCCGCTTCCACCTCCTCGAGGAGGTCGCGCATGCGACGGTCGATCTCGGTGACCTCTTCCAGGTGGTCGATCGCCCGGCCATAGGTGGAATCGAGATCCTGGAGAAGATCCCGGGCCGTGCCCTGGTACTCCTCGGTCAGCGGCAGGAAGATTCGGCGGTGGTCCTGCTCCGAGGGCGGCGAACCGGTTTCGAAGCGCACCGGGGTCTCGCGTAGCAGCTGGTAGATCCGTTCGTAGGGCGCCGCGCGCAGCCCTCGGGCGCGCGCGGCCCGGTCCTGGGCCTCGCCCAACAGCTCGTAGGCCCTGGAGTAGAGGAGGTAGAGGCGGTTGACCACGTCGGCACAGCTCTGGTCGAGAGGTTGGCTGGCCCCGGTCCAGCGCAGGGCGCCCGTGGCGAAGTAGAGCGGGTACTGGCGCTCGATCTCGAGCAGCCGTTCCGCCGCCGCCGAGAGCTTGGTCTGCCAGATCTCGAGCTCTTCCAACATCTGGCCGCGGGCTCGATCTCGCCGTCGCCGCTGCAGCCAGAGGAGAACGAGGCCGAAGAGCAGCAGCAGGCCGGCGAAGGCCCATGGCAGCACCACGTGGGTCAGGTGGCGGAAACCGCGCGCGAAGCCGATACCTTCCTCCAGGTCTTCGAGGCAGCGGTCGAGGCCCGAGAGATCGGCGACCTCGCCGGCCAGGAAGTAACCGTCGATGGTTTTCGACTCCTGGTGGCAGATGGTGAGCCTCTCGCGGACGCCATCGTAGATGTTGCCGGAGCTTCCCGGTGAGGACTCCAGCCTCTCGGCGAGGCGCTCCAGCTCCTGGCGTCGGTCGGGGAGGCCGGCGAGGGTTTGCTCCGTCGCGTCGACCTGGCCTTCGAGGGCACCGAGTCGGCCCAGCGCCACGTCGAGAGAGGTGCCGGCCTCGTGCTGGCGGCCCCGCTCCTCGGCCCGGCGGGCGAGGGCCACGCTGTTGGCGAAGGCGTCGGC
>CAZMEL010000205.1:0-14175 GCA_964565225.1 uncultured Thermoanaerobaculia bacterium | reverse complement strand
CCGGGGTCGGTCCCGAGTCGCGGGTCGGCGTGTTGCTCGGCCGCTCGCCCCACCTGGTGGTGGCGCAGCTCGCGGTATTGCGGGCCGGAGGCGCCTTCCTGCCCCTCGACCCCTCGTTGCCGGGCGCCCGGCTGGAGCTCATGCTCAAAGATGCCGAGGCCCGGGTGGTGATCACCACTCGCGAGCGGGCCGGGTCCATGGCGCGACAGCTGTCCATCGCCTCTTCGGTGCTGCCGATCGACGACGCGGCGACCTTCGCGGCGCAGCCTCCCCTCGTGCCTCTGCCCGAGGCCCGGCCCGAGAGCCTCGCCTACCTGATCTACACCTCGGGCTCCACCGGTCGCCCGAAGGCGGTGGCGGTGCCGCACGGGGCCCTGTGCAACCTCGTCGACTGGCATCTGCGGGCCTTCGAGGTCACGGCGGGAGACCGCTGCACCCAGCTGGCGCGGGTCTCGTTCGACGCCTCGGTGTGGGAGGTCTGGCCGACCCTCGCCGCCGGTGCCACCCTCTGCTTCCCGGACGACGAAACCCTCGCCGCCAGCGACTCCCTGCGCTCGTGGCTGGTGCAGCAGAAGGTCGACCTCACCTTTCTGCCCACCCCACTGGCCGAGGCGCTGCTCGAGCTCCCCGATCCGCCCCGGGGCCTGCCGCGACAGATCCTCACCGGGGGTGACGAGCTGCGCCGACGCCCCCCCGCGGGGTTTCCGAGCCGCCTGATCAACAACTACGGCCCCACCGAGAACGCGGTGGTGGCCCTCTCCGGACCGGTGGAGAGCGAAGGCAACGGACGCCCCGACCTCGGCCGGGCGATCGACGGCGTGGGAGCGGCAGTAACCGATTCCCGGCTCCGGCCCGTAGCCGTCGGCCTGCCGGGCGAGCTCTGCCTCGCGGGCACGAGCCTGGCCCGCGGCTATCTCGGCCGCCCGGCCCTCACCGCCGAACGTTTCGTGCCCAACCCCGCGGCGTCCGAGCCCGGGGCGCGGCTCTACCGCACCGGCGACCTGGTGCGACGCCTGGCCGATGGTCGGCTGGAGTTCCTCGGCCGCATCGACCGCCAGGTGCAGCTCCGGGGCCTGCGCATCGAGCTCGGCGAGATCGAGTCGATTCTGCGGGCCCAGCCCGGGGTGAGCGAGGTGGCGGTGGTCCTGCACCGACCCGAAGACGAAGCCGCCCAGGGTCAGCTGGTGGCCTTCGTCGTCGGCAAGGCCGCAGAGGCCGACCTGCGCACCGCTCTCCGCCGCCAGGTTCCGGAGTACATGGTGCCCGGCTCCTTCGTGCGCGAGGAGAGCCTGCCGCTCAACTCCAGCGGCAAGGTCGACCGCAAAGCCCTCATGGAACGAGCCCTACCGGCGAGCGAGCCGAAGAAACGCACACCTCCGGGCAACGCCACGGAGAAAGCCGTGGCGGAGATCTGGCGCGGGGTGTTGCCGGTCGAGGAGATCGGGCGCGACGACAGCTTCTTCGATCTCGGCGGCCATTCCATGCTCCTGGCCCAGGTCAAGCTGCAGCTGCAGCAGGATCTCGGCCACGACGTCCGGATCGTCGACCTGATCGAGCATCCCGATCTCCGCGGCCTGGCCCGGTATCTCGACCGTCTCGGCGAGAGCACCGCCACACCGGAATCGGACGACCGGAGCCGCCAGAAGGCGGAGCTCGGACGCAACCGCCTCATGCGCCAGCGGCGCAAGGCACGGGCCACGGTGGAAGCACGCTGAAATGAGCACGGAGTACACCGGACTCGAAATCGCCGTCATCGGCCTGGCCCTGAGGTTCCCGGGAGCGGACTCTCCCGAGGAGCTGTGGGAGCTGCTGCGCGAAGGCCGTAGCGGGGTGCGGGAGCTCACCGACGAGGAGCTCCTGGCCTCGGGAATCTCCAAGAGCACCTTCCAGAAGCCGAACTACGTGAAGGCGGCCGGCGTGGTGGACGGGGAAGATCTCTTCGACGCCGGCCTCTTCGGCTTCTCGCCGCGGGAGGCCGAGCTCCTCGATCCCCAGCACCGACTGTTCCTGGAATGTGCCTGGACCGCCCTCGAGCATGCCGGCTACCGGCCGCGAGGCGGCAATGTCGGGGTCTACGCGGGTGCCTACTTCAGCGGCTACCACGAGATCAACGTGGCGTCGCGGCCCGACATTCTCGCCACCACCGACATCTCCCAGCGGCGGATCTCCTACGGCCGCGAGTTCCTCACCACCCGGGTGGCCCACCGCCTCGACCTCGAAGGCCCGGCGGTGGCGGTGCAGACCGCCTGCAGCACGTCCCTGGTGGCGGTGCACATGGCTTGCCAGGGCCTGCTCGGCGGCTCCTGCGACCTCGCCCTGGCCGGTGGCGTGACCATCCGCGAGCCCCAGCGCTCGGGCTACCTGCACCACCCCGGCGACGTGCGCTCGCCCGACGGCCGCTGCTGCGCCTTCGACGCCGACTCCCACGGCACGGTGGCCAGCAACGGCGTGGGCCTGGCGGTGCTCAAACGCCTCGACGAGGCGATCGACGACGGCGACACGATCTACGCCGTGATCAAGGGCTCCGCCATCAACAACGACGGCTCGCGCAAGGCCAGCTTCACCGCCCCCAGCGTCGAAGGGCAGGTGCGGGCGATCCGCGCCGCCCACCTGATGGCCGAGGTCGACCCGCGCTCCATCACCTTCATCGAGGCCCACGGCACCGGCACCGCGGTGGGAGACCCCATCGAGGTGGCGGCCCTCACCCGGGCCTTCCGCGCCGGCACCGACGACCGCGGCTTCTGCGCCCTCGGCTCGGTGAAGACCAATCTCGGCCATCTCGACACCGCCGCCGGCATCGCCGGTTTCGCCAAGGCGGTGCTCTCGGTGTACCACCGGCAAGTGCCGGCCACCCTGCATTTCCGGGCGCCCAACCCGGAGCTGCACCTGGAGTCGAGCCCCTTCTTCGTCAACCACCAGCTCATCCCCTGGCCGGCGAGCGAAGGGCCGCGCCGGGCCGGCGTGAGCTCCTTCGGTTTCGGTGGCACCAACGCCCACGTGGTGCTCGAAGAGCCGCCGCGGCTCGAGTCGGAGCCCGCCGCGGCCGAGGTCTGCCGCCTGCTGCTGCTCTCCGCCCGCTCCCGCGAGGTGCTCGACCGCGCCACCGCCGACCTCGCCGAGTTCCTCGAAGCCCATTCCGAGCTCGCCATGGACGACGTGGCCCACACCCTGCACGTCGGCCGCGTGCACCAGCGCCACCGGCGGGTGCTGGTCGGCCGCGGTGATGCGGGTGAGACGGCCGCGGAGCTGCGCGAGCTCGACCCCAAGAAGGTCGCGACCCGCGGCGTCGAAGAAACCGGTCGGCCCCTGGTCTTCCTCTTTCCCGGCCAGGGTGCCCAGCACCCGGGCATGGGGGAGGAGCTCTACCGGCACGAGCCCCACTTCCGCGCCGAGGTCGACCGCTGCGCCGAGATCCTCGAGCCGCACCTGGGCTTCGATCTACGCCGGCTGCTCTACCCGGAAGAGGCGGAGCGCGAGCAGGCCGCCGCGGAGCTGACCCGCACCTCCCGCGCCCAGCCCGCTCTCTTCACCATCGAGTACGCCCTCGCCCGCTGGCTCGAGCAGAGCTGGGGCCTCGAGCCCGAAGCGATGGTCGGCCACTCCATCGGTGAGTACGTGGCCGCCTGCCTGGCCGGGGTCTTCTCTCTCGACGACGCCCTCGCCCTGGTGGCGGCCCGCGGGCGGCTGATGGACTCCCTGCCCGGCGGCAGCATGCTCTCGGTGCCCCTGCCGGAAGCGGAGATCGAGCCCTACCTCGGCGACGGGGTGGAGCTGGCGGCGATCAACGGCCCGTCGCTGCTCACCGTGTCCGGTCCCGACGAGGCCATCGAAGGCGTCGCGCAGAAGCTCGCCGAGGCCGGGGTCGAGGCGCGGCCGCTGCACACCTCCCACGCCTTCCACTCGGCGAGGATGGAGCCGATCCTCGACGCCTTCCGCGCCGAGGTGGAGAAGGTCGAACGGCATGCGCCGCGGCGCCCCTACCTCTCGAACCTCACCGGCACCTGGGTCACCGCCGAAGCCGCCCGGAGCCCCGACGCCTGGGCCGAGCACCTGCGCCGGGCCGTGCGTTTCGCCGACGGGGTCCGGGAGCTGCTCGAAGATCCGTCGCGGGCCTACGTGGAGGTCGGACCGGGACGCGCCCTCACCACCTTCCTGCGCCAGGCCGGCGGGCGCGACCTCGCCGCCCAGCCCCTGCTCGGATCGCCCAAGGATCGCGGCCACGATCTCGACCACGCCCTCGGCGGGATCGGCCGGCTGTGGCTCGCCGGGGTCGACCTCGACGACACCCGCTACCGGCAGGACGACCGGCCCGCTCGCCGACGGGTGGCCCTGCCCACCTATCCCTTCGACCATCGGCGGTTCTGGATCGAGCCGGGCGAAGGCGGGATCCAGGGCTCCCTCGACCTGAGCAAGAAGGACGACCCGACCGACTGGCTCTACGCCGCTTCCTGGCGCCGGGCCCCGCTGCTCGAGGCCCCGGCCACAGCCGAAGACTCCGAGGCCTGGCTGGTGCTGAGCGCCGACGACCTCGGCCAGCGCCTCGCCGAGCGATTGCGGCAGCGCGGCCAGATGGTGGCGGTGGTCGAGGCCGGCCCGGCCTTTCGGGCCCACGGCGAGCGGCGCTTCACCGTCGCGCCGACCGCGGCCGGCGACTACGAGAGATTGCTCGACGAGCTGCGGGCGGAAGACTTCGTGCCCCGGCGGGTCGTGCACGCCTGGAGCGTGCCCACGGTCGACGACGAAACCTACGAAGACGCTCCCTACGAAACCTTCCTCGCCGCCCAGGACCACGGCTTCCTCGGCCTCTTCTTCCTCGCCCGGGCTCTCGGCCACCGGCCACCGGGCGAAGGCCCGGCCGATCTCCTGGTGCTCTCGAGCCAGCTGCAGCAGGTGCTCGGCGACGAAGAGGTCTCACCGGCCAAGGCCCCTCTGCCGGGCCTCTGCCGCGTCGTGGGGCAGGAGTATCCACACCTCACCTGCCGCCACATCGACCTGCCGACAGACGTCCCGGTCTCCGGCAAGGAGATCGACTCCCTGCTCGCCGAGGTCCGTTCCCGGCCCTTCGTGCCGATGCTCGCCTACCGCGCCGGCCACCGCTGGATCCAGGAGTTCGAGCCCCTCGCAGCGACTCCGTCGGCCGACCCGATCCGCGTGCGAGACGGTGGCGTCTACCTCGTTCTCGGTGGCCTCGGCCGCATGGGCAGCCTGCTCGGCGAGGCCCTGGCGCGGGCCGGGAAAGGCATCCGGCTGGTGCTCACCACCCGCACCGTGCCGCCGCCCCGGGAGCTGTGGGACGAGGTGCTCGCCGACCCCGCTACCGGCGAGAGCACGCGGCGCAAGATCGAGATCGTCCGACACCTCGAGAGCCTCGGCGCCGAGGTGATGCCCCTGGCCGCCGACGTCACCGATCCGGCGGCCATGGAGAAGGGCCTCGAAGCCGTTCGCCAGCGCTTCGGCGGCATCCACGGCACCCTCTTCGCCACCGGCCAGATGGGCAAACAGGCGGCCATCGCCATCGGTACCGGCACCCGCGAGCAATGCGAGGCCCACTGGCGGCCCAAAGCCCTGGGTCTACCCCTGGCCGAACGCCTGCTGCGCCCCTTCGAGCTCGACTTCCTGATGGTCGTCTCGTCGCTGTCGACCATTCTCGGCGGCGTCACCTACGGCGCCTATGCCGCCGCCAACTACTTCCAGGACGTCTACGTGCAGCGCCTCGCGCGCCGCCGCGGCGACGGCTCCACCCGCTACCTCTGTGTCGACTTCGACGCCTGGGTCTACGAGGAGACCGAGGGCAACACCCTCGAGCTGATCGATCTCGCCATCCGCCCCGCCGAGGGGGTGGAGCTGATGGGCCACATCCTGGCCATGGGTCCGCCCACCCAGCTGCTGGTCTCGACCACCGACCTGAAGCCCCGCGCCGACAAGTTCCTCCAACCCGCCGCTCCGGAGAGCGCCGACTCGACCGCTGCCGGGGGCGACCACGAGCGGCCCGACCTCGGGGTCGACTTCGTCGCCCCGCGCGACGAGACCGAGGCCACCATCGCCGGGGTGTGGAGCACGATCCTCGGCATCGCCGACATCGGCGTGCACGACGACTTCTTCGAGCTCGGCGGCCACTCCCTCTCGGGCATCCAGCTCACCGTGCAGCTCGGACGGGCCTTCGGCATCGAGCTCTCGTCGGGCGTCTTCTTCGAGCACCCCACCATCGCCGAGCTCGCCGAGGCGGTGCGCGACGCAAAACCCGCCGACCCGGAAGAGGAAGAGGCCCTGCCGACCCTGGTGCCCGCACCCGACGAGCAGCACCTGCCCTTCCCGCTCACCGACGTGCAGCAGGCCTACTGGGTAGGCCGCAGCCAGTCGTTCGATCTCGGCAATATCGGCACCCACGGCTACTTCGAGCTCGACTGTCCCGAGCTCGACATCCCCCGCTTCGAGTCGACCCTGCGCGCCCTGATCCAGCGCCACGGCATGATGCGGGCGATCTTCCACGAAGACGCCACCCAGCAGATCCTGGAAGAGGTACCGCCCTACGAGGTCCACGTGCTCGATCTGTCGAGCCTCTCCGCCGAAGAGGCGGAGGCCCGACTGCTGGGGATGCGCGAGGAGATGTCGCACCAGCTCTTCGATGCCAGCCGCTGGCCCCTCTTCGACATCCGCGCCAGCCGCCTGCCACGCGCCGAGGTTGCAGAGGGTCCCGAGATCGTGCGTCTGCACTTCAGCCTCGACGTCCTGATCCTCGACGGCTGGAGCGGCCTCAAGCTCTTCGGCGACCTGGTGACCCTGTACCGCGACCCCGGCGCCTCCCTGCCGCCGATCGAGCTCTCGTTCCGCGACTACGTGTTGGCGGAGAAGGAGCTCGAGAGCAGCACCGCCTACCGCAAAGCGCTCGAGTACTGGCGCGGGCGACTGGCCACCTTTCCCGAAGCTCCGGACCTGCCGCTGGCGTGCAATCCCGCGAGCCTGGAGAAGCCTCGCTTCACCCGCCGTCGGGCGGTGCTCGAGCCCGCCGCCTGGCAGCGCCTGCAGCAGCGGGCCGGCGCCGCCGGCCTGACGCCGACGGCGGTCTTGCTGGCGGCCTTCTCCCGCGCCCTCGCCGGATGGTCGAAGTCGCCGCGCTTCAGCCTCAACCTGACCCTCTTCAACCGCCTGCCCCTGCATCCGCAGATCGATCGCCTGCTCGGCGACTTTACTTCCCTGGTGCTGCTCGAGGTGGACCTCGAGCCCCGGGAGAGCTTCACCGAGCGCAGCCGGCGGATCCAGAAGCAGCTGTGGGCCGACCTCGACCATCGCCTGGTCAGCGGCGTGCGGGTGCTGCGCGAGCTCGCCCGGCAGCGCGGCGGCCAGGTATCGATGCCGGTGGTCTTCACCAGCACCCTGGCCCTCGGCGGTCCCCGAGAAGAGTCCATGCCCGCCCTCACCGAGCTGGGCGACGTGGCCTACAACATCACCCAGACACCGCAGGTGTGGCTCGACCACCAGCTGGCCGAGAGCCCCGACGGGGGAATGGCCTACCGCTGGGACGCGGTGGAAGATCTCTTCCCCGAAGGCCTGCTCGACGCCATGTTCGCCACCTACTCGGCAATGGTCGAGCACCTGGCGGCTGAGGACGAAGCCGCCTGGGACGACCCCTCCGTGTGTCCCCTGCCCGCCGACCAGGCCGAGCGCCGCCGGAGCTACAACGACACGGCGATGCGATTCACGGGTGGCGACGCCGGTGCAGACCTGGCCGCTGCCACGCTCGATTCCCTCTTCGCCGCGTGCGCCGAGCGCCAGCCCGAGGCGCCCGCGATCTTCGCCCCGGGCCGCGAGATCTCCTACGGCGAGCTGCGCGATCGCTCCCGGGCCCTGGCCCGCCGCCTGCACGAATCCGGCGTCGAGCCGGGCGACGTGGTGGCGGTGGTGATGGAGAAGGGCTGGGAGCAGGCGGTGGCCGTGCTCGCCACCTCCTACCTCGGCGCCGTCTACCTGCCGATCGACGCCGGATTCCCCGGCGGCCGCATCCACCAGCTGCTCGAGCTGGGCGGCGTGTCGGTGGCCCTCACCCAGCCCTGGCTCCGGGACCACCTCGAGTGGCCCGACGGCATTGCCTCCCTGCCGGTGGACGCCGATCCGCCGGACCCGGCGACGATCGAGACCGACTTCGGACGCCGCCCGACGAGCGACGACATCGCCTACGTGATCTACACCTCGGGCTCCACCGGCCGGCCCAAGGGAGTGGTGATCGACCACCGGGGCGCCGTGAACACCCTGCTCGACATCAACCGACGTTTCGACGTCGGCCCACGAGATCGCGTGTTGGCGCTCTCGTCGCTGACCTTCGATCTCTCGGTCTACGACATCTTCGGCACCCTGGCGGCGGGGGCGGCGATCGTGTTCCCCGAGGCCGCCGGCACCCGGGACCCCGCCCACTGGTCGGAGCTGCTCGCCGAGCACCGGGTGAGCCTGTGGAATTCGGTGCCGGCGCTGATGCAGCTGCTGGTCGAATACTCGGAAGGCCAGAAGGATCGAGGGGACGAGGCGACCGGCACCAGCCTGCGCACCGTGATGCTCTCCGGCGACTGGATTCCGGTGGACCTGCCCGACCGCATTCGCGAGCAGTTCCCCGGCAGCCGGGTGACCAGCCTGGGGGGCGCCACCGAGGGCTCGATCTGGTCGATCCTCTACCCCATCGAGGAGGTTCCCGAGCACTGGGCGAGCATTCCCTACGGCCACCCCATGGCCAACCAGTCGATCCACGTGCTCGACGCCAACCTCGAGCCGCGGCCGGAGTGGGTGCCGGGAGACCTCTACATCGGCGGTATCGGCGTCGCCAAGGGCTACTGGCGCGATCCCGAACGCACCGCGGCCAGCTTCGTGGAGCATCCGGAGCACGGCGAGATCCTCTACCGCACGGGGGACCTCGGTCGTTTCCTGCCGAATGGCGAGGTGGAGTTCCTCGGCCGCGAGGATTCCCAGGTCAAGATCCAGGGCTACCGGGTGGAGCTCGGCGAGATCGAATCCGCCCTCGGCCGGCATCCGCGGGTGGCGAGCTCGGTGGTCGCCGCCCGGGGCCCCTCGGGCGGCCGGCGCCTGGCGGCCTACTACACCCTCGACGGCGGCACCGCGGGCCTCGACGCCGCGGGCGCCGCGGCCCTCGAAGAAGAGCTGCGCGACCTCTCCCGCCGACACCTGCCGCCCTACATGGTACCGGCGACCTTCACCGCCCTCGAGACCATTCCGCTCTCCGCCAACGGCAAGGTCGACCGCAAGGCCCTGCCGGAGCCCGCGGCCTACGCCCCGGCTCCGGCCACCGCTCCCGGCGCCCTGCCCGAGCACGAGCGGATCCTGCGCCGCCTGGCCGACTTCGTCGACATCTCCCAGGTGGAGCCGGAGACCGACCTGCTCGCCCTGGGCCTGACCTCGGTCGACGCCATCCGCCTGATCAACCAGCTGGAGCGCGACCTCGGCGTGCGGCCCGACGTGGCCGCCTTCTACGCCGCGCCCAACCTCGCCGGCCTGAGCGAGCTCTGCGGCGAGGCCCTGGGAACCGCCGATGGATCACCGGGCGAGGAGCAGAGAGCCTTTCTCGCGGCGACAGAAGCTTCCGACGCCTCGGCCCGCGCGGCGATTCCGCCGCTACGGCCGGCGCCCCGGGGCGCCGAGCTTCCCCTCTCCTTCGCCCAGCAACGCCTGTGGTTCCTCGATCGCCTGGAGCCCGAGAGCCCCTTCTACAACCTCACCCGGGCCTTCACCGTCGAAGGCGATCTGCAGCTCCCGGTGCTGCGTCGGGCCCTGGGCGAGATCCACCGCCGGCACGAGACCCTGCGCACCGGCTACGGCGAGCAGGAGGGCCAGCCCCGGCTGCTGATCCACTCCGACGTCGAGCCCGATCTGCGTTTCTTCGACCTCCTCGCCCAGAATCCCGAGGATCCCCTCGCCGCCCTGCGCGAGCTGTGCTCCGCCGAGGCCGATGCTCCCTTCGACCTCGCCCGGCCACCCCTGCTGCGGGCGCTCCTGGTCCGCACCCGGCCCGACCGCCAGGTGTTGATCCTCACGGTGCACCACATCATCTCCGACGCCTGGTCCCTCGACCTGCTGGCGCGGGAGATCGCCGCCTTCTACCAGTCCCTCACCAGCGGCGAGCCCGTGGCCCTGCCCGAGATCGAGGTGCAATATGCCGACTACGCCGCCTGGCAGCGGGGCTGGCTCGAGGGCGAGATCCTCGAAGGCCAGCTCGCGTACTGGCGCGAGCGGCTCGACGGCCTGCCGCCCCTGGAGCTGCCCACCGACCGGCCGCGGCCGGCCCGGCAGACCTACCGCGGCGCCGAGCTGCGAGTCACCCTGCCCGACGATCTCACCGCGGCCCTGCGCAACTACGCCGCGGAGCGTGGCGTGTCGCTCTTCATGGTGCTGCTGGCGGGGGTCCAGAGCCTGCTCTCCCGACTCGGCGGCCAGAGCGACCTCGCCCTCGGCACCTCGATCGCCAACCGCTCCCGCCGCGAGCTGGAGCCCTTGCTCGGCTTCTTCATCAACAGCCTCGTGTTGCGCGGCCAGGTCGACGAAGACGCCTCCTTCGACCAGCAGGTGGCCCGGGCCCGGGAGCTCTCGGTGGAGGCCTACGCCCACCAGGACGTACCCTTCGAGCGCCTGGTGGACGAGCTCCAGCCCGAGCGCGACCTGAGCCGGAACCCGCTCTTCCAGGCCATGTTCCACTTCTTCCACCACCCGGCCCGAGAGGTGAGCTCCGGCGAGGTGACCTGGACCCCGCTCGAGCTCGACGCCGGCCAGCGCTCCCTCTTCGATTTCACCCTCTTCCTGTGGGACACGGGCGAAGAGATTCGCGGCGGCTGGGAGTACAACACCGACCTCTTCGACGCCACCACCATCCGCCGCTGGTCGCGCCAGCTCGAGCATCTGCTGCGGGCGGCTCTCGCGGCGCCGGAGCGGCCCCTGCGCAGGATTCCACATCTCGACCCGGCGCAGCGGCACCAGCTGCTGGCGGAGTGGAACGACACCCGCGTGGCCTCGGCCGCGCTGCCCCTGGACCCTGCGCTCGGCGACCTCGCGTCGCTCTTCCGGGCGCGGGCCGAGGCCCGACCCGACGCGACCGCCCTGCTCTTCGACGACACCGGCGACTCCCTCGACTACGGCGAGCTGGCGCGGCGCAGCGAACGGCTGGCGGCGCACCTGCAGGCCGATCTGGGCATCGGCCCGGAGTCCCTGGTGGGGGTCTGCCTCGAACGTTCCCACGAGCTGCTGATCGCGCTGCTGGCGGTGCTCGAGGCCGGGGGCGCCTACGTGCCCCTCGACCCGTCGTACCCGGCCCAGCGCCTCGCCTTCATGATCGAGGACGCGGGGCTCGCGGCGGTGATCACCACCGAGGAGCTCGGCACCCGAGCCGAGCTGGCGGACCTGCCTCGGGTCCTGATGGATCGGCCGATTCCCGAGGCGCCCTTCCGCCGACCCGCCGTGCATCCCGACTCCCTGGCCTACACCCTCTTCACCTCCGGCTCCACCGGGCGGCCCAAGGGGGCGATGAACAGCCACCGCGCGATCGTCAACCGGTTGCGCTGGATGCAGCAGGCTTTCCCGCTCGACCCGAGCGACCGGGTGCTGCAGAAGACCCCGTTCAGCTTCGACGTCTCGGTGTGGGAGCTCTTCTGGCCCCTGATCACCGGCGCGACGATGGTGATCGCTCGCCCCGAGGCCCACAAGGACAGCGCCGCGATGGTGCGCCTGGTGCGGGCCACCGGGGTGACGACCCTGCATTTCGTGCCCTCGATGCTGCAGGCCTTCGTCGACGAAGCCGAGGTCTCGACCTGCGCCTCCCTGCGGCGGGTGATCGCCAGCGGTGAGGCCCTGCCCCACGACCTCGCCCGGCGTTTCCACCAGCGCCTCGACGCCGAGCTGCACAACCTCTACGGGCCGACCGAGGCCGCGGTCGACGTGACCCACGCCCCCTGCCGGCCCGGCGACGAACGGGTGACTCTCGGTCGCCCGATCGCCAACCTCGAGATCCACCTGCTCGACCGCCAGGATCGTCCGGTACCCGTCGGCGTGGCCGGCGAGCTGCACATCGGGGGCATCGGCCTCGGGCGGGGGTATCTCCAGCGCCCGGCGCTCACCGCCGAACGTTTCGTGCCCCATCCCACGGCCAACGAGCCCGGGGCGCGCCTCTACCGCACCGGCGACCTCGCCCGCCGCCGGACCGACGGCACGGTGGAGTATCTCGGCCGCCTCGACCACCAGGTGAAGGTCCGCGGCTTCCGGATCGAGCTCGGAGAGATCGAAGCCGCGCTGGCCCAGCACTCCGCGGTGCGGGAAGCGGTGGTGGTCGTGCGCACCGAGGCCGCCGGCCAGCAGCGCCTGGTGGGGTACGTGACCTCCGCCGATCCGTCGCGCCCGGCGCCTGCCGAGGAGCTCCGCGCCGACTTGCTCGAGCACCTGCCGGAGCACATGGTGCCGCCGGTGTTGGTGGCCCTCGAGGCCTTGCCGCAGCTGCCCAACGGCAAGATCGACCGCAAGGCCCTGCCGGCGCCGACGGAGAGCGGCACCCCGACCCCGGGCGCCGCGCCTCGCGGCCGGGCCGAAGAGACCCTGGCCGAGATCTGGCGCCAGGTGCTGCAGCTCGACACGGTGGCCGCCGACGACAATTTCTTCACCCTCGGCGGCGACTCCATCCTCAGCATCCAGGTGGTGTCGCGGGCCAACCGCGAAGGATTCCGGCTCACCCCCCAGCTGCTCTTCCGCCATCCGACCCTCGCCGCCCTGGCCGCCGCCGGTGGCCCCGAGGCGACAGGCGCGGCAACCGAAACGGCGGCAGATCCGACCACCGCAACCCCGGAGAGCGACGGCGCCGAGATCCCGCTCACGCCGATCCAGCACTGGTTCTTCGAGGCCACCCCCACCGATGAGCAGCACTGGAACCAGGCGGTGTTGCTCGAGATCCGCAAACCTCTCGACGAGGCCCGACGGACCCGAGCTCTCCGCCGGCTGGTGGCCAACCACGAATCTTTTCGGCTGCGATTCGAGCCGCGGGACGACGGCTGGCACCAGCAGCTGGGCCCCGCATTCGAGCTGGAGGTCGAGTCGATCGACCTCTCCCGGCTGCCCGCGAACGCCGCACGTGCCGCCCTCGAAGCCCACGCCGACGAGGTCCAGGCCGGTCTCGACCTGGCCTCGGGCCCTCTCTTCCGGGCGGTCTACTTCGAGCTCGCCGGGGCGGCCCGGCTGCTGCTGGTGGCCCACCACCTGATCGTCGACGGGGTGACCTGGCGGGTGCTGCTCGAAGACCTCGAGAGCCTGTGGTCGGCGGCTGCGGCCGGCGCCGAGGCGGTGCTCCTCCCGGCGACCACTCCGTTCACCGGCTGGGCCCGACGCCTTCGGCAGCACACCGAGGAGGGCGGTTTCGACGCCGAGCTCGGCTTCTGGGCCCGCCAGCTGGCGCCCCGAGCCGGCGAGGTAGCGATGCCGTGCGACGGAGAGGGAGGCGCCAACACCGTCGCCACCTCCGAGGTGGTGGAGGTGAGCCTCGGCTCCGACCGCACCGCCGCGCTCCTGCGCTCGGCCCCGGGCGGCGAGCACGGTCCGCGGATCGACGAGCTCCTGCTCTCGGCCTGCTTCGGCGCCCTCACCGACTGGACCGGCGGCTCGGCTCTGCGTCTCGATCTCGAAGGCCACGGCCGCCAGATCGAAAGCCTGCCCGACGTCGACCTCGGACGCACCGTGGGCTGGCTCACCGCCGTCTACCCGGTGGTGCTCGAACGTCCGGCCGAAGCCGGCCCCGGCGTTGCCCCGGCCGACGCCGCCGCACCCCTCGCCCGGGCGGTGGGCGAGCGCCTGCGGGCGATCCCCGGCGGCGGCCAGGGTTTCGGTGCCCTGCGCTACCTGGCGGGAGATCCCTTCGCCGGCCAGCTGGCTGCCCTTCCGGCCTCGCAGATCGCCTTCAACTATCTCGGTCGCCTCGACCTGATGTTGTCGCAGGAGTCGGCCTTCGCCCCGGCCCGGGAGCGCTACGGCACCCTGCGGTCGGCAGCCGGTGAGCGGCGCTACCGGCTCGAGATCGACGCCCGGGTGCTCGGCGGCGAGCTGCAGGTGGCCTTCACCTTCAGTCGCGGGTTTCACCACCGGGAGACGATCGAGGCCCTGGCCCGTAGCTTCCTGGGCTGGCTCGAGCCCTGGGCGGGTCCGCCCTCC
>CAZMEL010000204.1:0-14262 GCA_964565225.1 uncultured Thermoanaerobaculia bacterium | reverse complement strand
ACCAAGCTCCGATCTCCGAGCTCCACACCGGCGCCGACGACCGCGAAGGGTCCCACCACCACCTCGACTCCCAGCTCGGCCCCGGCCTCGACGATCGCGGTGGGGTGAATATGTGTCGCCATCTTGTCCTGGTATTTTTCTGGATGGTTTCAGCGATCGACCATGGTCGACGAGAGCTTGGCCTCCGCCGCCAGCTTGTCGTCCACGAAGGCCTTCGCCTGCATTTTGCACGTGGTGTTCCGACGCCATCGGATCACCTCGATCTCGTAGCGAATCTGGTCCCCCGGCACGACCGGGCGACGGAAACGCGCTCGCTCGATGGCCGAGAAGTAGAGGAGCTTCTTGGCCCTCTCCTCCGGTGAGAGCTCGTTCAGCAGGAGAAGACTGCCCGCCTGCGCCATCCCCTCGACCAGAAGGACACCGGGAACGACCGGATGGCCGGGGAAATGACCGTTGAACACCTCTTCGTTGATCGTGACGTTCTTGATCGCCACGATTCGATGATGCCTTTCGAGCTCGAGCACCCGGTCGACCAGCAGCATGGGATACCGGTGTGGAAGGTAATCCATAATGGTCCGGATATCCCATTGTACGGATTCGATGTCGCGGTTCTCCGCTCCCATGGCTCCCCTTACTCTGTTGTCCGGCGCTCCCGAGGCTCGCCGAGGTCACGCTCTCCGAGACAGCTCTACACTCCTCGTCTCGGTCCGGTCTCGGCGAAGGGCCCTATTCTTCTCGTTCTTCGAGCTTCTTCTCCAGGGCCCGAATTCGTTTCGCCAGCTCTCCGAGGCGCGGCAGCATCAACGCCTGCCGGCGCCAACCCGAGAGCTCCACAGCCGGGATGCCCCCGACTTTACGTCCCGCTGGCACCGACTGCAAGACCGCCGACTTGGCCGCGACCTGCACGCCGTCTCCGAGCTCCAGGTGCCCACCTGCGCCCGCCTGACCGGCAAGGATCACGTAGTCGCCCAGCTTGGAGCTGCCGGCGATCCCCGCCTGCCCACACAAGATGCATCCTCGTCCGAGGGTGACATTGTGCCCCACCTGTACGAGATTGTCGATCTTGCTCCCACGGCCGATCCGGGTTTCCTCGAGCAGTGCCCGGTCGATGGCGGCCAGGGCACCGATCTCGACATCGTCCTCGATCACGGTGCGGCCTACCTGGGGAATCTTGACGTGTTCCCCACCCGAGGGCTCGTAGCCGAAACCGTCCGCTCCGAGCACCGCTCCCGCATGCACGATCACCCGATCTCCGAGCTCGGTCTCGGGATAGAGGGTCGCGTGAGGAAAGAGCTCGCAGCCATCGCCGATCCGGCTGTCCGCACCCACGACGACGTGGGGATGAAGGATCGAAGCTCCCACCCTGCACCTCTGGCCGATCACCACGTAGGGACCGATCGAGGCGCCCTGGTCGATCTCGCTGCCCTCACCGACCACCGCGGTGGGGTGGATCACCGGCGCCGGCAGGTGGCGGGGATGCAGGAGCTCGAGCAACCGTGCCAGGGCCAGCTTCGGCGCCTCGACGAGCAGCAGGCTATGGCTCCCCTCCAGGGCGGCCTCGAGGGCTGGCGCTACGAGCAGGGCGCCGGCGCTCGAGCTCTTCGCGCGTTCGAGGAGGCCGGAGTCGGCAACGAAGGAGAGATCTTCGGAGCCCGCCCGTTCGAGGGTTCGCACCCCACGAATCGGAACCTCGGGATCACCGACTACGCGGCCTCCGACCTGCTCCGCGAGATCACAAAGGCGGTGGAGAGCCGGGCCCTCGGAGGCCTCGGGCTCCGGGCCCGAGGACACCGTCACCTCTTCAGCTCCCGCTGGCCTTGGCGCTCAGCTTGTCGAGCACTTTCTGGGTGATCTCGGCCCGCTCACCGACCATCACCACCACTCCCGGAACGTTGTTGAGGATCAGGTCGTAGCCACCCTCGTTCCGCACCTCTTCGAAGATCGGCTCGAGCTGCTTCTCGATCTCCTTCAGCCCGTCCGCCTGCATTTTCTGGCCTTCCCGCTCTTTGTCGTCCCGGTAGCGGCGGATGTCGATGGTCGCATCCTCCAGCTGCTTGTTCAGCTCGGCCAGCTTCTCCTCGGTGAGGGAGTTGGCGCCGTCCACCATCCGCTGGCGGATGTCCTTCGCCTTGTCGGTCTTGGCCTTGACCTCGGCCACCACCACGTCTTCGAAGCTCTTCAGGCTCTGCTGCAGGGCCTTGCCCGCGGGCGACTGGGAAACAATGTAGTCGAGGTTGACCACGGCGATTCGGATCGGTGCCTCCTGGGCCTCCGCGACCGGCACCAGGGCGAGCCCGGAGAGCAGCAGGGTACAGGTCAGGATCCCCGGAAGGAGAGGCTTCGTGCGCAGGGATTGGGCGATATTCGACATGGCTGACAAATCTCCTAGGTTTGAAATGAAAGCGCCCGGACCGGTCGCAAACGGCACCCCGGGCCGGGTTTTCAGAGGAAACGGCACGACCCGCGGCGCGGGCCGCGATGCCGTTCTTCCCTCAGAATGACGTGCTCAGGCTGAAATCGAGCGATTCGAACTGATCGTCCTCTTTTTCGTCGATGTTCTGGGCATAGATGAAACGTAGGGGAGCCGGGAACAGGGGCACCTGCACCCGGAGCTCGACCCCGGCACTGTAGCGCAACAGATCGGTCGAGAGATCCTGGTCGTCGTCGAACACACCACCGGCATCGCCGTAGAGCACCACTCGAAAGGGCCCGCCCGCCAGCACGTGGTACTCGGCGCTCAGGCGCAGCATCTTGGTGCCACCGAGGGGGAAGCGGTTGTTGTCGAGCCGAATGGAGCCGTCCTCGTTGCGCACCACGATCGAGCGGCGGCGGAAGCCGCGAATGCTGTTGTCGCCGCCGAGGAAGAAACGCTGCTGCGGAAACAGCTCGTTGTCGTCGATGGAGGTGATGTATCCGAGGTCGAGCTTGAGGCCGAACGACGAACGCACGGGCCTGCGAGAGACGGGCTTGAAGTACACCAGGCTGAACCGCGGACGGACGAACGAGGTGTCGCCCCCGAGAAAATCGCCCGCGACCTCGACGGATCCGGTCATCCGCAGACCCCGAGTGGGCTCGAAACGGCTGTCCAGGGTGTTGTAGACCCAGAACGGCTGGATCGAAGAGCTCGTGAAGCTCAGCTCCTGGGAGATCACGTTGCCGTCGTTGTCGATCAGGCTGCGGATGTCCTCGACGTCCGAGAAGCTGTAGGAAATGCTGAAGCTCTGGAAGTTTCGGAACGAACGCCCGTAGGTGACCGAGGCGCCGGAAAACTTCTGCTCGAAGTCGACACCGGTGAGGATTCGCGAATCGAAGCTCTGGTCGAAGAGGCGGATTCCCACGTTCTGGGGTTTGTCGAGGAACCAGGGAATCGAGTACTCGAGATCGTAGATGTTGCGCTGGCGACCCGACTGGACCGAGACCCCCAGGGTCTCACCCCGGCCGAGGAAGTTGGTGGTGCGCAGGGCGAACTGACCGAAAAAACCGTCGACCTCGCTCCAGCCACCGCCGAACTGCAGCTCCGTGCGGTCGGCCTCTTCCCCCTGCACCAGGAGATCGACGGTCTTGTCTTCCGAATCGAAGTCGAACTTGACCGGCTCTTCCTCGTTGAGAGCGAAGTAGTTCAGCTGGCGAATCTTGAGCAGGCTGTTCTGGATGGCGGTCATGTTCATGACCGTGCCCTCGTGTACCAACATCTCACGCCGCAGCACCTTGTCCTGGGTCTTGCTATTGCCCTCGAACTCCAGCCGCCCGACCCGGTACTGGTCGCTCTCGTCGACCCGGACGATGATATCGGCCACGTTTTCCGGCTTCTCCACCAGCTCGGTGTCGACATTGGCGAAGATGAAGCCGACGGAGGAGTAGAGCTTGGAGATGTTCTCCACCGCCTCGTCGAGCACCTTCGAGCGCAGCCAGCCTCCCCGGGGCCGCTCGAACTGGCGTAGGAGCAGCTCGTCGCTGAACGTCTCGTTGCCCTCGATCGACACCTCTCCGAACTTCCAGCGGTCGCCTTCCTCGATCGGAATGGTGACCGCCAGGCGACGCTTCTGCTCGGAGATGGTGGGCGCGTTGGGGTTCTTGGCTTCCACCTCGAGCTCGGGCCGAGCCACCAGCACGTCCTTGTAACCCGCCTTGCGGTAGAGAGTGCGCACCGACTCGAGATCTTCGTCGATCGAGGCCGGGTTGTAGATGTCCTTCTTCGAGATCCGCGAGATCAGGCCCGACTCCTTGGTCTTCTTCATCGCCTGCCGCAAGCGGAAGTCGCTGAACACCGTGTTGCCGTCGAACTGGATGTCGGCGATCTTGACCCGGTCGCCCTCGTCGATGGTGAAGGTGACGCGGGTCTGGCCACGGCCCACCTCCTCGAAGCGGTAGCTGACGTCGGCGAAGCGGAAGCCCTTCTCCTTGTACAGCTCTTCGATGGCATATTTCAGCCGCCGCACCTCGCCCAGCTTCAAGGGCTGATTCTCGTAGACCTCGATCCGTTCCCGATCCGCCGCCTCGATGATGTCGCTGCGGTTGACCCGCTTCATGCCGAGGTATTCGACCGACACCAGTATGGGTCTTTCCTGGATGCGTACGATCAACTTGACACCGTCTGGAACCGGTTCCACCTCGATCTGGATATCGTCGATCAGCTCGCGACTCCACAGCTTCAGCAGGCGGTCGTCGAGATCTTCCGGATCCAGCCGCGGTGGCCCTTCGGTCTGCCGGCCGAAGAGGTAGTGGTCCATGGTGTCTTCGGTCAGAGTCACCATTCCCTCGTATTCCACGGCTTGGATCAGCTGTCCGGCGTAGCGTGACTGCGCTTCGAGCCCGTGGGGCACGAAGAGCGACGCCGCCCACAGCACGAGGCAGCAGAGGGAGATCCGATCGAAACTTTTTCGAAACACCTGGCGACTCCTTCAGAGAGACTCTTTCACGGTGAGGGCCTGGCGCGGCCTCCAGCGACAACGACACGATCGCAATCGAAGGAGATCAGCTAGCAAAGCACATGCCAGAGGACCCTTCACCTCGCTCGGGCGGAGAGATGCTCGGGTAGGACTCCAGACTGGGGGTCACCCGGTTCCCCGGACCACCGCCGCGAGCGGCTCCTGCTGGATCGAACGGGGCGGAGATTATCCGTCAGCGGCAAGGCATTCAAGGTTTCTCGGGGCGAGATGCAGATTCCCGTCCTCCAAAGACACCTCGATGGTTTCGATTTTCTCCCCGTATTGATGGATCAGGAGCTCGGATACGGCGTCCTGGATATAGCGTTGGATCGTCCGCCGCAGAGGCCTCGCCCCGGTCGACGGATCGATGCCCGCCTGCTCGAGCAACCAGACCTTCGCCTCCTCGTCGACATCGACACGCAGATGACGCTCCGCCAGAGTGGCATTGACGTCTGCCAGCAGGATGTCGACGATGCCGCGCAGATCGGCTGCGCTCAGCGGGTTGAAGACGATCACCTCGTCGACCCGGTTGATGAACTCGGGGCTGAAGCTGCGCCGCAGCTCGGCGAGGATCTCCTCCTCGAGCCTCTCGAAGCTACGCTGCGCGTCGACCTCGCCGAATCCCATCCGCCCGCCCCGCAGCACCAGCTTGCTGCCGATGTTCGAGGTCATGAGGACGATGGTGTTGGTGAAGTCGATGGAGTTGCCATAGGCGTCGGTCAGGCGACCGTCGTCGAGAATCTGCAGCAACAGGTTGGCGACGTCGGCATGCGCCTTTTCGATCTCGTCGAAGAGCACCACCGAGTAAGGATGCCGGCGCACCCGCTCGGTGAGCTGGCCCCCTTCTTCGTGCCCCACATACCCCGGCGGCGAGCCGATCAGCTTGGAGACGGCGTGTTTCTCCATGTACTCGCTCATGTCGAAACGCACCAGGGCCTGCTGCGAATCGAAGAGAAACTCCGCCAACCGCCGCGCCACCTCGGTCTTGCCGACACCGGAGGGGCCGAGGAAGATGAACGAGCCCACCGGACGTTGCGGATTGCTGACACCCAGCCGGGAGCGGCGAATCGCCCGGCTGATGGCGCTGATCGCCCGGTCCTGGCCGACGACCCATTGGTGCAGGGTCTCTTCCATCTTCATCAGACGCTCGGCCTCGGCGGTCTGCAGGCTGGCCACCGGCACGCCGGTCCAGGAGGAGACCACCTCCTCGATGTCGCGATCCGAGACCTCGAGACTGGTGTCGTCGTCGAGCCCCAGGCTCACCTGCTCGAGCTCGTTGCGGTGCTCGAGCTCCCGCTCCCGCAGATAGACGGCACGCTCGAAGTCCTTCTCCGAGATCGCCGACTTCATCTGCTTCTCGATCTTGTGCAGCTCGTCTTCCAGCTTGCGCAGATTCTGGGTGTTGCGCGCCCGGCGTAGCTTGACCTTGGCCCCCGCCTCGTCGATCACGTCGATCGCCTTGTCGGGCTGGAATCGATCGGGGATGTAGCGGTCGGTCTGGAGAATCGCCGTACGTAGCGCCATGCTGCTGTAGCTGACCTTGTGAAAGGCCTCGTATCGTTCCTTGACCCCGCTCAGGATCTCGAAGGTCTCCTCGGCATTCGGCGGCTCGATCTGGATCGCCTGGAACCGCCGCAGCAGAGAACGGTCTTTCTCGATGTACTTGCGGTACTCCCGCAGGGTCGTGGCACCGACACAGGAGACCTCGCCTCGGGACAGAGCGGGTTTGAGGATGTTGGCGGCGTCGAGCGAGCCCTCGGCGGAGCCGGCCCCGATCAGGGAGTGGATCTCGTCGATGAAGACGATCAGGTCGCGGCTCTCCCGCAGCTCCTTGAGAATTCCCTTGAGCCTCTCCTCGAACTGCCCGCGGTACTTGGTGCCGGCGACGATCAGGGAGAGATCGAGGGCGACGATCCGCTTGCGCCGCAGGAAGATCGGGATCTCGTCGTTCACGATCCGCTGCGCCAGGCCCTCGACGATGGCGGTCTTGCCCACCCCGGGCTCGCCGAGCAGGATCGGATTGTTCTTGGTGCGCCGCGACAGAACCTGGATGATCCGCTCCAGCTCGGTCTCGCGGCCGATCAATGGGTCGAACGCTCCCTGAGTCGCCAGGGCGGTCAGGTCGCGGCCGTATTCGGTCAGGAACGGTAGCTCTTTCTTCTGCTGTGCCGCTTCGCGTTCGCGGGCCATGGTGACCACCTCCTCGCGCACGGTGTAGAGATCGAGGCCCGCCTGGGTCAGGACCCGCATGGCGAGGCAGTCCTCGACCTTGAGAATACCGATCAACAGGTGCTCCGAGCCGACGGTGGAGTGCGACATCGTCTCCGCCTCGTGGCTGGCGTAGGCGAGCACCTTCTTGGTCTCCTCGGAGAGCGGCAGATCGGCGGTGGACGACACCCGCTCCACGAAGATCCGCTCCCCTTCGATCTCCCGCCGGACCTCGTCCGGCTTGATCTCGAAGGTCCCCAGGAGCTGCATCACTGTCTCTTCCCCTTCTCGCAACACCCCCAGGAGCACGTGTTCGGTCTCGATCACCCGTGAGCCCAGCTTGCTGGCCTCGTAGCGGGCGAAAAAAAGAGCCCGGCGAGCCTTCTCGTTGTATTTCTCAAACATTTTCGGAGCCCGAAACCTCCCGTCTCATCGGGTGAGGACGCTGTCGTTGGGTTCGATTTCCGCTGATGGATCCACTACCGGCTCGGCTCGATCGATCGGGAGGCGGGGGGCCGATTCGGGGCGCAACACACCGCCATCGAGCCTGAAAATCCTACCACAGCGGGCCGCCAGGGCCGGATTGTGGGTCACCAGCACCGCGGTCGTCCGGTGCCGTTCCTGGAGCCCCAGGAGCAGATCGAAGACCTGCCGGGCGCTGGCCGGGTCGAGATTTCCCGTGGGCTCGTCGGCGAGCAGCAGCGGCGGCTCCATCAACAGGGCCCGGCACAGGGCGACCGCCATCGAGCCTGAAAATCCTACCACAGCGGGCCGCCAGGGCCGGATTGTGGGTCACCAGCACCGCGGTCGTCCGGTGCCGTTCCTGGAGCCCCAGGAGCAGATCGAAGACCTGCCGGGCGCTGGCCGGGTCGAGATTTCCCGTGGGCTCGTCGGCGAGCAGCAGCGGCGGCTCCATCAACAGGGCCCGGCACAGGGCGACCCGCTGCCTCTCGCCGCCCGAGAGCTGGTTCGGGAAGTGGTCGACCCGGTGGCTCAACCCTACCTCGTCGAGCAGAGCCGCCGCCCGCGACGCCACCTCTCCCGGATCCTGGCCGGCGATCCGCCCGGGCAGCATCACGTTCTCCAGCGCGTCGAAATCGGGCAGCAGCCGATGGAACTGGAAGATGAAACCGATGGTGCGATTGCGAAACGCCGCCAGCTCCTTGGGATCGAGCCGATCCAGCGCCCGGCCGCCGATCGCGATGGCGCCCTGGTCGAAGGTGTCGAGAGCGCCGAGCAGGTGCAGCAACGTCGACTTCCCCGAGCCCGACGGCCCGACCACCGCAACGATCTCCCCGGCCCGCGCCTGGAAATCGATCCCGCGCAGAACCTCCACCGTCCGCGCGCCGTCACGATACGACTTGCAGACCCCGGTGGCTTCGACGGTGACACTCATGGCTCCGGCCCTCTCATGGTTCGGACCTTATCAGCCCGAGCGATCGAGCTGGAGCCCTGCGGGGCAGGCAGAGCTCCGGTCCCTGAAGAGGTCGCCGCCGGGTGACCTGCAGCACTCCATCGCGGCCGATGTCGGTGGAATCTCCCGCCATGGCCATCCCGAAGAGCCCAGCTGGACCTCCGGAGTCGTTCGAGCTCACCCGGAGCTCCGAGAGTTGGCCCCTCTCTCCCGTACATCGGAAGAACGGCTCCGAGCCCTCGAAGAGCTCGTGAACGGCTGGAGTCGAGTCCGACATGCACAACGCCTCTACTCCCAGCCCTCAATCTCTACGACCTCGGCAGGCACTCCGATTTCGGTAGCAACTGGAGTCCACAGATCGACGTTCGTTGCTGTGGTCTCGATCGAGACGACGAGCGCGTATCGTGCTCCGTCGGCGCTGCGGTCACGTTTGGGCTGCTCTTTCCACCAACCGCCCACCGGATAGACGCCGATCACGCCACGCTCGGCGAGGTCTGCCGCGGTCCCTACCCACAGATCCGAATGCAGCGAACCTTTGTTCCTGGCCTTTTCACCGAGGTACCAGTCCGAAGAATCGCCCCCGATGCCAGGCTTCTCTTCATCCTCGTCCAGGGCGCGCTGGTTGAGCCTCTTGCGAAATTCATCGGTGGTCTCGGTCGGCTTCCTGACTTCAAATCGAAGGCCATGAGAGGCATAACGGTGCCGCTTCTTCCATCCTCGGCGGCCTGGATTGGGCTCCACGAAGTAGGACAGCGTTACGCGGAGTCTTACCGAAGCATTCCCGAGTCCGGCCAGAACCTCGGTGGGCCAGGAAAGCTCATGGAGATGCATCTCGTGCATCTTGCGATTGGCGAATGGAGCGATCTGGGCTTGGACGACCAGAGTTAGAGCGTCGTCTGCGCTTCGCAGCGAGCGCAAGGTAGACCAAGCCTTGAGTCGAAGGGTCGAAGGCCCGCCCGGCGGCAAGGGCGTCGACGGCAGCTGACCACGAAGAAGGCTGGCCGCGGTCGCGATGATCTGAGGCTGTGACTGCCATGGAGAAACATCTGCGACGCAGCGGGGCCTGGATCTCGGGTCGAGTGGTGGCTTCGGCTGTGACGGCACCGTAGAGCTCCGGAGGATTCTGCCCTCTTGGCGGGAGGATCTTCACCGACTCCAAGCGGTGGCGAAGACGGACAGGAGTAGAAGACGTGAGAACCGTCGCCAGGTCTCCCCAGAGCGCCAACCCCGCCATCTCCGTACCGTGGCCTCGCATCGTTGGACCGCCCCCATCATCATGCGATCCCCACACGGGATCAACTGCATGGCAGTCTCCGCTAGAAAGAGACCGTTCTAGGAGCGGATGCTCTCGAGTTACGCCTGTATCGAGTACACAAACGGCCGGAGCATCATCTGGAGCGGATTGGGCTCGATCGCGGAGATCGTCCAACCATTCCACCTGCTCTCTCGGAGAGAGATCGACAAAGAACGCAGCTGTCTCTTTCGCCTTTCGTACCTCAGCGAAGTCGTGGAGCACGTCGATCGATTGTGATAGCTGCTGTGCGGTGCTATGACGAGTGTCACGATCCGATCGTCGAACTCCAAGCGCCGGTCGCCAACTTGAATCTCGGCCAAGGACGCAAATTCCAGGAGTCGTTCCAGTTCTCTCCCATCTTGCCTGCGCAGCCAGACCTCCCACCAAATGCTGCTCTTGTCGGCCGGGTAGTCCTCCGGTGAGTCGGTCCACAACGCACGTAAGGTCGCTAGCCGAAGGCTGGCAATCCGGTCGAACATGTCCTCGTGTCGCCGCTCTCCTGGCTTCTTCGGTGTCTCGAGGGCATACTTCTCCAACCGCTGCAAGAAATGCTTGAGCTGACCGTCCGGAACAAAGACTGTCCCGCGTTGAAGCCAGTTGGCGCCTGCTACGGAGGCATCGATTTCGACCTCAGAAACGGCAACGAGCTCGATTTCACTCGAGACATTTGTAAGACTGCCGTGGTTCAACTCGAAACCGGGCTGGCTGTCGAACTCAATGTAGAGGCCAGGCATGGCGCCATGGACCTTTGGCCCTGCTTCGGCGCGGCGGGACTTCCCGGCCGCCTCCGTAGCCAAGAGAGAGGTTCTGAGCGCCTCGGCGTGTGCGGCTCGGCTTGTAGGTGGTGGGGGTTTCTTACCCCCGCCACCCCTTGGGTGCCGTGAGTAAGGCTCGGTTTTCGGAGGCTGCAGGACAAGAATGTGCTTGCGGTTGCGCTCGGCAGCCACGGTTGTCTCCCAAGAATCAGATTGTAGCTGGGCGCCGCTCGCTTAAGGCATCGACCAGGTCGTCCGTCTTGACCTCTTCGGTATGAGCCAAAATCGCGTTCTTCGCGGCTTGCTCACACGCGCGAACAACGTCGGCGTGGCTCAGGCCGTTCGCCGCCTTCGCAGTGCTTTCCCAATCGACCATGCCCGTATCCAGTAGGGCCAGACGGGCTTTCATAACCTCTTGGGCGATCGAGACAGAGGGAAGCTGATACTCGATCACTGCGTCGAAGCGCCGAAACAGCGCGCGGTCGAGGAGCTTGGCATGATTGGTAGCAGCAACAACCAAGCTGTCGCTCGGGTCCTGCTCGAGAAACTGGAGGAACGAGTTGAGGACGCGACGAATCTCACCGACATCGTTCGACCCAGCTCGCTCTCCTCCCAAGGCATCGAACTCATCGAAGAGATAGACACCGCGTGTCTGCTCCACGGCGTCAAAGATTAGCCGCAGCTTGGCTGCAGTCTCTCCCATGAATTTCGTGATCAAACCGTGAAGCTGGATGGTGAAGAGTGGAAATGCAAGCTCGCCAGAAAGGACGGATGCAGTCATCGTCTTGCCTGTGCCCGGTGGGCCTACCAAGAGGATCTTGCGTTGTGGCGCGAATCCGTGCTCCCGGATGCGATCTCGCTGATGCTGTTCCAAGAGAATCCGATCGATCCGGCCCCGAGTCTTGGTGTCCAGTGCCATGTCCGCTAAACGCGCCTTGGGGTAGCTTACGGTGATCATGCTAGCAAGCTCACCGCGTGGCTGCGCCAAAGGTGTCGGCTCACCCGGTGATGTGCGCGACTGCCGGATCTTGGCCTCGTCGACCAGGTCACGCAACTCTTCGGCGAGTTTCCCGTGTCCAACTCGAGCGGCCTTGGCGGCGACCTGCATGGCAATTGCGTAGAACCTTCTATCGTCGCCCTCTGCATGGCTCCGAATCAGAGCTTTGATCTGTGCAGCGTTCGCCATGAAATACCTCGAGAATCAAATCCTCAGGGATGGTTACGAGGTACCAGCGCCTGGGTCCCTCGCCTCCTGATTCTCCTCGATCGGCCGTGTAGGTGCAACGAAGCCAATCCGGTGGCGCAAATCTGGTCAGCCGTGCAGCCGATTCGGAGTGGGTCCGACTCCGCAAGGCTCTGGACCTCTGGGCAGGTCCGAATCAGAACACGGCGCAGACGAGTGTCCAGGAGACGGTCACCCGCTGGTCGGGATCGACTTCCGCCGCCGCTCGCGAAATCGCGATTCTGCAATCCGCCTCTGAGACACCTTCCGCGATCGAAGACGTCATCGCGGGGATCCGCATCAGCTCGATCAATTCTTCCTGACGGCTCTGATAGTGGGTTTCAGCAACCTGCTCGGTACGAAACCCGCCCCGACCGAGCAGGTGGGTCAAGGCATCGATCGAGTGGAACGACCTGCCCACGGCTCGGGGAGGGCCCGCGGAGCTGCCCAGGTGCCGTGCCATCGCGATCTGAAAAGGGTGGGCGGTGCTCTGCTCCGGAGTCAGGTACTGGCTGGGAATGCTGAGGGTCAATCGTGCTCCGGGATTCACGACCCGGGACAGCTCTTCGAGCACCCTGGCCGGATCGGGAAGCTGCCAGAAGGCCGCGTTGCAAACCACGCGGTCGAAGGTGCCATCGAGATGCTGGCTCAGCTGGCGGGCATCACCGACCACGAACCGGCAGCGAGGATCGAGAACTTCTGCCCTGGCGATCTCGACCATGGGCCATGCGCTGTCGAGGCCCACCAGCTCCGCATCACGTCCCATTTCCGGCAGGCAACCGAGAGCCGTGGCTCCGGTGCCGCATGCCAGATCGAGGATCCTGTTGGCCCCATCGAGCCTGCTGGCTCTCGCCAGCTCCCGGTTCAGCCAGTGATAGATGGGAAATTCATCGACGTAGGATTGGTAGACCGTCGCGTTGTACCAGTCGTGCCAGGTGGTCGGCAGATCCATAGGAATCTCAGAAGGTCGAGCGCGAGGGAACGAGCCCGGTGCTCGACTCCTTGCCGGAACGAGCGTTGCCTCGCGATCGCTCGAGGGCCACTTCTTCCTCGGCAACCGCCGCGACGAAGCCAGGTTGATCGCTGGCGACAGCCATTTCGTGCTCTGCGGGCCCGAGAGGCGGCGGAGCATCGGCGGCGCCGGTCGCCAGGTAGGGGCCCGCATCGAGATCCTCGGCTTCCATCAGGCTCACGAGCCGCTGAAGCGCAGCGAGAATCATGCTCTGCTCCCAGTCGGGGAGTCCTTCGAGCCGTTGAGAAAAACGGCTCTGGAGCGGCGACGGAGCGTCGGCGACGAGCTGGCAACCGAGCGGTGTCAGCCGGACCACGATCTCTCGGCGGTCCTTCTGGCTACGGTGACGCTCTACCAGGTGGCGAGCCTCCAGACGCTTGAGGATTCCGGTGACGGTGGCCTGGCTCAAGCTGACTTCTCGAGCCAGAGCGCTCCCCGTGATCTCGCCGTGTTTCTCGATTTCCCGCAGCGCCACGAGCTGCGGCACGGTCAAGCCGTGTCTCCGCATCAGGTCGCGAGAACGGAGGTCGATCGTGCGTGCGATCCGGCGGAGGGACACGAGCACTGCGTCGGTGACTGGAGATGAGCTCGAATTCATGGTCTGCGTGGGTGTTGCCTGGCGAGATAGCCGCGGAAACCTATCGTACACTAAGTATATATCGAGACGAAGCTTTGCCCGAAGAGCCAACGAAGCCCGAGGATCTCGGAGAGTCTGCGGCCCTCTGTACTTCGAAGACACAACCAGTCGATCGGCAACCGCCCCCTTCGTAGTCTCGGAAAGGCAAGAGCCGCCACCCTCGGCCAGCGGCTTTCTACTGCCGCAGCGTCTCCACCGGACCGATGGCGGCGGCGCGGCGAGCGGCAAACCAGGTGGAGGCCAGGGCGAAGATCGCGGTGGCGGCAAGGACCATCGAGATGTCCGCGACGGAGATCAGGAAGGGGATGTACTCGATGAAGTAGACGTCGCTGGGAGGGGCCACCAGACGAAAGTGGTCGAGCACCCAGGCACCACCGACGCCGAGGAAGAGGCCGAGGGTCGATCCCAGGCCGGTGAGAAGGGCTCCCAGGAGGAGGAAGGCACGCCGGAGATCGCGGCGTTCGGCACCCAGGGCCTGCAACATGCCGATCTCCTCTCGCTTGCTGGAGATCAGCAGTGAGAGCACGGTCACCAGCGCCATGGCTGCCACCGGGACGATCAGGAACACCGACACGAAGAGCAGCATGCGTTCGAGCTCGAGGGCGAAGAACAGGCCTCGGTTGAGATCTTTCCAGGAGGCGAGGCGAGCCCCTTCCGGCAGGTGCGGCTCGAGGATCTGCGCCAGGGGAAGGGCCGCCTCCAGGCTCTCCGCCGAGACCTCGACATGGGCCCGCCGCGAGCCGAAGAGACGCCCGGAGGTCTGGAGAGGCACCGCGACGCGTGGGCTGTCGG
>CAZMEL010000203.1:0-14351 GCA_964565225.1 uncultured Thermoanaerobaculia bacterium | reverse complement strand
GGCTCGCCGGCTCCACCCTCCCGGCGGTGGCCACCACCGAGCACTCGGTGGGGCCGTAGTGGTTGACCACCTCGAAGGGAACCGCCCGGGGCCGCCGCTGCAGGCGGTCGCCGCCGGTCAGCAACACGCGCAGAACCACCTCGAGGGGCCAGCTCTCGGCGAGCGCCGCCTCGGCGACGGGGGTGGGCAGGAACGCGAGGTCGAGGCGCCGGGAGACCACCCAGCCCACCAGGTCGGGAGGCGAGAGGCGCAGCTCCGGCGGCGCCAGCACCACGGTGGCGCCCGCGGCGAGGTAGGGCCAGATCTCCCAGGTGGCGGCGTCGAAGGCGGGGCTGGCCACCTGACCGGAGCGATCCCCCGGGCCGACTTCGTAGGTTTCGAGGTGCCAGTCCACCAGGGCGCTCAATCCGCGGTGGGGCACCGCGACCCCTTTCGGCCGGCCGGTGGAGCCGGAGGTGTAGATCACGTAGGCCAGGTGCTCCGGGTCGTGGCTGGTGTCGAGGGTCGAGTCTTCGGACCCGGTGTCGCTCGTCTCGGCTCTCGGCGAGGAGGAATCGAGTCGCAGCACCGTCGAGTCGGGAGGTAGAAGAGGTGCGGCTTCGGCATCTGCGAGCACGGCTCGGGCGCCGGAGTCCGCCAGCAGGTCGGCGTTGCGCGCCGAGGGCGCCGCCGGGTCGAGGGGCAGGTAGGCGGCACCCGCTTCGAGGACCGCAAGCCAGCCGATCACCATCTCGCATCCCGGGCTCGCCCAGACCGCAACCACGGCCTCGGGGCCGGCTTCCAGCCGCCGCAGCGCGGTGGCCAGGCACCGGGCCCGCCACCACAGCTCGCCGTAGCTCAGCCGCCGCTCGCCGCTCTCCAGGGCGATGTGGTCGGGGAGCTTGCCGGCCACGGCGGCGAGCCGCCGGTGAACCGGGAGAGACGTCGACACCGGGTGCTCGGTAGGGCGTCCGAGCGGCCCCGTGGCGAGCGACTCTGTGGTGGTGCGGACGAAAGAACGCATGGATTCTTTTCCAGGGATCGAGATCCCATGGTTGATCTGGATACAGCTCCGGATATGACACATGGCGACAACGGGCCCGGAAACCCGTCAAATTTCTCGACTTTTTTTTCGTGGCACGATGTTATGCCAGAGGGGTTGACTTTTTTCGTGACGCTGGGCTGAAAATGAGCGGAAACGAGGGACAACATGTTCGATCAGCTCCTGCAAGACTTCCATTTCGCCCGGCGCAAGCTGCTGGATCGCCCGGCGGTCACGGTGCTGATCGTGCTCACCCTGGGCCTGGGAATCGGGGCCAACAGCGCCATCTTCAGCGTGGTGCACGACATCCTGCTCTCGCCGCTGCCGTTCGTCGAGCCCGAGCGCCTGGTGCGCCTCGAGACCTCCCGCGGGGGAGAGGTCGGGCCGGTCTCCCTGCGGGAGCTGGAGGATCTGCGGGCAGAGACGGAGATCTTCGAAGGCCTGGCGGCGTATGTGCCCGGCATTCTGTTCAACGTCGGCGGTGAAGGGCGCCCGGAGGAGGTGCCGGCGATTCTGCCGACCCACGATCTCTTCGCGGTCCTCGGAGTAGAGCCGGCCCTCGGTGCGCCGTGGCCCGCGGCCCACGACCGCGAGCGCCACCTGTCGGTGATCCTCGGTCACGACCTGTGGCAGCGCAGGTTCGGTGGGGATCCCGAGATCGTCGGCCGGCAGATCACCCTCGACGGCGCGGCGGGCTACACCGTGTTCGGGGTGGCTCCCGAGGGTTTCTCCTTTCCCGGCGAGAGCGAGGTCTACCGCTCGATCTTCCTCAGCCCCCACTTTCCGGGCAGCGAAGATCGCCAGGCCCGGCGGGTGGTGGGCATCGGCCGCCTGGCGCAGGGAGTCTCGGTGGAGCGTGCGCGGGCCGAGCTCGAGGCCTTCGGCGAGCGGCTGGCGCGGCAGTACCCGAGCAGCAACGAAGGGTTGGGCTTTCGCCTCACACCCCTGGCCGAGACGTTCTCGGGCGAGGTCCGGCCCTACCTGCTGCTGCTCCTCGGCGCCGTCGGCCTGGTGCTGCTCATTACCTGTGTCAACGTCTCCAACCTGCTGCTCTCGCGGGCGGTCGCCCGGGAGACCGAGATGGCGGTGCGGGCGGCCCTCGGCGCGCGGCGTCGGCGGTTGCTGGCCCAGCTGCTGGTGGAGAGTCTGGTGCTGGCCTCTCTCGGCGCCCTGGCCGGCCTTGTGGTGGCCTATTTCGGGGTCGATCTCCTGGCCCGCTGGATTCGCCGCGAGGTGCCGCCGTTCCTGGAAGTCGGCGGGCTCGACCTGCCGGTGCTGTTCGTCACTCTCGGTGTGGCCGTGGTCGCCAGCGTCGGTGCCGGCCTGGCGCCGGCCCTGCGCCTCTCGGCCGCCTCCCTGATCGATGTCGGCCGCGGGGTCTTCGGCGGCAGCCGTCGCCAGGGTCTGCGCGGGGTGCTGGTGGTGGCGGAGGTGGCCCTGGCGGTGGTGCTGCTGGCCGGAGCGGGCCTGCTCTTCCGCAGCTTCCGAGAGCTCGCCGAGGCCGACCTCGGGTTTCGCGACGAAGGGGTGTTGACCTTCCGCGTCGCCTTGCCCTGGACCTACGACCGCACCCGGACCCTGGAGTTCCATCGCCGGGTTCTCGAAGAGCTCGAGGCGCTGCCGGGGGTCGAGTCGGCGGCGATCAACTCCAACCTGCCCCTCGGGGGGCTCGACAGCCCGGAGCGCAGCCTGGTGGCGGCGCGGGGCCAGAGCGAGGAGGAGCAGCGGGCGAACCCCTACGTGACCGTGCAGCGGGCCAGCCCCGGGTATTTCCGTACCCTCGACATTCCCGTCCTCGCCGGCCGGCTCTTCGACGAGCGGGACCACCACGAGGCGCCGCGGGTGGTGGTGGTCGGTCGGCACCTGGCCGAGCGCCTGTGGCCCGGGGGGCGAGCGGTGGGGCAACAGCTGCGGCGGATCGCCCACGGGGCCGAGTGGATGGAGGTGGTGGGGGTGGTCGGCAATGTGCGCCACAGCGGGGTCGACGCCGAGCCCGGTTTCGACGTCTACATCAGCGCGCTGCAGGTGCCCGAGGGCTGGAACCACTTCGTGATCCACACCACGGGGGATCCCGAGGCCCTCACCCGCTCGGCCATGGAGGCCGTATGGTCGGTCGACGACCAGCAGGCGGTGTTCGACATCGCCACCATGGAGGAACGGGTCGGGGATTCCCTGTGGCGCCAGCGCACCTCGGCGGTGCTCTTCGGTGCCTTCGCCCTGCTCGCCCTGGTGCTCGCCACCACCGGTATCTACGGGGTGATGGCCTTCCTCGTCGGCCAGCGTCGGAGGGAGATCGGCATCCGGATCAGTCTCGGCGCCGCCACCGGCCAGATCCTGCGCCGCCTGCTGCGCGACGGCCTACGGCTGGCCGCGACGGGTCTGGCCGTGGGCATCGCCGCTTCCCTGCTCTTCGGCCGTTCGATCGCCCACTGGCTCTACGGCATCACCCCCACCGACCCGGCGACCTACGCCGCGGTCTGCGTCCTCCTGCTGGCCGTCGCGCTGGCCGCCAGCTGGCTTCCCGCCCGCCGCGCCCTGCGCATCGACCCGATGAAGGTGTTGCGAGAGGAGTGAGCCGGCCGGGCCCTCAGCTCTCCCAGAAGAGCTCCTCGTAGCGCACCTCGGGCAGGGAGAGCCCGACGCGCAAGCCCCGGAGCTTGGGGGCGGCGAAACGGTAGGTCTGCTCGTGGAAGAGGGGGACGAGGAAAGCGTCGCGGGCGAGGCGATCGTCGCGCTCCCGGGAGATGGTGTGGCGGAGGGTGGGGTCGGTTTCGCGGCGGCCCTGGCGGAGGAGATGATCGATCTCTGCGTCGCCACAGAAGGTGCCGAGCATGCCCTGCTCGGAGTGCAGCAGGCCCATCATGAAGTTGTCGGAATCGGGGTAGTCGGCGATCCAGCGCTGGGCGATGAGATCGACCTGTCCGCGGCGGGCGACGGCGATGAGGTCGCCGGGAGGGGTGACCTCGACCTCGACCACCAGGCCGAGGCGCTGGAAGGTCCGGGTGAGGCCGCTCCAGAGGTTGCCGTAGAGGCCGGCGTACGACGGATTGACGGCGATCTGCAGCCGCACGCCGCGCAGGATCTCGGCGCCGATCTTGGCCGGCACCACGGGGGACCGGGGCGGCTCGTGGCCGGGCAGGCCCGGCGGCAACAGGCCGTCGGCGCTCACCAGTCTGCCCACCTGGGGACCGTGCAGCCGCTCGGCCACATCGAGGGACGCGGCGAAGGCACGGCGGAGACCGGAGTCGCGGAAAGGGCCCCGGTGGGCGTTGAGGGCGAGGAAGTAGGTGGCCAGGCGAGGCGCCTCGCGGTAGCCGTCGGCGAAGGCCGGGTTCCGGCGCAGGGACTCGACGTCTTCGGGGCGCAGATCCGAGGCCAGGGAGAGATGACCCTCACGGAACTGGTCGAGGATGGCCTCGGGATCGAGGTCGCAGTGAAAGACCAGCCGGCCGCATTTGGGATGCTCGCGTCGGCGGTAGAGGGGATTGCGCTCCAGGTCGAGGCGGACCCCGGGCTCGAAGCCGACGATCCGGAACGGCCCGGTGCCGACACAACCATCGCGCCAGCGCCCGTCGAAACGCTCGCAACCCTCGGGTACCACGGCGAAGCCGGGATGCACCAGCAGGGCGGGAAAGAAGGAGAGGGGCTCTTCGAGCTCGATGGTCAGCTCCGAGCTCGAGAGGATCTCGAGACCCGCCAGCTCGGTGGCCTCGCCTCGGCGGAGTGCCCCGGCCCCGGCGATGGGGAGGCGCGGCAGGGCGCTGCCGCCGATGCGCAGCACCCGCTCGAAGGAGTAACGCACGTCGCGCGCGGTGAGGCGGCGGCCGTCGTGGAAGTGGAGGTCGTGCCGCAGCTGGAGGTAGTACTTGCCGCCCCCCTCGAGGGCCTGGATCTTGCGCGCCAGGCGCGGCACGATGCGGGAGTCTTCGTCGATGCCGGCGAGGGTCTCGAAGACGTTGGGGATGACCTCGGCATACTCCAACATGTGGGTCTTCACCGGGTCGAGACTCGAGAGATGGGCGGAGATGGGGACGTGGATCTCGCCCAGGGGCAGGGCGGGGCCCTGGAGCTCGACCTCGGAATCGACCTTGCCGATCTCACGGTAGTTCACATAGGGCGGAGTGCTGGTGAGCTCCAGGCCGCGGACGGTGGGGTTGGCCACCCGGTAGTCGATGTCGTGGAACAGGGGGAAAACGGAGCGGTGGCTGGCCAGGAGATCCTCGAAACGACCGTAGAGGTGTTGCCGGGCGGCGGGGTGGGGCTCCTGGCGGGCCCTCTCGAGCAGGCCGTCTCCCTCGGCGGAGCAGTAGTAGTGGCGCCAGAAGCCGTCGCGGCTGTGGAAGAGGTAGTGGGTGAAATTGTCGGGGTCGTCGTAGTCGGCGTTCCAGCGGCCGATCAGGAGGTCGATGTCCTGGTTGCTGGCCGAGGCGAGGAGAAAGCTCTCGGCGGAGGGCGTGACGTTCTCCACCTCGATGCCCAGCGTCGCCCAGTCTTCGAAGAGGACCCGGGTGAGCGACCCGTAGCGGTCTTGCAGCAGCGGGTGCACCGCCGCCCGCAGCGGATGCTCCGGCGGGCCGCCCGCTTCGTCCAGGAGGCTCCGGGCGGTGTTGCGGTCGAGGTTCGTGGGTCGGCGTCCGGGGTCGTGGCCGAGCAGGCCCGGCGGGATCAGGCCGACGGCGGGCTGGGCGAAACGACCGAGCGTACGCCACACCAGGTCGTGGGTTCGCACCACCCCAGTCATGGCTCGGCGCAGGGCGATCCGCGAGGGCTCGGGCCGCGAGTGGTTGAAGAGCACGAGGTAGACGTTCTTCTTGGTGGTCTCGCGGAGGGCCGAGGGGTAGGGGGGAACCCGCAGCACCTCTTCCAGCTCTTCGGGCGCCAGATCCCGCCCCAGGTCGATCTCGCCCGAGCGCAGGCCCGCGGCGATACCCGAGGCGTCGAGATCGGTGCGAAACTCGATCTCGTCGAGCAGCGCCGGACGGCCGCGCCAGTCGTCGGGATTGCGCTCGAGCAGGATGCTGCCCTCCCGTTCCCGCGCCGCGAGGCGAAACGGGCCGGTGCCGACCAGCTTCGAGGCGGATTCGTCGGCCGAGCTCCCCGGCAGGGCGATGGCGATTCCGGGATCGGTGAGCAAACCGGGAAAGATCGGCAGCGATTGCGTCAGATGGAAGAGCAGGTACCCCTCCTCCTCGAAGGCCTCGATGCCCTCGACCCCTTCGGCGTCGCCACTGAGGAACGCCGACATGCCGACGATGTCGAAAAGGGCTGCCGGAGGTTTGCGTCCGCGCCGCCGGGCGGCCAGCTCGAGAGATTGCTTGACCCCGCTCGGGGTCAGCCGTCGGCCATCGGAGAAGCGAACGTCGGGTTGCAGATCGAGACGAAAGCGAGCGGCGCCCTCCTGGGCGTCCCAACCGGCGCAGAGAGACGGAGCGAGACGCCCCTTGGCATCGCAGATCAGGAGGGTCTCGAAGAGGGTGGCGCCGATCTCGATCTCCCAATCGGTCTGGGTCCGTCCCGGGTCGAGGCTGGCGATCGGGCTCGGCACCACGGTGACCAGGCGCCCGCCGGAGCGCAGCGGGGGCTGCGCCGGCTCGGTCTCTTCGTCGCGGGCCAGGGACTCGGCTTCCATCCGCAGGCGCCGGGCTTCTTCGTACTCTCCCCGCAGGTTGGCCAGGGTCGAAGCGAGGGTGAAGAGCTCCTCGAGGATGCCGGGCGGAACCTCCTCGCGGGGCAGGGAGGCGGCACGAAACACCCACTTCCGTGTTTCTCCGACCCGCCGCGCCTGCCAGGCGGTCTGGGCCGCGAAGAGGGCCACCTCGGCGGCCGAGCCGGTAGCCTTCGCCTCGGTAAAGGAAGCGAGGGACTTCTCGGCCCGCATCAGGGCGCTGGAGATCTGCCCCAGGGCGCGATGGGCGCGGGCGACCACGAGCCACAGCTCCCCCTGGTGCCGCAGGGCGTCGGGCACCTCACCTTCCTCGACGAACTCGAGGGCCTTCTTGCAGGTACGAATGGCGTCTTCGGGGCTCCAGGCCTCCACCAGGGTGCGCGCCAGGAGACCGGCGTAGAACACGGTCTTGTCGGACACGTCGCCTTCGTAGTAGTGGTAGACCAGCTGGGAGTAGACCCGTTCGAGGCGGTGCTCGTAGCGCCTCTCCAGGTGCTGGCCGCAGCGTCGGTGCAGGTTGCGCCGACGGCGGCGGGGAAGCTCGCCGTAGAGCACGTCGCGCACGATGCCGCTGGTGAAACAGAGCAGGCCACCCCGGGACTTGCGTTCTTCGGTGAGGATGCCGTGGTCGATCAGGGCGTCGATGTCGTCCTCCAGCTGCCCGGCCTGGGTCGAGCCCGAGGTCACGGCCTCGAGATCCTGGAGGTCGAAACGTTTGCCCAGCACCGAGGCGGTGGAGAGGAGGCGTTGTAGGTGCGCCGGCAGGCGTTCGATCCGCTTCTCGATCGCCTGGTGCATGGTGATCGGCAACGCCCGGGTGACCTGCTGCATCTCGCCGGCGATCACCCAGTCGCCGCTCTCGTCGCGCTGGATCTCTCCCGATTCGTTGAGCGAGCGGATCAGCTCCTGGGCGAAGAACGGGTTCCCCTCGGTCGCCTCGAACAGGCCGTCCACCAGGTCGTCGCGCAGCTCCGAGCTACCGACCAGAGACTCCACCAGCTGGCGGAACGCAGACATGTCCAGCGGCCGGAGGATCAGCTCGTGGCAGCGGGGATCGTCGCGAAAGCTCTCCAGGAAACGGTTCAGGGGATGCGCCTTGTCGACCTCGGACGGGCGGTAGCTGCCGGCGATGAGGGTCGGAGTGGGGCCGAGCCGGCGGACGATGTACTGCAGCGCCTCGATGGAGGCTTCGCCGCGGTGCAGATTCTCCAGCAGGAGCACCGCCGGGCGTCCGTCGGTGAGTCTGGTCAGGGTGCGGGAGAGGAGCTCGAAGAGGTGGCTCGAGGAAGGGTTGCGGGCGCTGGGGGACAAGGTGACCTGCCCGTTGCCCGCGGCTCGTCGCAGGATCTCGATTTCCGAGAGGACCGGGAAGAGAGTGAGCAGATCGGCCGCCAGGTCGGAGACTTCGAGAGAGCGCTCGTCGATATCCCGGTTGCGAAAGAAATCGGTGATCAGATCGCAGATACCCTGGTAGGGCGAGGCGCCCTCGCGATCGGCGAAGCGGCCCCGGAGCACCAGGACCGGACGTTTGCGCAGTCGGTCTTCCAGCTCCTGTAGCAGGCGGGTCTTGCCGGTACCGGCCTCCCCCGCGACGACCACCAGCTGGCACTCGCCCGACTCGGCGGTGGCGAGGCATTCGAGCAGCTGCTGGATCTCCTCGTCGCGGCCCACCAGGGGCGGGCCGACCCTCTGGGCCGGGCGGCCCGCCCGCACCGCCACCACCTGCGCGCGGCGCTTGTGATCGAGACGATGCCCGTAGCTGAGGAGCGCTCCCGCCAGCTCCCGGCCGCTGGCGGGACGATCCGACGGGCGCTTGGCCAGGCAGCAGAGCACGATGCGCTCGAGCCCGGGGTCGACGTCGAGACCGCGGTCGCGCAGGGGCAGGGGGGACTCGTTGGTGATGCGGGCGATGGTCTCGTGGATCGGGCCGCTGAAAGGCGGCTCCCCGGCCAGGCACTCGTAGAGCACCACGCCGAGGGAGTAGAGATCCGAGCGCAGGTCGAGCCTGCGTCCCTTGACCTGCTCGGGGCTGAGATAGGCGGGCGTGCCGACCAGCAGACCCTCGGGCAGGGTGAGGCGCTGGCTGCGAGAGAGATCGTGGGCGAGGCCGAAATCCATGACCCGCAGCCGCAGCGAGCCCGTTTCCCGAGACGCCATGATGTTCTCGGGCTTGACGTCGCGGTGGATCACTCCGCGAGCGTGGCTGTAGTCGAGGGCTTCGGCGACCCGGATGCCGATCTCCACGGTGTCGCCGAGGCTGACCTTCCGCTGGTCGATCAGGCTCCGGAGGGTGGTGCCCGGCACCAGGGGCATGACGAAAAAGAGGGAGCCCTCGTGGCGGCCGTAGTCGTGAATGGGGACGATGGCGGGGTGGTCGAGCTGGGCCACCACCTGGGCCTCGCGCTGGAACCGCTCCTCGTTTTCGCTGCCCAGCCGCAGGGGCGGGATCAGCTTGATCGCTACTTCTCGGTCGAGAAGGGGGTCCCGTGCGCGGTACACCACGCCCATCCCCCCGCGCCCAATCTCCGCGGTGAGCTCATAACGGTCCGAAAGGCGTGTACCGAGCATCGAGATGAAGAAGATCCAAGGTTGCCCGATCCTACCACGGCCGAAAGGCCTGGAGCCGGCCCGTGTCATGGACAGTCGAGCCTCGCGTAGGGGTCGGGAGCCGATGGGTCGATCGTCTGCGGCTTGCCTTCGCCCGCGGGCCCGGAAAGAATCGCCCGTGTCATGGCCGACCTGCGTAGAGCTTCGGACGTCCCGGGCGGGAGCATTCTCTCGAGGCGCCCCGGATGACCACCGTCTCGGTGGTGATTCCCACCTTCGACCGGGTGTCGGTCCTGCCGCGGGCGCTCGATTCGGTGTTGGCCCAGACCCGGCCCGCCGACGAGATCCTGGTGGTCGACGACGGCTCCCGCGACGGCACGGCCGCCCTGGCCGAGCGATACCCCTCGATACGCTGGCTGCACGGGCCCAATCGTGGGGTCAGCGCCGCTCGCAACCGCGGGATTCGCGAGTCGCACGGCGAGTGGCTGGCCTTTCTCGACTCCGACGACGCCTGGGAGCCGGAGAAGCTGGAGCTGCAGCTGGAGGCGGTGGCGGCGGACCTGGCGGAGGCTTCGGATGCGGCCCTGGTGCATTGCGACGAGACCTGGATCCGCAACGGGCGACGGGTCAACCCGCGGCTCCGGCACCGGAAACGGGGGGGATGGATCTTCCGACACTGCCTGCCCCTGTGTGCGATCTCACCCTCGGCGGCGATGGTGCGTCGCCGTGTCTTCGCCGAGATCGGAGTGTTCGACGAAGACCTGCCGGCCTGTGAGGACTACGACCTCTGGCTACGTTTGACGGCGCGTTTTCCCGTGCTCTACCTCGACCGCCGCCTGGTGATCAAACACGGGGGGCATCCCGACCAGCTCTCGCGCCGGATCCCGGCTCTCGACCGCTACCGGATCGCCGCCCTGGCCCGCATTCTCGAGAGTGGTATCTTGAGCGACGAAGACCGGGCAGCGGCCCTGCAGACCCTGGAAGAGAAGACCGTGGTGTACGCCGCGGGCGCCCGCAAGCGAGGCCGGACGGAAGAAGCGGCCGAGCTGGAGCGCCGGGCCGCGGAGCTGCGGACGGCCACGGGCCCCCCAGCCGTGAGGAACCTGGATTGATCGAGCGCAACGCACAGCGAGAGGGCCACGAAGCGGCCGAGCGCCGCCACGGCCTGTTCACCGACCTCTACCAGCTCACCATGGCCGCCGGCTATTTCGCCAACGGTCTGGCCGAGCGCGAGGCGGTGTTCCATCTCTACTTCCGCCGTCATCCCTTCGGCGGCGCCTTGGCCGTCGCCTGTGGTCTATCGGCAGTGGCCGATCTGCTGGCCGGTTGGGGTTTCTCGAGCTCCGACCTGGAGTATCTCGAATCGCTCACCGGGCGCGATGGCGGCAAGCTCTTCGGGCACGATTTCCTCGACGCTCTCGCCGAGCTGCGATTTACCGGCGACCTCGATGCCGTGGCCGAAGGGACGGTGGTCTTCGCCGACGAGCCCCTGCTGCGAATTCGGGCTCCCCTCTGGCAGGGGCAGCTGCTCGAGACCCCGCTCCTGACCCTGATGAACTTCCAGACCCTGATCGCCACCAAGGCGGCGAGGATCCGCCTGGCGGCAGGGCGAGACTCCGTGCTCGACTTCGGCCTGCGCCGGGCGCAGGGAGTCGACGGCGGTCTGGCCGCGAGCCGTGCGGCCTTCGTCGGCGGGCTCGACGGCACGTCCAACGTCGAGGCCGGGCGGCGCTGGGGTATTCCGGTGCGGGGGACCCACGCTCACAGCTGGGTGATGGCCTTCCCGGGCGAGCCGGAAGCCTTCGCCAGCTACGCCCAGGCCCTACCCAACAACTGCATTTTCCTGGTCGACACCTACGACACCCACCAGGGGATCCGAAACGCGATCCTCGCCGGCGGGATGTTGCGCCGGGCCGGGCACGAGATGATCGGCATTCGCCTCGACTCGGGCGATCTCGCCGCCCTCAGCCGCGATGCCCGGCGGATGCTGGACGAAGCCGGTTTCCCCGAGGCGGCGATCGTGGCCTCCAACAATCTCGACGAGCATCGGATCGCCGAGCTCAAGGCACGGGGATCCGAGATCACGATCTGGGGTGTGGGTACCCGCCTCGCCACCGGTCATTCCGACGGAGCCCTGGGCGGGGTCTACAAGATGTCCGCCCTGAGCGCTCCGAACGGCGGGTGGCAGCCGAAGGTGAAGCTGTCGCAGGATCCCGGCAAGAGCTCCAGTCCCGGCCGGCAGCAGATCCGGCGGTTCCGCGCTCCCGACGGAGAGATGGTCGGCGACCTGATCTACGACGAAGACACGGGGCTCGAGAGCCCGCCCTCGGGTCGGCGTCGCGACGGCACGGTGGTAGCCATTCCGGAGTCGGCGTCCGGCGAGGATCTCCTCGCTCCGGTGTTCCGCCAGGGGCGAAGAGTCGGGGAGCTGCCCGGGGTCGATACCGCCCGACAAAAGACCCTCGAGCAGCTCGACGCTCTGCCGAGCGACGTCCTCGCCCTGCGCGATCCCGGGACCTACGCAGTGGGCCTCGAACGCAGGCTGTACGAGCTCAAGGAACGCCTCACGGCACAGATTCGAGCCGCGACCCGCTCGCGCCTCGGCGACAGGAGCGAGCCATGAAGTGGATCCGGGTCGGCGCCGCCGCCCTCAACCAGACCCCGCTCGACTGGGCCGGCAACCAGCGGCGGATCGAGGAGGCGATCGATCGGGCTCGGCGCGAGGATGTCCGCCTGCTCTGCCTGCCGGAACTGTGTATCACCGGCCACGGCTGTGAAGACGCCTTCCAGGCTCCGGCGGTGCAGCAGACCTCCCTCGAGGTGTTGCGGGAGATCGCCGGCCGCACCTCGGGGATGGTGGTGGCCATCGGTTTGCCCCTGATGTACCGCAAGGCCCTGTTCGATGTGGTCGCCCTGCTCGTCGACGGCCGGATCGAGGGATTCGTCGCCAAGCGGTTCCTCGCCGGCGACGGCCTCTACTACGAGCCGCGCTGGTTCAAACCCTGGCCCGAAGGACGGGTCGGCCGGGTGCGGGTCGGAGATCGGGATCTGCCGCTGGGAGACCTGGTCTTCGTCTGCGACGGGGTGTCGATCGGCTTCGAGATCTGTGAGGACGCCTGGGTCGCAACCCGTCCGGGCAGCGGCCTGGCGGCCCGCGGGGTGGACATCATCCTCAACCCCAGCGCCAGTCATTTCGCCTTCGGCAAACACGCCATCCGCCGCCGCTTCGTGCTCGAGGGATCCCGTGCCTTCGGGGTGAGCTATGTGTACGCCAATCTGCTGGGCAACGAGGCCGGGCGCATGATCTTCGACGGCGGACCCCTGATCGCCTCCGGCGGCCGGCTGCTCGCGGAGGGCCCCCGGTTCGAGTTCTCCGAGGTCGGGCTCACCTCGGCGGTGATCGACGTCGACGCGACCCGGATGCAGCAGGCGCGCACCGGCTCGTTTCGTCCCGACCTGGAATCCCGGCGCGACGATCAGATCTCCGTCGACTTCGAGCTCCCGGAGAGCGCCTGGGTGCCCCAGGCGCCCGAGCCCTCGCCCTGGCAGGGCGGGCCGTGGCAGAAAGAGGAAGAGTTCACCCGGGCCGTGGGTCTGGCCCTCTTCGACTACCTGCGCAAGAGCCGGTCGCGGGGGTTCGTGGTCTCCCTGAGCGGTGGCGCCGACTCCAGCGCCGTCGCCTGTCTGGTGGCCTCGATGGTGCACCTCGCCTGGCAGGAGCTCGGCGAGGGCGGCCTGGCCCGGCGCCTGGCCTACCTCGACGCGCCCGAGAGCAGCGCCGGGGCCTGGGTCCGCCGGCTGCTGCTCACCGCCTACCAGGCGACCCGCAACAGCGGCGAGGTGACCCGCGGCGCGGCGCGGGCGGTGGCCGAGGCGATCGGCGCCGAGCACCTGGAGCTCGATGTCGACACCCTGGTGGAGTCCTACACCGGCATGGTCAGCGGCGCCATCGGCCGGGACCTGGACTGGGAGCGGGACGACCTGGCGCTGCAGAACATCCAGGCCCGCGCCCGAGGACCGGGAATCTGGATGTTGACGAACCTGCGCGGCGCGCTTCTGCTCTCCACCAGCAACCGATCCGAGGCCGCGGTGGGTTACGCCACCATGGACGGGGATACCTGTGGCGGGCTCAGCCCGATCGCCGGAATCGACAAGGCATTTCTCCGTCGCTGGCTGCGGTGGATGGAAACCGAGGGGCCGAGGGGCCTGGGGCCGATTCCCGCCCTCGCCACGGTCAACCGGCAGGCGCCCACGGCCGAGCTGCGTCCCCAGAGCTCGGGCCAGACCGACGAGCAGGATCTCATGCCCTACGACCTGCTCGACGCCATCGAGCGCGCGGCGATCGGTGACAAGAAGGTGCCGCTCGAGGTCTACCGCACCATGCGTGGGCGGTTCCCCGAGCTCGAGCGTCGCCAGCTGGCGGCCTGGGTGGAGCGGTTCTTCCACCTGTGGTGCCGCAACCAGTGGAAGCGGGAGCGCTATGCACCTTCCTTCCACCTCGACGACCAGAACCTCGATCCGAAGACCTGGTGCCGCTTTCCGATCCTCTCCGGGGGATTCGAGCGGGAGATCGCCGAGCTGCGCGCCCATGTCGAGGCGATGGAAGCCGGGGTCTCGGAGGGCGCGGAATGAGAGCCCTGCTCCTGGTCGACATCCAGAACGACTTCCTGCCCGGCGGCGCCCTCGCGGTGCCCGACGGCGATCAGATCCTACCGGTGGTCGAGGAGCTGCGGCCCCGGTTCTCTCGCGTGATCGCCACCCAGGACTGGCATCCGGCCGACCACGGCAGCTTCGCCGCCAACCATCCCGGCAAGGCACCGGGCGACCGGGTCGAGCTCGGAGGTGTGCCCCAGATCTTGTGGCCGGTGCACTGCGTGCAGCATTCCCAGGGCGCCGAGCTGGCTCCGGGCCTGCGCCGGGAGGGACTCGAGAAGATCTTCCGCAAGGGAACCCGCCCCGAGGTCGACAGCTACAGCGCCTTCTTCGACAACGCCGAAGAGTGCTCGACCGGCCTCGGGGAGCACCTGCGGCAAACCGGGGTGGAAGAGGTCTGGGTGGTCGGCCTGGCCACCGACTATTGCGTTCTGTTCTCCGCCCTCGACGCCCGCCGGCTGGGGT
>CAZMEL010000202.1:0-14402 GCA_964565225.1 uncultured Thermoanaerobaculia bacterium | reverse complement strand
AGCGGCGCCGCTCCACGAGGAGCGGCGCCTCTCCTCGAGGCGCCGCTCCACGAGCTCTTTCTTCGCGCTGGCAGCGGTTTCCAGGGCGGTGCGCACCGGCAGCCGGAGCTCCGCTACGGCCCGAGAGTACGGATCCAGGCGGTCGAGATCGGCCTGCAGCCGGTGGAGGAGCCGGAGCAGGTCACCGTGTGCGGCGGCGAGGGCCCGGGCCTCTCGGCGGGCCCGAGCCTCGGCTTGCGGTAGCGCGAGGCGGGCGGCGGCCACCTGCTCCTCGGACTCCAGCTCGAGCTTTCGCGCGCGTCGCAAGGGGGCCAGCTTCGGCTCGAGAGTCGCGGCCGTTTCGGCCCGGTGCAGGCGCTGGCGGTCGGCCTCTGCGGCCCGGCTCTCCGGCTCTCGTTCGCCGAGGTCGCGGGTCGCCTGCTCCACCGCCGTGGCGAGTCGCCGGGCTTCCTCCAGCCACCGCACCTGCTCAGCCGTTTCGGCCAGCTCCCGTTCCTTCGTCTCGATCTCGGCGACCAGCGCCTCGGTTTCTTGCTCGAGCACCTTGCGGTGGGCCGGGTCGAGCTCTTCGTGGGAGCGGTGCCGGCGTTCCAGATCTTCCAGGCGATGTCTCAGCTCGCGATGGCGCTCGAAGGCGCGCTGGCCGAGGCGGGAGTAGAGCTCGGTGCCGGTGAGCTTTTCGAGTAGCTCGCTGCGTTCTTTGTCGCCCGCCTGCAGGAACTTGGCGAATTCCCCCTGGGCGATCAGGATCACCGAGGTGAACTGGTCGAAGCTCAGGCCGATCTCCTGCTCGACCCTGGCCAGGACGGCCTTCTTGGTGTCGGCCAGAACCTCGCCGGTGGCGAGATCGGTCATGCGCAGGCGAGAGGGCTGCAGCTTGCCGCCCGCGCGGTCGCGCGCCCGGCGGACGCTCCACTCCAGGCGTCGCCGGGAGCCGTCGTCGAGGGTGATCTCGATCACCGCTCGTCCCGAGCCGGCACCACGGCTCAGCAGCTCGCGGGCGTCGCGTCCCTTGCCTCGTAGCCGAGGGGTCTGATCGAAGAGGGGCAGGCAGACCGCATCGAGCAGGGTCGATTTTCCGGCACCGGTCGGTCCGGTGATCGCCACCAGGCCGGCCTCGGAAAGGGCGCCCCGAGAGAGATCGAGAATCGGCTGCTCGCCGCGCAGGCTGGCCAGGTTGCGGATGCGGATGGAGTCGATACGCATGGCTAGCCTCCGTGCGGAGACTCTACCTCCCGCAGCAGCTGGCGGAACTCCGCCATCAGCTCTTCGTCCGGTGGTGCTTTCCACACCGATTCGTGCAGGCGGCGAAAAACGTCTTCCGGCTGCAGCTCCTCGAGACTGGGTGCGCTCTCCTCGGCGGGGTCTGGCTCCTGGGACTGGCGCTGGCGACGCACCGAGACGAGCCGCCATTCCCGTTCGCGTCCGAGCTGGGCCAGCTCCCGCGCGAGACCGGGTTGTGGACCCTCGAGCTCGACCGTGGCCTCACACCAGGGAGCCGGGGCATCGGTCTCGGGAAGGGGAAGCCCCTCGAGCTCCCGGCGGACATCCTCGGCCGAGCCTCGCAGCCGGCGGTACTCGCGGTAGGGCCTGAGGGGAATCCGGCGCACCGTGGCAGGGCCGCCATCGTCCGGAAGGTCGGCCACGACCACTTCGCGACGGACCTGGGTTTCGTCGAAGCCGTTGGGTAGGAGGCTGCCGGAGTAGCGCCAGTGGGGCTGGTCGTCGAGGGCCTGGGGAAGATGCAAGTGGCCCAGCGCCAGGTAGCTGGCACCGGCGGCGAGCTCCGCCGCCGACACCTGCGACGAATCGGCGTTGGCGGCCAGCGTTCGCTCTCCACCGCCGAACAGACCTCCACGGACCGTGAGGTGCCCCATCACCACCAGGGGTAGCCCTCGTTCCTCGGCGCGTTCTCGGATCTCGGCGTAACGGAGGGCCAGGGCCCGCGCGTGCCGATGGCTCGCCTCGCCGGCCGATTCCGCGGTTCGCGGCAGGCGAAGGTCGCCGTCGCGTAGATAGGGAAGGGCCGCGCAGACCGCCCGCTCCCGACCTTCACGATCTCGCAGGGGCACCACTGCCGCTGCGGGATCGGTCTGGCGTCCGAGGCGCCCCACGGTGTGGATCTCGAGATTGCGTAGGAGGTCTCTGGGACCTTCGATTCGCAAGCCGCTGTCGTGGTTGCCGGCGATCACCACCACCGAGCCCACACCCGCCTCGCGGACCAGGGCCGCGAGGGCCCGGTAGTACCTCTGCTGTTCTTCCGCCCCGGGGTTGGGGGTGTCGAAGACGTCACCGGCGATCAGCACGGCATCGACGGACTCGGCCCGGCTCAGCTCGAGAATCTGCGTCAGGGCGTGCTGCTCGTCGTCGCCCCGTTCCTGGTCGTGGAAGCGGGCGCCGAGGTGCCAATCTGCGGTGTGAAGAATGCGCATCGAGTGAAACGAGCCATCCGGCCCGCGGTGGTGGCGGGCCTCGCCCCGCATCATATCCAACTTTGCATGCCGAGCATCCTCCGCATTTTTTCGGTGTGGTGTACTAAAATCAGAGCGCGGAACTCTTCGATCTCTTCTTCTCAGGAGCCCTGATGTCTCGCCTAGAGGGCAAGCGAATTTTCATTACTGGTGCTTCGTCGGGAATCGGGGCTGGACTGGCCCGGGAGCTGGTGGCCCGAGGGGCTCGGGTCGGCCTCGTGGCGCGGCGCGAAGAGCGCCTCGCCGAGCTGGCGAACGAGCTGGGCCAGACGTCGGGCGAGACTCCCCAGATCGCCTGGGAGGCTGCCGACGTCAACCACGGGGAAGCCCTCGATCACGCCTTCGATCGTCTCGCGGAAACCCTGGGCGGTATCGACGTGATGGTGGCCAATGCCGGATACGGTCTGCCGGAGCCACCTCACAAGTTTCGCCCGGGATTCTCCATGGAGATCTACGACACCAATCTCTTCGGAATGTTGCGCGCCATCGACTGGGCCCTGCCGCATTTCCTCGATCGCCGGGAAGGGCATCTGGTCGGCGTCGCTTCCTTGGCCTCTTACCTGGGCATGACCAACAGTGCCTCGTATTGCGGCAGCAAGGCGGCGATGCGCATCCACCTGCAGGCGCTGCGGGTCAGTCTCAAGAAATACGACATCGCGGTGACCACCATCTGCCCGGGCTACGTGCGCAGCGAGCTGACCGCGGGTGTACGGTACCGCATGCCGTTCCTGTGGGAGACCCAGCGGGCGACTCGCAAGATCGCAGATGCGATCGAGAAGCGCCGCGGAGAGGTTCCGTTCCCCTGGCAGATGCGATTCCTGATCGGCCTCGCCACCCGGGGGCTTCCCACCTCGGTGCTGGAGTCCATGCTCGGTTGGGGGAGTCCGCGACCTCAAGATCGCGGCAGCAGTGGTTGAGCCGGGGCCGCGTTTGGAATCCGAGGCGAAGCCCCGTTTCCATCTGGTCCTCTCGAACCTGCGAGACGATCGGCCGGCGCGGGTCGTCCTCGGCTGGCAGCTGTGGGTGGCCCTTCTCTACAGCCTGCCCTTGCTGGTGGGTGTCTCGCTGCTCCCTTGGAGAGTGGCGATGGGAGCCGTCCAGGTCTCGGTTCTCGTCGCCCTGCTCTATCGTCTGTCGGAAGTACCCAGTGTCGGTGAGCGCTGGTTCTGGAGGTTGCTCGCGGCGGGCACTCTCGTCTGGTTCCTGGTCACGACTCGCCACCTGTTTCCAAAGCCTCTGATCTCCCATCACCTGACCGACAGCACCGCCTTTCTCCTGGTGGTTCTGTGTTTCGTCCTGGCGGCCGATGTCGGGCCCGAGCGGCGCATCCGTTCGACGGCCTGGCATCGGGCCTCCTACCGCATCGAGCTGGCGGCGGCGAACCTCTTCACCTTCGGCCTGATCGTCTACCTGGTGGTGATCCCGGGAATGTACGACGCGGGGCACGAGGCCGCCTGGCTGCTCTCTTCTTATCTCTACCTGGTGCTCGACATCTATCTCGGGGCGCGTTTCGTGACCGCGGCCCGGCGGGCCCGGCAGCCGCGCTGGCGGGTGACCTACTGGCTCCTCGCCCTGACCATGGCCTGCTGGTTCCTCACCGACTTCATCGACTACCTGGGGTATTTACCGGAGCCGGTGGTGGTGATCCTCTCGCCTTCGGTGCTCGATGTGCTCTGGTTCGTCTGGGCGGCGCCGCTGGCCCTGGCGGCCCGGCTGCGTCATCTCCCGGAAGCGTCGGAGGAGCCACTCGAGCTCGAGGCCCCGGATCCGGCCTCCCATCGGTTCTGGCTGCCGGTGGCCTTCTACACGTTCATTCTGCCGTTTCTGCACCTTCTGTTCTACACCATCGGTCCATTGGGCTCGGATCTCAGGCCGCAGCGAGATGTCCTGGTGCTCTTCTACCTGCTGCTCCTGGCAGGTCTTCTGATGGTGCAGCAGAGCCTGCAGAAGAGATCGAGCGCGGTGTTGGAGGAGCAACGTTGGCTTGCGTTGCGGGAGAAGGAAGAAGCCGATGCGGCCAACCTGGCCAAGAGCCGCTTCCTGGCCAATATGAGCCACGAGATCCGCACTCCGATGAACGCCATTCTCGGGCTTTCCACTCTCCTCTTGAAGGCCGACCTGGACGAACGAGAACGCCGCTACGGCGAGCTCATCAACACGGCGGGTGAGAATCTCCTCCACCTGATCGACGAGGTGCTCGACTTCTCGAAGATCGAGGCCAATCGCCTGGAGCTGTTGAGCACCGAGCTCGACGTGGTGGCCTGCGTGGAAGAGACCGTGGCCCTGCTCGCGCCGAGCGCCCACGCCAAGAAGCTCCGGCTCGAGACCCAGCTCGATCCGGAGCTACCACGCCAGCTCTGGGGCGACGCGGCCCGCCTGCGCCAGGTGCTGGTGAATCTGTTGGGGAACGCCATCAAGTTCACGGAGACCGGAGAGATCAGCGTGCAGGTCGATCGGGGAGCCCTCGAGACCCGAGGGTCCGACCGCCACGTGTGGATCGATTTCGCGGTCCGTGATTCCGGGATCGGTACTCCCCGAGAGCTGCGTGAGAGCCTCTTCGAGCCATTCGTCCAGGGCGACGAGAGCTCGACCCGGCGATTCGGCGGCACCGGCCTCGGGCTGGCCATCAGCCAGCGTCTGGTCGAGCTCTTCGGTGGCCGAATTCGGGTGGAGGAGGCCCCGGGTGGTGGCAGTGTCTTCTCCTTTTCCGTACGACTGCTGGCCACTCGTCCCCAGGGACGGACCGGTTCCGACCCCGGCTTCCGCAGGGGCAGCCTGCGGCCGGCGATGAGCGCGGTGCAGACCGGCTGGGTCGATACCTTCGACGTCGAGGAGCTCCTGGGGCCGCGTTCCGGGACGGTGCTGGTGGTCGACGACGATGCCGTCAATCGCCTGGTGATCTGTCGCCTTCTCGAAGAAAACGGGGTACGGGCCGACGCTGCCGGCGATGGTCGGGAAGCCCTTCGCCAATGGCGCCAGAACCAATACGATCTGATCTTCATGGACTGCCAGATGCCGGGACTCGATGGCCTCGAGGCGACCCGGAGAATTCGTCGGGAAGAGGGAGAGCAGCGCAAGACGAGAATCGTCGCGCTGACCGCCAACGTCTTTGCCGACGATCGGCGGGCTTGTTTCGACGCGGGAATGGACGACTTCCTCGCCAAGCCGTTTCGGGAAGAGGAGCTGGCGGAGGTGCTCACCCGCTGGCGGCCCGACTACCAACCGATCCGGGCGGCCGGGAGCTCCGAGCCCGCCATCGATACCGAATCACAGGGAGACCCGCCCGCCATGAGAGAACCCAGCGAGCCGGCGGCAGCCTCCGGCGCCCGCTCCGGCGAGAATCCGTCCACCGATGCCGCAGGCGAGGCCGTGCCGGCCCTCGATCCCGAATTCGTCGAGCAGATCCGGGGCCTCGGAAAACGCACCGGATGTGACCTCATGGCCCAGATCGCCGAGGTCTTCCTCGACCAGGCCGCCCTGCAGAAGATCGAAGAAGCCGCCCACGCCCGCGACCTGCCCGCCCTCGAGATGGCTGCCCACACCCTCAAGGGCAGCGCCGGAAACGCCGGGGCTCACCGGCTGGCGAGTCTGTGTGGACGCGTGGAGCGGGCGGCCCACCAGGGCGAGATGGAGCAGAGCCTGGCGGGTGTGCCCGCCATCGCCGCCGAATACGAGAAGGTCGAGGTCGAGCTACGGGCATTCTTGAGCTGAAGCTCCCAGGGCTCTAGCCTGGTCCGCGGCGAGAGGGGGCCGTGCCTCGCGCGGAGCCCACCCGTCCCGAAGGCCGGCCGGTGACAGCAGACCAGGGACGGGCAGGCTCGGATGGGCTCAACGGTGACCGCGGCGCCAGGCGATCTCGTCCTGCAGCTCCCGCAGCGCATAGGTCTGACCCTCTTCGGCTTCGAAGGCTCCTGACTCGGTCTCGTAGAGCACCGAAGAGCCGGGCCTGCCGATCAGCATCGTGGCGGGAATCGTTTCGTCCTCGTTCCAGGCCAGTCGCGTCTGCCGAGCGAAGACCATCAGCCGGTCGCCGACCTTGAGCTCGGTTTCGGCCTCCATTTGCTGGTCCCCGTCCGCCGGGTTGTTGCCGTGGACGAGCAGGGTCACCTGCCTTGCCGGGGCGCCGACCAGGGTCTCGCGGATCGCGAAGTGGACCTCGTGGAACGGCAATCCCCCGGGCCACGCACGATCGTGGTCGGCGTTCCATCGGGTAGGGCCGATGTCGAGAATCTCGCCGACGAAGACGAGATCGGATTCGGTCATCATCAGCGGCAGCGGCAATTCGGCGTAGGAAGCCTCGATCTGCATGAATTTCGCCTGCAGATGCGGCCAGCCGAAGGCACCGGCGAGAGCGGGTACGAGCAGGCACAGGCCCAGGATCGTCGAGGGTCGATGGTTCATTTCGATGTTCTCCATTGTCGGGCCGAGGCCATCAGGGATAGAGGTAGCTCAGGGCGTTGGCATCGTCGGTCGCCAGGGATCGAAAGATGGTGGTGCCGGTCGTCAAGCTGTCACACATGGTGGGACGCAGGTAGCCGGTGCAAGAGACGTTGGTGTGCAGGATTCCCATCGCGTGGCCGAGCTCGTGGACCATCGCGCCCTGGAGGTCGAATTGGGTGGCGCCGATCCCCGAGGCGGAGGAGCCGGTGTACCAGCTCTCGGAATGGTCCATCTCGATCGTCGCCGAGGAGATGTAGGTGTTCCAGGGCCAGTACCGGGTCGCGACGCCGAGAGTACCGTAGGCACCGTCGATGTAGCCGTCGTAGACCCGGATCCCGTAGTTGGTGTCGTCGCGCAAGAGATCGATGCTCGCGCCGCCGACGGCGTTCCACGTGTTGCGGGCGGACGAGAGCCTCGACTGCCAGGTGGACGGTAGCTGGTTGGCGCGATACTTGACGATATTGGAGCCGCTGAGATCCCATTTGGGATTGTTGACCACCCAGGCCTGCAAGGTGCCGGCGGCCAGAATCGCCGCGGCCGCGAGACCCACCGCGACTCGAATGCTCTTCTTTCTCTTCGACATCGTGTCTCCTTTGACGGCCGCTCGGCCGCCGCTCGAGGGTTGTGGCTCCCGGCGCCGCTCCAACCCCGGAGCGTCGCAGAGCCTTTTTCCTGGAGGGACCTCGCAGAGCTCGACCAGGGCTCCTCCTCCCGTCGCCACAAGGCTGTGGCGCCCTCACCTCGCTACGAGGTACCTCTACCCTCTCCATCGCCTTCGAGCGCTCTGGAACGCCATCTACCTCGACCTTTTCTGCCCAGGGTTCCGCGTCCGGCCGGACGCGCGAGATCGCGAGGAGTCTCAGCTCCTCGTTTCTGCGGTCTCGGAGGTTGGTTCCATAGAAGGGGCTTCAGCCCCTCGATCAGCCCAACGAAGCCTTGAGCCTGGCGCGGTCGACCTTGCCGAGGTGGGTGCGGGGGAAGGAGTCGAGCACGATGACCCGGCGGGGGTGTTTGTAGGCCTGGAGGTGCTCTAGGGCGTGTTGTTTGAGGGCGTCTTCCAGGCCTTCGGCGTCGCCCCGAGGAAGCACGAAGGCGAAGGGTTTGGTGAGGCCTTCTTCGTCCTCGGCGCCGACCACGGCGCATTCGGCCACGCCCGGATGCCGTAGCAGGCAGCTCTCCAGCTCCCGGGGGGCGAGCCATTTGCCGCCGACCTTGAGGACGTCGTCGCCCCGGCCGCAGTAGGTCACGTAGCCCTCGGCGTCCTGCTGCACGAGATCGCCGCCGACGAACCAGGGGCCGCAAAAGGCTTCCTGGGTCTTTTCCTGGTCGTGCCAGTAACCGATGGCGCGGGAGTTTCCGCGTACCCACAGCCGGCCGACCTCGCCGGGTGGGAGGTCGCGTCCCTCGTGGTCGCGAACTCTCAGGTCGAATCCTTCCACCACCCGGCCCAGAGTGCCGGGACGGACGTCGCCCGGCCGGTTGGTCACGAAGATGTGCCACATCTCGGCGGTGCCCAGGCCGTCGAGGAGCTCGCAGCCGAAGGTGGCCTTCCATCGCTCGTAGAGGGGCACGGGTAGGGCCTCACCCGCGGAGGTGGCGAAGCGCAGGCTGGAGAGATCCTGCCGCGCCGCGGCCTCGTGGGAGACCATCTTGCCGATCATGGTCGGTACGTTGATCAAGATGGTGGGGCGGTAGCGGGCGATCTTCTCGAACAAGACCTCGGCCGTGGGATGCTCGGGAAAGAGCACCGCGGCCCCGCCGGCGGCGAAGGGAAAGAAGAGGTTCGAGCCGGTGGCGTAGCCGAAGTAGAGCTTGGGCACCGAGAGGGTGATGTCGTTCTCGTCGTATCCCAGGGTGCGCAGGGCGTAGAGCTCGGTGGTGTTGGCGAAGGAGCCGTGGGTCTGGACGACCCCCTTGGGCCGGCCGGTGGTGCCGCCGGAGAAGAGCCAGAGAGCGGCGTCGTCGCGGTGGCTGTCGAAGAGGTTGAAGGGTTCCTCGCCCGCGGCTTCGAGAGCCGGCTCGAAGGCTTCCGGGGCCTCCGGGTCGCCCAGGGTCGAGAGCTGCGGGCCGGCTTCTCCGAGTGTCCGGGCCGCGGCGGCGAAGACCTCTCGGGTTTCGCGGGTGGTGAGCAGCCAGCGCACCCGGGTGTAGTCGAGCAGGCCGGCGATTTCTTCCTGTTTGAGGTGGGGATTCACCATCACCACCACGCCGCCCATGGCCAGGGTGCCGAAGAGGGCGCCGACGAACGGAGCGCCGTCGGGCAGGGCGATCATCACCCGTTCCTCGGGCCGGGCACCGACGTGCCGCAGGGCCCGGGCGTAGCGGTGGGCCAGCGCCCGTACCTGGCGGTAGCTGAGCTCTTCGTCGTCCAGCAGGAGCGCCGGCCGATCTCCCTTCCCTTCGCGGATCCGGGCTTCGAGGAAGCGGTCGGCGATGTTCAGGCGGTGGGGGAGAGAAAACGGCTCCATGGCGGTCTCCTGGCGTCAGTCGCGGGGTTGATGCTGGGGTGAGAGCAGGTCGAAGACGGTCTTCACCGGGCCGAAGGTGGCGGACGGCACCTCGACGAAAACGGTATTCCAGTGGGCCATGGCGCCGTTCCACAGCCCCGGGCGCTCGAGGGCGCTCAGGGGCCGCCCGCCGTAGGACTTGCGGCAGACGAAAGCCGTGCGCGGATCGACGAAGCGTTGCAGGTCGTAGGCGGTGCCCAGGTGGGAGCGGACCCGGCACACCAGGTCGACCGGATTGAAGTGGGTAGCGGAGAAGAGGTGGTGCTCCTGGTCGGGGTCGCGGCGGTCGATCTGCGAGGTCTCGACGATCTGCAGCGTCTCTTCGCCGTCGCTCTCCACCCAGAAAGGGCCGCCTCCCGGATCCCCGAGGTTGGGCACCACTCCGCAGACCCGCAGGGGACGCTCCAGCCGATCGAGGAGGTACGATCGCTGGTCGGCCGCCGGAGCGGTCGCCAGAGCGGCGGCTGCCGGAACCATCAGCTCTTCGGCGGTGAAGGCGAGGGCTCTGGCGAGCCAGGGGCCGTCGTCGGCCGCATGGCAACGCTCGAGGATTTCGAGACATCGCCTCTCGAGCCGCAGCAGGAGCCCGGCCAGCACTTTCTTCCAGTGCAGCACGAGGGGTTGCGCGTGCTCGGGCAGGATGTTGTCGATGTTCTTGATGAACACCAGGTCGGCACCCAGATCGCCGAGATTGCCGATCAACGAGCCGTGGCCTCCGGGTCGGAAGAGGAGGCGGCCCTTCTTGTCGCGAAACGGCTCGCCCTCCGGGGTCGCCGCCAGAGTGTCGGTGGCCGGCGCCTGGGTGGAATAGCCGAGCTCGAAACGAAGATCGAGAGCCTCTCCCAGGCGTTCCGCCAGGTGATCGACACGATCCCGGAAGTCCTGCTCCCGCGCCAGGGGTACGGTGAAATGGGCTCGGCAGCGGCGATCCCCGTCGAGCACCAGGGCGGCGGACTCCCGCAAATGCTCCTCCGCGGCGGTCCGCGAGCCGTCGGGATACCGATGGAAAGGAATCAGGGCCTTGGGCAGCCGCGCGTAGTCGAGCTTCTGCGGGGAGAGCAGGGCGTCGAGCAACGCGCCGAGCTCCTCGCTCGACGCCGCCTCGCGCACCTCCGGTGCAAAGGCGAAACGATCGAGCTGGTCGAGAAACCGCCTGCCCTTCGGTGAGCCGGCCGCGGGCTCGGCGCGTAGCCGGGTGAGCTGCTGGAACATGCGGCTGGCGGCCCCCGAGGCGGGCACGAACTTGGTGAAACGCCCGGCGGATGCGGCCCGGTCGTAGAGCTCGATCAGGGCTCTGTGCTCTTCGTCGGGCAGGCGCAGGATGCCGTCGCCCACCAGGCAGGGGCGGAGCAGGCGGGTGGGCGGCGGCGGCTCGCGGTGCAGCTCCAGCTGCTCCTCGATCTCCTCGACCGATACACCCTGGGCCGCGATCTGCCGGAGATCGTCGAGGCTGAGGCTCATGAGCCCGAACCCTCGGATCCCTCCGACCCCGCCGCCGCGGCGAAGAGAGGCGCTGCCTCGGCGTAGGAGCGCGCGTCGCGGTCGCGTTGCGAGAGCACGGGCTCCTCGATCGGCCATTCCACCCCGAGCTCGGGGTCGTTCCAGGCGACGCTGATCTCGTCTTCGGGGGCGTAGAGGGCGGTGCACTTGTACTCGACCTGGGCCGTCGGCGAGAGCACACAGAAGCCGTGCAGGAGCCCGGGAGGAACGTAGAGCTGGTGGAAGTTCTCGGCCGAAAGGGTTTCTCCGACCCAGCGCCCGAACGTCGGCGAGCCGGGGCGAACGTCGACCGCCACGTCGAAGATCTCGCCCTCCACCGCCCGCACCAGCTTGCCCTGGGGTTGCTGCAGCTGGGCGTGTAGGCCGCGCAGGGTGCCCCGGCGAGACTTGGAGTGGTTGTCCTGCACGAAGGGCAGGGGAATCCCGCCCGCGTGGTAGCGCTCCTGCTGGTAGGTCTCGAGGAAGAAGCCGCGATCGTCACCGAAGACCTTGGGCTCGACCAGGATCACGTCGGGAATGGCGGTGGGGCGGAAGATCATGCCGAGGCCTCCTCTGCCGCTGCTTCTGCCGTCGTTTCTCCCAGTCCGAGCCGGCGCCGGTCGTGCACCGATCGGCACCAATCGCCGTGGTCGAGGTACCACTGCACGGTGGCGCGCATGCCGGCCTCGAACGTATGCCGTGGTCGCCAGCCCAGCTCGTTCCGGATCTTGGAGCTGTCGATCGCATATCGCTGGTCGTGTCCGGGGCGATCCGTCACGAAGGTCACCAGATCGTGGTAGCTGGCCAGGCCTCGTTTGGTGAGGGCCGGATTTCCGCCCGCGGGCCGGAGCGACTCCAACAGCTCGCACAGGCTCTGCACGACCTCCAGATTCGTGCGCTCGGCATCGCCACCGAGGTTGTACTTCTCGCCCGGGCGGCCTGCCTCGAGCACCTCGAGAATGCCCTCGCAGTGGTCTTCCACGTAGAGCCAGTCGCGCACGTTGCTGCCGTCGCCGTAGACCGGCAGCGGTTGGCCGTCCAGAGCGTTGAGGATCATCAGCGGGATCAGCTTTTCGGGAAACTGGAAGGGGCCGTAGTTGTTGGAGCAGTTGGTCACCAGCACCGGCAGACCGTAGGTGTGGAAGTAGGCCCGAGCCAGGTGATCGGCCGACGCCTTGGAGGCGGAGTAGGGGGAGTTGGGAGCGTACGGAGTCTCCTCCTCGAACTTGCCCGTCGCCCCTAGTGAGCCGTAGACCTCGTCGGTAGAAACGTGCAGGAACCGGAAGGCGGAGGCTTCGTCGTCGTCGAGCTCGGCCACGAAGTGGCGAGCGGCCTCGAGGAGCTCGAAGGCTCCCACCACGTTGGTGCGAATGAAGTCGTCGGGGCCGTCGATCGAGCGGTCGACATGGCTCTCGGCGGCAAAGTTTACCACCGCCTCGGGGCGGACCTCGGCGAGCAGAGCCCGCACGGCGTCGCGGTCGGCAATGTCCCCGCGTACGAAGCGGTAGCGCTCGTGGTCGGCCACTTCGGCCAGGCTCTCGAGGTTGCCGGCATAGGTAAGCTTGTCGAGCACCACGAGGTGCCAGTCGGAGTGCTCGAGCACGTGACGAACGAAATTGGAGCCGATGAAGCCGGCACCGCCGGTGATGATCATGGATGGCATGTTGGCGAACCCTGGAGAGTGGCCCCGAAGGGCGGAGAATTCGAGGTCGTAGCGAAGGGCGGAGTGGGAGTATACGTCAACTCACTCCCGCCCTCCAGGCACCTCCTCGGGGCTTCTCCTCGGGTGGAACCTGAGATAGGTTCCACCCGACATCGGCGAGCGCGCCGAATTTCCAGAGGAATCCGAGCACCCGACCATGACCGCTATCCAAGCCTTCGTCCTCGCCCTGATCCAGGGGGTGACGGAGTTCCTACCGATCAGCTCCTCGGCCCACCTGATCCTGGTTCCCTATTTCCTGGGCTGGCCCGACCACGACCTGCGCTTCGACGTGGTGACCAACGCCGGCACCCTGCTGGCGGCGATTCTCTACTTCCGCCACGATCTCTACCGCGAGCTCCTCGAGGCGCGGGCGCTGGCTTCCGGTACCCCCGGGGAAGGCGGTGGAGACTCCGCTCTGCTCGCTCGTCTCGGTCGCCCCTACCTGCTGCCGGCGGTGGTGTTGGGGTCCTTGCCCGTGCTTTTCTGCGGTTATCTCTTCTACGACCTGATCTCCACCGTCGCTCGTGGGCCCGTGGTCATCGCATCGGCCTCGATCGCCTTCGGCCTGCTCCTCTGGGCGGCCGATGTCTATGCCCGGGAACGGAAGCCTCTACGGTCGATCTCCTGGCGCGACAGCCTCTTGATCGGTCTCGCCGAGGCCGTGGCCCTGATTCCCGGGACCTCTCGGTCAGGAGTCACCATCACCGCCGGGCTCTTCCTCGGCTTCCGCCGAACCGACGCGGCTCGTTTCTCCTTCCTCCTGGCGATCCCGGTCGGCTCGGCGGCTCTGCTCCAAGACCTGTGGACGACCCCCTTCGGTGGTCTGCCGGCGGCCGAGCTCCGGAACCTTGCGATCGGCCTGGTGGTTTCCGGAGTTTCCGCCTACCTCGTGATCGGTTGGCTCCTGGAATGGATGAAAAAACAAACTCTCTTGCCGTTTGTCCTCTACCGGGTGCTGCTCGGGCTTCTCACCCTCGCCATCCTCTGAAAGCCCTCGCGTTCGCCCCACCAAAGCCTCCGAACCCGGCCAGATCCGCATAAGAGCTTGACATTGGGCCCCTCGGGGCACTAAGGTTCGCCTCGAAGGGACGCCAGTCCCTTCATCATCCCTCCCAACAGGGGCGCACCCAAGCGCCCCTCTTTTTTTCGCGAAAACAGTTGATTGGTTCAGAGCTTCAGCGACGATAGCCGTCGTGATCGGGTCCGCGGAAGCCGCTGTACGAGTTGTCGGCGTCGAAGCTTGCTCCGGGCAGGTTGAGCAGGATGGTGCTCACCGGCGGAAAGGGGGGCATGAACACCGGTGGTGCGTCCATGACCAGGGCATCGATCGATCCGTCGCCGTCGGCATCCTCGAGCACCGGCGAGCCGGCCCAGCTGACACTGCCGTAGGCGACCAGCTCCGATCCGTCCGCGCCGGAGTAGATCGTCAGCTCGCTGGGCAGGAAGAAGTGCTGGGTCGCCACCCAGATGTCTTCCACACCATCCCCGTCGACATCGGCAGCGGCCGGGGTCGCGAACGGCGGTAGCTTCAGGGGCGAAGACCAGAGGGAGTCTCCGTTGGAACCCTCGAAGGTGTCGAGGGAAGCGTCGAGGAAGGGGAAGGTTTCCGGCCGACTGGGGTTGACCGCGATGCTGGCCACCGCCACATCGAGCACGCCGTCGCGGTCCAGGTCGGTGAGCAGCGGATTGGCGATGACGAACGGCCAGGTCGTAGCCCGGCGCCAGAGCTCCCGACCGAGCAGGTCGAAGGCGGCGACGGAGCCACACATGTCGGCAGCGACGACCTCGGGGATCGCGTAGGGA
>CAZMEL010000201.1:0-14474 GCA_964565225.1 uncultured Thermoanaerobaculia bacterium | reverse complement strand
GCCCCCGAAGATCGCCAGGCGGCGGCGCTCGAAGAGCTCCTCGCGGTAGCGCCAAGCCTCGCCGTCGCGGACCAGCTCCCGAGCCGGCCGGTCGAGGCGGGGGGAGTCCTGGTAGACGTCCAGACCTGCGGGAGTGATCTCGAGGACAGGGCAGGCCTCCCCGGAGGCTCCGCCGGATCCTTCCGCAGGCGTCACCAGGGATTCCAGCCGCTCGCCGTCGCGACCGGGAGCACACAGCAGGTAGAGGTTGGTCTGGGAGCCGGCGCAGATCATGCCGGAGAGCTTACCTTCCGCACGGCGCCGATGGTGCAGGGTCTCGAGCTCGAGGAGGGGTCGACCGGCAGAGAGTGCTTCGCGGGCTCGTTCGATCAGCCGGTGCTCCATCACCCCACCACCCACCGTACCTCGGAGCTCCCCCGACTCCGTGACGAAGAGCCGGGCGCCGGTCGTGCCGGGCGAATGGCGGGTATGCTCGACCACCAGTGCCAGGAAGACTTTTTCTCCCCTCCTCAGGTGGTCCGCAACCCGGCGCCAGAAGTCCGTCATCGGCGCCGGCTCATCCCCCCGCCGGCACGGTCTCCGTCGCCTCGCTCCGCTTCGCCTCGATCGCCCGGAGCGAGGGCGCGTGCAGAGCGAGGAGCACCCGTTCCGGGGTCATCGGCGAGTCGAGCTCCGAGCCCAGCTCGGCGCCGGAGGCGCGAAGGGCGTCGCGGATGGCGAAGTAGGTGCCGATGCCGTACATGAGCGGCGGCTCGCCCACGGCCTTGGAATGAAACGGCCCGAGGGGGTTGCCCGCGTTCTCGAGAAAACGCACCTCGAGATCGTCGGGCATGCAATCGACATCGGGCACCTTGTAGGTCGCCAGGGCATGCGAGCGGATGCGCCCGGAATCGTCGAATCGCAGGTCTTCGACGGTCATCCAGCCGATTCCCTGGGCGAGCCCGCCTTCCACCTGGCCGAGGTCGACCTTTTCGTGCAGGGTGCGCCCCAGGTCGTGCAGGATCTTGACCGAATCGATGCGGTAGATCCCGCGCAGGCAGTCGAGCGTGACTTCGGTGATCGCCGTGCCGAAGACGTGATACGCAAACGGACGGCCCTTCTCCAGCTCCTCGTCGTACCAGATATTCGGTGTCCGGAAGTGGGCGTGGGCCGAGAGCGGCACCCGGTGCAGATACGCCGCCTGCACCAGGCGCTCCCAGGTCCAATCGGTCGCCTCCCCATCGACCAGCACCTGTTCGTCCGCCAGGGTGATCGAGTCGAGATCTTCGACCCCGAGCTCCTCCCCGACCAGCTCCCGCATCCCGTCGAGGATCTTCTGGGCGGCCAGGAGCGCCGCGTTGCCGTTGAGCAGGGTGGTGGAGCTCGCCGCGCTGGGCGACATGTTGGCCACCCGGGTGGTGTTGGTCGCCTCGACCTTGATCCGCTCGGGGCGGATGCCGAGGCTCCGGGAGATCACGATGGCGATATTGGTGTTGAATCCTTGCCCCATCTCCACACCGCCGGTGGTCACGCCGACACTGCCATCGGAGTACACGTGCAGCAGGCAACCTGCCTGGTTCATGAAGGTGGCGGTGAAGGAGATTCCGAAACAGATGGGCATCACCGAGAAACCCTTCTTCTCCAGGCTCTCGCCGCGGTTGAATTCCTCGACCCGGCGACGGATCGCCGCCAGGTCGTAGGTCTCTGCGGCCTCGTCCCAGGTGCGGCCGGCACGCCCTTCGAGCACCTTCTGGCCGTAGGGGAATTCGTCGCCGTCCTGCAGCAGGTTGCGGCGCTGGATCTCCTCTCGCGGCAGCTCCAGAATCTCGGCGACTCGCGCCACCGCGCTCTCGATCACGAACATCCCCTGGGGTCCGCCAAAGCCCCGAAAGGCCGTATTCGGCGGCAGGTGGGTCCGGCAGCAGACCCCGAACACCCGTACGTTGGGGATGTGATAGCTGTTCGTGCTGTGGAACAGAGTCCGCGCGAGGACCGACGTCGAGAGGTCGGCCGCCGCGCCGGAGTTCTGGTAGTGCCAGGCTTCGAAGGCGAGGATCCGCCCTTCGGGATCGACTCCGATCTTGAATCGCGACCGGTAGGGATGGCGCTTGCCGGTCATGCGCATGTCTTCCTCACGGCGCAGGACGATCTCCACCGCGCTACCGGTCTTCCAGGCGCCCAGGGCCGCCAGCACCGCCCAGGGAGTGGCCTGGTCCTCCTTGCCTCCGAATCCACCCCCGAGGCGCCGGACATCGACCTCGATTCGGTGGTGAGCGATCCCCAACACCCTGGCGGTCATCTTCTGGGAAGCGTAGGGGCTCTGGGTCGAGGAGAAGAGTTGCAGGCAACCACCTTCCCGGGGCACGGCTCGCGACCGCTGCGTCTCGAGGTAGACGTGCTCCTGCCCGCCGATGTCGCAGCTCCCTTCCACGACCAGGTGGCAGTTGCCCCAGGCCCCGTCGACATCGCCGAGAGTCAGGGTCCGCGGCCGGTCGATCACCTCTCCGGCGGCATAGGCTTCGAGCGGATCGGTGATCGCAGGGAGCGGATCGACCTCCACTTGCAGCTGCCGTACCGCCGCCCGCGCCTGCTCCGCCGTCTCGGCCAGCACCAGGGCGATGGGCTGCCCCTGGAAATGAACCGTGCCTTCGGCCAGAAGAGGCTCGTCCTGGATGGTCGGACCGATCTGGTTCTCACCCGGGATGTCGGCCGCGGTGAGAATGGCGACGACACCCTCGGCGTTGCGACCTCTTTCCAACACCAGACGCCGAATCTCACCGTGGGCGACCGGGGAGCCGAAAATCGCGCCGTGCAACATTCCCGCCGGAGGATTTACGTCGTCGACATAGCGAGACTCGCCACGGGTGTGGGCCGCGGCGTCAATCGGGCGCATGGAGATCCTCCGGCCACAGTGGCTCCGGCTGCAGCTGCCTCGGCTGCAGCTGCTCGGGGAACAGCTTCGAGAAATGGGCGATGATCAGTTGTCGGGTCAACAGACGTTTGTAGGCCTCGCTACCGCGCACGTCGCTGATCGGAGCAATCTCTTCCTGGGCGATCTCGAGCCCGCGCCGAACGACCTCCGCGGCCACCGGTTTGCCCCGCAGGAAGTCGCCGGTGCGGCGCAGAAGGAGAGGAACCGGAGCCACTCCTCCGACCGCCAGGGAGATCTCGGCGATCAGGTCGTCCTGCATTCGTACCCGGAGCGCCGTGTTGACGCTGGCGATGTCGAGCCAGCGCCGCTTGGAAACCTTTTCGAAATGAGTCAATGTGTCGCGGTCGTAGATGGGAACCGCGATTTCGGTGAGAATCTCTTCCGGCGCCTTGTCGAGCACCTTGTAGTCACGGTAGAAGCTCCGCAGAGGCACACGCCGCCGTTCTTCCCCCGACCCGAGCACGAGCTCGGCGTCGAGCGCCAGAAGGAGAATGGTGACGTCGCCGATCGGCGAGGCGTTGATCACGTTGCCACCGATGGTCGCCCGATTACGGACCTGCCACGAAGCGATCAGATCCATGTACTCGCGAATTCCCGGCACCACCTCACGGAAATGCTCGTCCTCGGCCAGCTCCTCGAAGGTCGTCAGGGCTCCGAGGCGCAGGTGACCGTTGTGGCGGCGAATTCCGCGCATTTCCGGATACAGGTTCAGGGCCTTGAGAGGGGAGGTCGCCAGCTCTTCGCCCCGCTGCACGTAGAGATCGGTACCGCCGGCTACGAGCCAGCCCGCAGCGGGTTTCGTCTGCCCGGGCTCGGCGAAGCTCTCCGGCATCGCGGGCTCCGAAGCCTCCGGCCGCCGGTGTCCGGAAACGGCCACCATGGGCACGGTGTCCTTGCCGGGACGTTTCTTCTCTCTCTCCTGCAGATGTCGCAGCTTTTCGGGCAGGCCCAGAAAGTAGCTCGGCAGAAAACCCCTCTGCACCAGCTCGTCGAGGCCGCGCGACGGTCCGACCTCGGCCAACAGACCTTCGCCGCTCTCTTGCAACGATCGGTACCCGGTACAGCGGCACAGATGCCCCGAGAGGGCCCGCCGAACCTCCGCACGATCCGAAGTCTTCCGCCGGTCCAGGAGAAGGCCGTGCAGGGATACGACGATGCCCGGCGTGCAGAAACCGCATTGGGTCGCGCCGGTCTCGACGATCCATCGCTGGACGGGATCGAGCCCGTCTCCGTTCTCCGCCTCGCCGTTCAGTCCTTCGATGGTGACGAGGTGTTTGCCCGCGAGCTCCGCGATGGGCACGAGGCAGGAGGTCACCGGGCGGTAGACGATCGACGTCTCCGCCAGCTCCCCGATCAACACCGTACAGGCGCCGCAGTCTCCTTCTCGGCACCCCTCCTTGGTCCCCTTCGATTCCGCCTCGCCGCGCAGGTAGTCGAGCACCAGGCAGCCCGGAGCACGGGCTGCGCCGACCTCTCGATCGTTGAGGAAGAAACGGATTTCTGGATACCGCTGGGGAGCACTCATCAGATCATTCTGCGCGCTGATTTCGAATTCGAAACAATAACACAGTACCTCGTTGCTCCCTTCGGTCCCGAATCGACGTCGACCCGCCACGCCTCAGTGGTCGAGGATGTAGCGGACCTTCTGCACCAGATCTTGCGACGTGTAGGGTTTCTGGAGGAACGCGAGGCCCGGATCGATGACCCCGTGATGGCTGATCTCGTCGGCCGTGTAGCCGGAAACGTAGAGCACCCGGATCGAAGGCCGCAGAGACCGGATCCGATTCGCGACCTCCTTGCCGTTCATATCTGGCATCACCACGTCGGTGACCAGGAGGTGGATGGTCTGCTGCTGCTCTTTCACCAGGTGCAGGGCATCGGCTCCACCCGCCGCTTCGAGCACCGTGTATCCCTGGGCTCGCAGGAGCTCGACCGCCGTGGCTCGAACCAGGGCGTTGTCCTCCACGACCAGGATCGTCTCTTCACCCGCGGGCATCGACACCCTCAAGGTCTCCGCAACCTCGGGATCGGCCGATTCAGCGACCTTCTGCAGGTACACCGAAAAAACAGAGCCCTGGCCGACCTCGCTGGAGAAGGTGAGGTAGCCGCCGCTCTGCTTCACGATGCCGTAACACATCGCCAGGCCCAGGCCGGTTCCTTTTCCGCGATCCTTGGTGGTGAAGAAGGGCTCGAAGATCTGGCCGCCGACCTCTTCGCTGATGCCGACCCCGGTATCGCGCACCTCGAGCACCGCGTAGTCCCCCGGGGGCAGCTCCCGCGTGGTGTCGTCGACCTCGACGGTCTCGTTGCGGGTCTCGATGGTGAGCATGCCCCCTCCGGGCATGGCGTCTCGTGCGTTCACCGCCAGGTTCACCAACACCTGCATCATCTGGCTGGGATCGGCCTTCACCGGCCAGATCTCGGGGCGGGGGATCACCTTCAGCTCGACGTCTTCGCCGATCAGCGTCCCCAACATCTTCTCCCCGTCCAGGGCCAGCTGATTGAGATTGATGATCCGCGGCTCGATGATCTGGCGGCGGGCGAAAGCCAGGAGCTGGCTGGTGAGCTGGGTCGCCTGGCTGGTGGCCTGGCGGATGTTCTCCAGCAGAGTGTGACCGGGGCTCTCTTCAGGAAAGTGGAGTCGCGCCAGATCGGTACAGCCGACGATCACCGTGAGCAGGTTGTTGAAGTCGTGGGCGACCCCACCGGCCAGGCGCCCGATGCTCTCCATCTTCTGCGCCTGGATCAGCTGCTCTTGCAGGAGCTTCTGCTCGCTGCTCGCTTCCGTCAACGCGACGTCGCGCGCCTGGATCGCCGACAACATCTGGTTGAACGCTTCGGTCAGCAAGCCGACCTCGTCTCGCCCGGCTCCACGGACTCGAACGCTGAAGTCCCCTTTCTCGGTCACCGTCCGCGCAGTTCGGGCCAGCTCCAGAATCGGCCCCGAGAGAATCCTCCGAATGGCGATCGACAGAAAGAAGGAAACCGCCAGGAGCGCAAAGAGCACCGGCCCGGCGCTCAGACCGACCCGGCGGGCCAGCCGGACGCTCAGCTTCTGGGTCGGGTACCGCAACAGCAGGAAACCCAGCTCTTCTTCTTCGTGCCGGATGCGGTGGTAGAACGAGAGGGTTTCGTTGGCGAGCACCGGTTCCAGGGATTCCGGTAACGACGGGCACAGAGGCGAGATTCCTGTGGAGGCGGCGGCGAAGAGCGGGCCGCCCGGCAGATAGACGCACGCGTCGGTGGCCTCGTTGTTGGCGAGGAACGAGCTCAAGGCCTCTTCCGCCTCCGCCGGATTGAAGAATCGAATGGTGGCGTGCAGATTCACGCTGGCCAGCTCGGCCTGGGCCTCGGCCTGCTCTAAAAGCATGGGGCGGTAGGAAGAGAGCTCGAGCAGGAGCACCATGGCACTGGTGGCGAGCAACGCCAGCACACTGGTCGCCAGGAGCAGCAGGACCAGCTTCCGCTGCATCGAGAGATCACGGATCCTGCGCACGATCCTCCTCTCCCTCCGCCGGCTCCTCGGTACCGGCTTCCTCTTCCCTGCCGAAAACCTCCCGCGCCACATCGAGCATTCGTGAGCTGAGGGTCAGCCCCGCCCGATCGGAAGCATCGAGATTGATGTCGAACGTGATCCGATTCTCGGACCGGGCGAGGCGGATCGCTCCACCGATGGCCAGGAATTCTTCGGCCTCCCCTACCGTGAGCACCGGACGCTCGGCCAGGTGCTCGAGATCCTCCGCCGAAAATCGCCGAATCTCCGCCGCGACGAAGAGTACCTGGCAGGACGACGCCTCTTTCGTCGAGAAGACCTGCCGGGCCCGCATCGCACGACCGCCCCCCTTCTTTCCGCGGACCACATCGCGGATCCCGGGCCATATTCCGCTGCGGCCCAGGGTGCAGATCATCAACGGAGAGTCCTTTGTCTCGAAGGTACCTTCCGGCCAGTAGACATACCTCGCGAAGTTCATGAGGTAGGTCGACTTGACATAGGTCTCTCGCTGGGCTTCCGAGCCCTGCGACCAGAGTGGGGAGGTGATCAGGAAGAAGCAGAGAAGGGAAAGACCGCTCGATATCGAGCCACGGGTGGGCCGGTGGCGGCGATTTTCGCCAGAGACGTGAGATCCAGATGTCAGGAAGAGTTTTCGAAGAGTCAACACGGGTGCCATCCGTCCTCGACGATCGACTATGGCACCTCCTCTTGCCCCCTGGCGGCCGGGACCGCCATCGCCGACCGCAGCTCTGCGAGTATAGCGTATCGCCGGGGGATTCCTTTGCCCGAGCCCGCGTGGACAGCGCCGTAAAGCCTTGTTAACGTTACCCCTGCACCTACCGTCCCGGAGAGCTCTCGGGTCGCGCAGCAACCGTCATCGGACGTAGGGAGAGGCTCCTTCCTTCCTTCCCGACCCCTTCCCGGCGACAAGATCGTTGCGGTCTTCCTCTCCCGGGGCGGTCCCGGCACGTTTCCGCACCGCGATGGAGCGGGAAGAGAGCAGCAGGCCGTATCGCTCGAAGCAGCGCAGGAGGCCCCGGACCCGAAGGAGACCTTTTGATGAAAACGAAACTCGGGGCGGATGGCGCTACTCTGGATCTCGGCTTCGATAGCCTGGAGGAAGCCCGGGACTTCTTCGCCGAAGCCCGCAAGCAGAGCAGCTTCTTCTTGCCCATGGAAACCGAGCTGAAGCAATTCCACCCGGTCCGGGTCACGGCGGGCGGCCCCAAGGGATTCCGGTTTCGTTTCGATACCGAGGTGATGCAGGTCTTCCCTCGCAGCGACTCCTTCGGCACCGCGTTCGGTTTCGCTCCCGACCCGAAGCGCGACGCCGAGCTCGAGCGCAAGCTCGGGAGCTCCGACGACCCCAACGTCTCTCCGGCCTTCAAGATCCGCCAGATGAACCCGAACGAGAAGTTCCGACTGGCCGTCAAGGCGTCCCGGGCCGAGCGCCAGATCCTGCTTCGCGATTCGTCGCCCCAGGTGCTCCTCGGCCTGCTGTCCCACCCCCAGATCGAGGACAACGAGGTCAAGACGATCGTGAGCTCGAATTACGCCTCCGGCGCGATTCTCCAGAGGGTGTCGGAGAACCGCAAGTGGATGTCGAACGCGGAGATCCAGCTGGCGGTGGTGCGGAGCCCGAAGACACCACCCCCGCTGGCCCTGAAGCTGCTACCGTCTCTGCGCACCACGGATCTCCAGGTGCTCGCCAAGGGCTCCATGAGCCGCGAGACCATTCGCCGAGCGGCCCTCAAGATCTACCTCCAACGCATCAAACGCTGAGCCGGCGCCGACGCGCTCGTACGCCTCGAAGGGAGCGACCCAAGATGTCGATCGAGACCGAAGAAGAACTGCAGGCCTTGCGGCGAATCGGCCGGATCGTGGCCCGCACCGTGCGCGAGATGTTCCGCCGACTCGAGATCGGGATGACCACCGCCGAGCTCGACGCCGTCGGCCAGCAATTGCTGGAGGCGGAAGGTGCTCGACCGGCGCCGAAGCTCTGCTACGGCTTTTCGGGCAGCACCATGATCAGCATCAACGAAGAGGTCGCACACGCCGTACCCGGAAGCCGCGTGATTCGCGACGGTGATCTGGTGAACATCGACGTCTCGGCCGAGCTCGACGGCTACTTCGCCGACACCGGCTTCACCCAGCCCGTGGGCAACGCTCCCGAGATCACTTTTGCCCTGTGCCGAGCGTCCCAGGAGGCGCTGTCCGCGGCTCTGCGCGCCGCCCGCGCCCGACGGCGGATCGGCGACGTGGCCCGGTCGGTTCGCAGGGTCGCCCGCCAGCACGGTTTCTCGGTGATCGAGAACTTGTGCGGCCACGGGGTCGGCCGGCACCTCCACGAGGAGCCGAGCCACGTGCCGTTCTACCTCGATCGCAAGGACCGCCGACGCTTCCGCCGCGGCAGCGTGCTCACCCTCGAGCCCTTTCTCTCCACCGGGCCTCGGCGCGCCGTCGAAGGTATCGACGGCTGGACCCTGCTCACTCCGCCCGGGAACTACACGGCCCAGTTCGAGCACACGATCGTGATCACCGACCGCGAGCCGATCGTTTTGACCGCCGCCTGATCCGACGAAGAGGCGGATCCGTGCAGAGCTTGACTTTGATTATTGAATTTGATAAATATTAACATGGATGAAAATTCATTTCTCCTCGACGGGTCCTCTCTGACCTGCTTCGGAGATCTGTGACCCAAGGAGGTTTCGTCGATGGGATTCGCGGTTTCGAGCAATACCACCGAGGATTGGCGCGAGCGGCTTCTGGAGCGGGGTCTCGAACGATGCCGGGACGGAGACTGGGACCGGGGTCTGGAAGACCTCGCCAGTGTCAGCCGAGCGCGGCGGCAGAAAAACCTGCCCGGGCGCCTCTATTCGTACCTCGGCTACGGCATCGCCAAGAAAGAAGGCAATGTCGAGGCAGGGCTACGGCTGTGTCGCCACGCGGTGAGCCTGGAGTTCTACTGGCCGGAGAATTACCTCAACCTCGCCCGCACATACCTCCTGGCGAAAGACCGTCAGCGGGCCTGCCGAGCGGTGGAAGAAGGGCTCAAATACGACCCGCAACACCCCGAGCTCCAGGAGCTCGCCAGCTCGTTCGGCCTGCGCCGCAAGCCCGTGGTCTCCTTCCTTTCACGCAATAACTTCGTCAACCAGATCCTCGGGCGCCTCCGGCACGCTTTCACGGGCCCCGCCAACTGAGGCTCGGGAGCGACCGGCGAAATCCCTCCGGGGCCTGGTAGGATGCCAGAGATCCGATGGCAGAACACTGGCATACCTGCGAGGCCTTCGACCTTCCGAGCTCCGCCGCCTGGAAGGCACTCGACCGCTGGATCCGGGAACAGGCTCGGGATCCCGAACGCTGGCAGACCGAGGAGCCCGAGCCGGGCGTCGCCATCTGCCTGCCCCTCGAGCCGACCAATCGCATTGCCCTCGCTCCCCTGGCCCGGTCGGTGGAGCTCGCATCGCTCGAGGGTCAACTGCTCTTCTACGAGGCTGCGGCTTCCACCCCTTCGAGCTTCGATTCCCTGGCCGTCGCCCTCACCGACGATCGACCCGATTGGGTCGCCTGCCGTACCGAGCCGGTCTCGACCCGGCTGCTGCTCTCGCGAAGAGGCCAGCTGGAGATCCCCGACGCCGGAGCCTGGCTCCTGTTTCGCTGCCACCCGCGGGCGGAGAGCTTCCGAAGCGCTCTGCGCAGCGGCGTACCGAGGGCTCCCGAAGGCCCCCTCGGCGGCCGCTCCGACTGGTTTCGCAAGCGCCACTGAAGAGCGCCACTGAAGAAGAGCCGCAACGGCGGCGGCGTTCAGCTGATCGCGATACCGCCCCCGGAGGCCAGGCTCGGCGGTAGCCGGAGACGCCAGAGACTGCGGCCGTAGGTGGCAGCGGTCAGGGTGTTCTGCTCTTCCTGCAAGACGAGGTCCACCACCATCGAGCTCGGCAGGTTGGAGCTCAGGTCGAACCAGCTGGATCCCAGGTCGGGAGAAACGAAGACCCCGGCATCGTTGCCGACATAGATCCGGTCCGGCGACTGCGAGGGAATCAGGACCACGTGGTGAGGGACATCCGGCAGGCGCCTGCGATCGATGTCGCGCCAGGTGAGCCCCCCGTCGTTCGAGCAGAACACATGGGAATGTCCGAAGTTGGCCACCGTGCACACCACCACTTCTGGATCATCGGGTTTGGAGGCGATCCGGGTGATGGTGAAACCCGGCAACCGATCCTGCAGATTCGGGCTCCAGGTCGCGCCGCCATCGATGCTGCGGAAGAAGCCACCATTCTCCGTACCTGCGTAGATCCTCTGCGACGACGCCCGAGAGATTTCGAGAGCGGTGATCGAGCTGCCGTCGAGAAACGGCGAGATCGGGCTCCAGGACGCGCCGTCGTCCGGGCTGCGCCAGACCCGAGAAGTGCCGGTGACGATCACATTCGAATCCGCCGGGTCGAGGACGATGAAGCACATCCAGATCGACGCCTGCTCCTCGGGCTCCGCCGGAGGCGAGATGTTCGCCCACCCCGAGGTGCTCCGGAAACGGAAGATGTTGAAGTTGTAGACCGAGGCGACGAGGTGCCCGGGGTCGTTCGTGTCGAGAACCATCCAGCCGCCGTCGCCGCCGGTGATCTCGAAGAAATCTGCCGCCCCGCCGTTTGCGGTCAGCAGGGTTCCATTGTCCTGGGCGCCACCGCCGAAGAGCCCCGGATCCACCTGAGAGACGTCGAGATCGTAGAACATGGTCACCGCGAGCCCGTTCGAACGGTTCTCCCAGGTCTCTCCCCCGTCCGGGCTGACGTCCATGCCGCCGTCGTTCATGGCGTAGACCCGCCCCGGATCCGCCGCCGGGAACACCACCTTGTGGTGATCGGCATGGGCATAGTCGGGCTCGCCTCGTTCCTGGTTCCAGCGGGTCACCTGGCGCCAGGTTCGCCCACCGTCGGTGGTGAGGTGCAGGTCCACCCCGCCGCAGATCACGTGGTTGTAGCGCCGAGGGTGCACGGCGATCGTGTTGTTGTAGGAAATCTGGCGTTCTTCGTCGAGAGCGCCACCTCCCACCTCTTCCCAGCTCTCTCCCGCGTCCTTCGACTTGTAGATCCCCAGCGCCGCCCCCATGGGATCGGCGGCCGCCGCCAGCAACGTGTAGATCACCTTGCTGTTCGCGGGAGCGATCGCCAGGCTCGCCCTTCCGATGGAAGCGCCGAAGGGTAACCCTTCGGTCAGCTGGCGCCAGGTACGGCCGCCGTTTTCGCTCTTCCACAGGCCGCTGCCGGCTCCCTGGGCGGTCACCGACGTGTACAACACCCGGGAGTCCCGCGGATCGAAGGCGATGTCGTGACACCAGTAGCGGCCGTCGGCCACGAACCCTTCCCGTGCCCAGGTCACCCCTCCGTCGCGGGACACGAACATCCCGCTGGGCACCGTGCTGCTGAACCCCAGACCTCCGAGGCGCAGATGCATCGAATCTTCGGGGTCGATCGCCAGCGCTCCGATCCGGGTCGGCAGACCGGCCGTTTCGGCGGGTGCCAGCAGCAGCCAGGTATCGCCCCCGTTGGTGCTGCGGAACACTCCGATACCGGCATAGGAATCGGCCGAGAGATTGGCTTCCCCGGTGCCGCAGTAGAGGATTTCGGGGTTCTGGGGATCCATCGCCAGCGAGCCGACGTTGAGGGTCGGCTCGCCGTGCCAGAGAGGCTCCCAGTGCTGTCCGCCGTCCGTGCTGCGCCAGACCCCCCCACCCGCAGCTCCCGCCCAGATCCGATCGGCGTCCTCCGGATGGACGACCAGGGAGGTCATTCGTCCACCGATATTGCTCGGCCCCACCGGATGCCACACCTCGGTTGCGGGCACCGCACCGAGAGCCGCGCGAGCGCGGGTTCGCTCGCGGATCAGGGTACCGACCGGAGCCTCGCGAAACGGCCACGCGGCCCGGCCCTGGAACCACCGACTACGGACCTTGTGATTGGACGAGGTCGACGCCTGTAGCTTTTTCGGTCGGTCGATGCCGAGGGAGGCAAAGGCCGAGGAGATCTGCTTCTGTCCTCGTTTGCTGGCCATGATTGGATCCTCCTTGCGTCTCGAGATTCTGGCTACTGCCCAGAGTAACATCTTCCCCCGGTTGGCCCGGCGCAAGCTTCCCGGACCGCAGCCTCGACAGACCGGCACGGACGACCGGCGATTCCGATGATAGAATCCAACCGACAACCTCCCAGATTCTTGCCGTCGGACCACGCCACCCACGGAAAGGGGATCCGAAGAATGAAACGCCTGCAACCTCCGCTTCTCCGCGTCGGTCTGGCCCTTGCCTCGATCTTGACCGGAGCTCCCCTCGCCTCTGCCGCAGAGCACACCGTGAACATCGTCGGCCTGACCTTCTCGCCGACGAATCTCACCATCCAGGTCGGTGACACCGTGACCTGGGTCAACGACGGTGGGTTCCACAACGTCGTCGCCGATGACGGAAGCTTCACCAGCGGTGCGGCCTCCACCGATCTCTGGCAGTACTCCTACACCTTCCGGGCGGGTGGCTCGTACCCGTACCACTGCGAGGTCCATCAGGGCGACGGTATGGTGGGCACCATCACCGTCGAGGGAATCTTCGCCGACGGCATGGAGTCGGGCGACACCGGCTGGTGGTCCGCCACCGAGCCCGAGACCCCGTTCTGCAACTGCTATTTCTCGAGCGACTGTGGAGGCACCAACAACTTCTGCGACTGGGGTCCCGGAGGCCCGTCGACCGAAGACATCTGCATCTGGCGGCTGGGCAAACCCAACGGCAACCCCGGCACCGGTTGCGACATTCCCCACGAAGGAGAGTGGGGTGGCGATATCTGCGACGGAATCTGCGCTCCTTCCAATCTCGGCTCCACCATGGGTTGGGAAGAGCTCTCCCTGATCCAGCAGGCGGTCGAGCTGTGGGGCGAAGCCCTTCTGCGGCCGGCCGAAGCCGGCGGCGGCCCGTTCGATCCGCTGATCGTGGAGGAGCTCGAGCGGATTCCGTTCCAGTCGCCGCTCAGCCTCAACAGCATCGGCCGAGAGGTCGCCGATCTCCTGAACCTGGCCGGAACCCCCGCGTTCTACCCCTACTTCTGCCACTTCGAGCAGCATCCCGGCAAGGTCGACGAAACCTTGCTGATCGATCTCTCCGGCGATGCCTGCCGGGCGGGTGTCGGACGCCTGCTCGTACAGGGACTGCTCTCCGAGCTCCACACCCCGGGCAGCTGCGGCTCGCTCATTGCCCAGGTTCCGGAGACCTGCCCGGAGAGCTGGCAGGGCCTGTTCGCCCCCATGTGCCCCGAAGGAGCCGAAGCCCTGGACTGCGTGCGGGCGAGAGTCGAAGCCCTGGGTACCTTCATGCGCACCCCCAAGGGCCGAGCGTTCGGCCAGCTGGCCGTGACCCAGGAGTGATCCACCCCGCGCGCCGCCTGGCGCGCTTCACGGCCTCTCTCCTACTTCTACCCCTCCAGGCCGCGGTTCCCGCCGCGGCCTGGCAGTTCGTGGAGGTTGCTGCCGAAGCCGGTCTCGACTACGAGCACGGGTTCGGTAACGACCCGGTCTTCGAGCCACAGGTCGTCTCCGGCGGAATCGCCGCCGGAGATATCGATGGCGACGGCTGGATCGACCTCTACGCCGTGCGTGGCAGCATCGGCCCCAACCTCCTGTTTCGCAACCGCCGCGACGGAACCTTCGAAGAGATCGGGGCGGCCGCGGGCCTCGATCTCGAAAATGGCCGCAGCACCGCTCCCGCCTTTGCCGACCTCGACGGCGACGGTAGAGACGATCTGTTCCTCGGCGGCATCGCAGGAGCCTCGCCGAGGCTCTTCCACAACCTCGGTACGGTCGGCAGCATCCCTCGTTTCCAGGAAATCACCGCGGCGTCGGGCATCGTCTCGAGCCGCGATACCTTCTCGAGCGCGTTCGGCGACTACGACCGCGACGGTGACCTCGACCTCTTCCTCGCCCACTGGTCTGCGACCGGCAGCTTCTCCAACCACCTGTGGCGCAACCGAGGCGGCGGCACCTTCGAGCCGGTGGACTTCGCCGCCGGCCTGGCGCCCTTCTTCCTCGACTCCGACT
>CAZMEL010000200.1:0-14558 GCA_964565225.1 uncultured Thermoanaerobaculia bacterium | reverse complement strand
GACCTCGCGGGCCCCCTCGGCCTCGCTCGAGCATCCGGTGCTCACCAGGGCGGACGAAAGGCATATGGCACCGGCCAGGCCGGTGAGGAACGTCGGATTCGGTCTCGCCATGCTCTCTTCTCCTCGAAGCGAAGGGCTGCTTCCCCCCTCGGAAGCTCGGCCACATGTCGACGTGCAGGTTGGGCTAGACACATAGTCTAACTTCTATAGCTCCAGAAAGGAAACCCGCATCGATACTTCTACCTGTTTATCGTACTCATGTTCCCCGGGCGGATGACCCGAGAAATGAACCAGAGGCCTGGACAATGTAGTATGCCCCTGCTAATATTCAGGAAATTGAATATAGTGCGTGTGAATCTTTCGCGACTCACTCTCCGCACCCTGGCAGCGACGCCAGGTCTGGTTCGCAGGGACTTGCAGAAGGTTCGACATTCCGGGAATCGCGTGGAAGGCATCTGCTAGAGGAGCTTCCTTTCTGTAAGGGTCGGCCGGTCCAGCCGATCCAGGAGTGGAAGTAGCGATGCCGACGAGGCAGAGATTTTCGGGAGCCACCCGAAACGAGGATCCGTGAGGGTCCTGGTGGCCCGGGAAGTGCGGCGTTTTCGTTTCGGCTCTCGAGAGCCGAACGAAGACCCACCGGGATCGAGTGGCTCGAACACGCGCCGTCCGCGGTTGCGAACGGAGCAAAGACACAAGGGGGATCGGGAGATGGGGATGAAGCACCACCAGCGTCCGAGCCGCTTGCATCGCCCGCCCGGATCACGCGGTCGAGGCGTGGAGAGAGGAAGCCCGTGAAGCAAGCCATCGCCATCGTAGGCTTCGCCTGCCGCTACCCGGAAGCCTCGTCACCGAACGAGCTGTGGGAAAATGTGCTGGGGCAACGCCGAGCCTTCCGTGCCATTCCCGCCCAGAGACTGCGCCGCGAAGACTACTTCCGACCCGACTCCGAGGATGCGGACGGGCTGTACTCCTTCCGCGCCGCCGTGCTCGAGGGATATACCTTCGACCGGATTCGATTCAAGATCGGAGCCGATACCTTTCGGGTGACCGACATGGCCCACTGGCTCGCCCTGGAGGTCGCCGCGGACGCCCTCGAGGACGCCGGTTTCCCCGAAGGGAAGGGCTTGCCGAACACCGAGACCGGCGTGTTGCTCGGTAACACGCTGACCGGCGAGTTCTCTCGCTCCAACCTGCTGCGGCTGCGCTGGCCCTATGTCCGCCGAACGGTGGCCGCAACTCTCGCCGCCCGAGGCTTCGACGGCGAGCAGCGCCGTGAGCTGCTGGCGGACCTCGAGGCGACCTTCAAGGCTCCGTTTCCCGAGACGACGGCGGATTCCCTGGCCGGCGGTCTGGCCAATACGATCGCCGGCCGAATCTGCAACCACTTCGATCTGCACGGCGGCGGATACACCGTCGACGGGGCTTGCTCCTCGTCGCTCCTGGCCGTGGCCCAGAGCTGCTCGGCGCTGTTGGCGGGGGATCTCGACGTGGCCCTGGCCGGAGGGGTCGACCTCAGCCTCGACCCCTTCGAGCTCGTGGGTTTCGCCCGCACCGGTGCCCTGAGCCGCGACCAGATGTGGGTCTACGACCGGCGGTCGCAGGGTTTCATTCCCGGAGAGGGCTGCGGGATCGTGGTGCTGATGCGACTGGAAGACGCCATCGCCCAGGGGCGGCGGATCTACTCCACCGTCCGCGGCTGGGGTATCTCCTCCGACGGCAGCGGCGGCATGACCCGACCGGAGGTCCATGGCCAGACTCTGGCGCTGCAGCGTGCCTATCGGCGAGCCGGATTCGGAATCGAGTCCGTGGCCCTCTTCGAAGGCCACGGCACCGGCACCGCGGTGGGCGACGCCACCGAGCTCGAGACCCTGGCGACCGCCCGACGCCAGGCCGAGAGCAATGGCGCCGACGGACGAGGTCTCGGGGCGGTGGTGGGCTCGATCAAGGCCAATATCGGTCATACCAAGGCGGCGGCGGGTGCGGCGGGCCTGATCAAGGCCAGCCTCGCCCTCGACCATCGGGTCCTACCCCCCACCACCGGAAGTGAGGAACCCCATCCCGTGCTTCATGATGGGAGCCCTCTGCGAACCCTCGACCGCCCCGAGACCTGGCCGGAAACCTCCGCGAGGCGCGCCTCGGTCAGCGCCATGGGCTTCGGCGGCATCAACTGCCACCTGGCCCTCGAAGGAGCACCCGAGACCGGGAGCCGCTCGACGGTCTCCTTCGATCCGCGGTTCACCAGCGGCCCACAAGATACCGAGGTCTTGTTCTTCTCCGGTCACGACCCGGAGGGCCTCGCGGCCACGATCCGGCCGGTGGCGGAACGCGGCGAGAGCCTCAGTCAGGCGCAGGTGGCCGACCTGGCCGGCCACCTGGCAGCGACTCTCGACCCCGAGGCGCCGTGGCGCGCGGCGGCCGTGGTCGGTTGCCCGGAAGACCTGGCTCCAGCCCTCGAAACCCTGCAGACCTGGCTGCGCGAGGCAGACGCGGCAGAGCCTCGGCCGCGGCTCGATCGAGACGCCGGCTGTTTCCTCGGAGGCCCTTCGAGCCCGCCGAGAATCGGCCTGCTCTTCCCCGGCCAGGGATCTCCCGTCTACCTGCGAGAAGCACGCTGGAAGAGGCGTTTCCTCTCCTTCCAGCGCTGGCTGGAGCGTGCGGCGCTACCCGCCGACGGCGAGCCGACGGACACCCGCGTGGCCCAGCCCTCGATCGTCGCCGGATCTCTCGGTGCCCTCGAGCTACTGGAACGGCTCGGCCTCCGGGGAGATCTGGCGATCGGGCACAGCCTCGGCGAGCTCGTGGCCCTCGCCTGGTCGGGCGCCTACGGCAAGGAGGCGGCCCTCGAGCTCGCCGCCGCCCGCGGCCGGGCGATGTCCGACCTCGGGGACCCGAGCGGAGCCATGGCGGCCCTCGCCTGCGACCCGGATTCGGCGAACGGGCTCCTCCGCTCGGCCGCGTGTCACGACTCCTGGGGCCTGACGGGTTTCAACTCGAGCCGCCAGACGGTGGCCGCGGGGCCGGCAGAAGGGATCGAGCGCCTGCTCGAAACCGCCCGGAGAGAAGGGATCGAAGCCACCCGAATCCCCGTTTCGCACGCCTTCCACAGCCCGGGTGTCGCCGCCGCGGTGCCGGTGCTCGCCGCCGCCCTGGATCGCCGGGAGCTCGACCCGCCGAAACGCCCGGTCTACTCCACCGTCACCGGAGAACGGCTCGGCCCGAGCTCGAGCTGCCACGATCTCCTGCTGCGCCAGGTCACCTCTCCGGTGCTCTTCACCTCCGCGGTCGCCAACGCTGCTGCCGAGGTCGATCTCTTCCTCGAGGTGGGGCCAGGAGGAGTGCTCAGCTCCCTGGTGAACGGCGAAGAGGGCCTGCCCAGGGCCTTGCCGCTCGATGCCGGCGGGCGTTCGCTGCGTCCTCTGCTCGCCACCCTGGCTTCGCTCTTCGTCCTGCGCGCGGACTGGTCGCCGGAGGCTCTCTTCACCGATCGCGCCTTGCGCCCCTTCGATCTCGAGCACCCACCGGAGTTCCTGGTCAATCCCTGCGAGCTGGCACCGGACGACGAAGGCACCGTCCACTTCCGCGCCGCCGAGCCTGCCGATGCCGCCGCGGAACCGGACCTCGACGCATCGGCGATCGACCTCGATCCCCTGGAAGTGATCCGGGCGGTGATCGGACGCCGGACGGAGCTGCCTCCCGAAGCCATCGACCCCGGCAGCCGACTGCTCAGTGATCTGCACCTGAATTCCATCGGAGTGGGCGAGCTGGTGATCGAAGCGGCCCGCCAGCTCGGCCTGGGCCCGCCGGCTTCGCCCACCGAATACGCCGATGCCTCGGTGCACGAGGTGGCCGCGGCCCTTGCGGAGCTCCGAGCCGCGGGCGGTGCCGAAAGCGAAGAAGATGCCCTGCCCCCCGGCCTCGGGGCCTGGGTTCGGTCCTTCGCGGTCGAGCCTGTCCGCTTCGAGCCGCACCCGCCCCGGATCTCGGCGGACGCGGACGGTCGCCACGAGGTGCTGGCCGCGGAGGGTGAGCCGTTGGGCGAGGTCTTCGGCGAGCTCGCCGCCGAGGCTCCCACCGAGACGCCCGGAGTGTTGCTGGTGAGCCCGGAGCCGGAGGCAGAGACGGAGCTGGAGCTGCTGCTGACCGCCGGCCGGGCTGCCCTCCAGCGTCGCTGCCCTCTGGTCGTCGTCCAGCGAGCGCCGGGCGCCGCGGCCCTTGCCCGCGCCTGGTTCCTGGAGTCCGATCTGCCGGTGGCGGTGTTCCAGCTACCGCCGGAGGCCGAGACCGACGCTCGCGCCTGGGCCGCCAGGGTTCTCGACCATTGCGCACGCCTCGCCGGCTTCCAGGAGCTCGTCTTCGACGCCTCCGGTGCCTGCTTCCGCCCGACCCTGCGCCTGCTCGAAGACGCTCCGCGAAGGTCGGCCGGCCTGCCGCCCGTGAGCACCCCGGCCCTACAGCCCGGGGATCTGCTGCTCGTCACCGGCGGTGGCAAGGGGATCGGCGCCGAATGTGCCCTCGCCCTCGCCCGGCGGTTCCGGGTTCGCCTGGCCCTGCTCGGGCGCTCCCGTCCCGAGGACGACGAAGAGCTCCGCGGCAACCTCGACCGCTTCCGGGCACAGGGAGTCGACTGCCGCTACCTGTCGACGGACCTCACCTCGCCCGAAGCGATCGACCACGCCCTGGCGGCGCTGGCCGAGGAAGGGCCGGTTCGCGGCGTGCTGCACAGCGCCGGGCGCAACCATCCACGTCTCTTTGCCGCTCTCACCGAGGAAGACTTCGCAGCCACCCTCGCCCCCAAGGTCGCAGGCCTGCGGACCCTGCTCGGCCGCCTCGAGACCTCCGAGCTGCGACTGGTGGTCGGCTTCGGCTCGATCATCGCCCGTGCCGGGCTGCGGGGCGAGTCGGACTACGCTTTCGCCAACGAGCGGCTCCGGCTCGATCTCGAAGCCTTCGACCGCGAACATCCACTCTGTCGGTGCCTGTGCATCGAGTGGTCGGTATGGTCGGGGGTCGGCATGGGTGCCCGGCTGAGCAATCTCGAGGCCATGGGACGCCAGGGCATCACGCCGATCTCTCCCCAGGACGGCATTGCCGCCCTCGTCGATCTGCTGCAGAGCACCACGCCGGTTGCGGTAGTGGTGAGCGGACGCTTCGGACAACCGCCGACTCTCGATTTCGAGTCTCGCCAGCTGCCGCTGCTGCGCTTCCTCGATCGCCCCCGGTTCCATCTGCCGGGGGTCGAGCTGGTGGCCGAGGCCGAGCTGTCGACGGCCACGGATCCCTACCTCGAAGACCACGTCCTGGCCGGTGAGCGGCTCTTTCCCGCCGTCCTCGGCCTGGAGTCCATGGCCCAGGCCTACCGTGCGCTCTCCGCGGACGACGAGCTCCCCGAGTTCCACGAGGTCCGCTTTCAGCGCCCGATCAGCGTGCCCGAGCACGAGCCCGTCGTGCTACGGCTCGTGGCCCTCCGCGCTCCCGACGGAACGGTGGACGTCGCCCTGCGCAGCAGCGCGACAGCCTTCCAGCTCGATCATTTCCGGGCCCTCTGCCGACCCCGGAGCCGCGCGGCGGGTGACGGTACGCCGTTCTCGTTCTCCGGGCGTTACTCGACCTCACCGGCGATCGAGCTGGATCCCGGCACCGACCTCTACGGCTCGGTCCTCTTCCAGAACGGCCGTTTCCGCCGCCTCGAGACCTACTCTCACCTCCAGGCGACCTCCTGTGTCGCCGAGATCCGGGGGGACGACAGGGAGCACTGGTTCGGCTCGTTCCTGCCCCAGGATCTGCTGCTCGGGGACCCCGGCCGCCGCGACGCGTGCCTGCACGGTCTCCAGGCCTCGATTCCCCACGCCACGGTGCTGCCGGTGGCGGTGGATCGCCTGAGCGTCCATCGCGCCGGCCATGATGGGGTCCGGCTGACGGCAAAGGAGAGAGAACGCCGCGGCAAGGCCTTGATCTACGACCTGGAGGTCCGGGACCACCAGGACCGTGTGGTGGAAACCTGGGAAGGCCTGGAGCTGCGGATCGTCGGCGAGGAGTCCCAACCCCAGGGTCTGGCTCCGGCGCTCCTCGGTCCCTACCTCGAACGCCGCCTCGGCGACCTGCTGCCGACCCGCTCCCTGCGGGTGGCGATGGCCAGCTTTCCGGACGAGGACCGCGAGCAGCGCCGGATCCGGGTCGCGCCGCTGGTGCTCAACGGCAGCAGCGATCTCTTCCATCGGCCGGACGGCCGCCCGGAAGCCGGCAACGGCTGCATCTCCTTCTCCCACCGTGGCGCCTGGACCCTCGCCGTGGGCCAGCCCGGTTCGAAGGCCGACCTCGAGCCCGTCTCCTGCGACCTGGAGCCGGTCTCGCCACGCCCCGAGAAGCTGTGGCGCGAGCTGCTGGGCCGAGGCCGTTGGCCGCTCGTCGAGCTGGTCGGACGAGAGACGGGAGAGTCTCTCGATATCAGCGCGACCCGTGTCTGGACGGTGCAAGAGTGCTTGCGCAAGGTCGGCCTGGCGGGTGAGACACCGGTCGTGCTGGAGAAGACCACGGCCGACGGCTGGGTGCTCTTCGCCGCCGGATCGGTAAAGATCGCCGTCGTTCTCGCCGGGGCGCTCGAGGGCTCACCGCAATGGGTGATCGCTCTGATACCCTCGGTCACCGGGTCACCGACACCAACGAATCTCGACCAGATCTTGGAAAGGACGGTTTCGAGCCATGGGTAAGCTGAGTCACCGGATCTTCTCCCTTTCCCTCGAAGAAGTGACCTTCGCCCGCCGAGGTTTCCGCGGCGCCGATCCGGCCACCCAGCGCTACCTGGAACGGGTCGGAGCGACTTTCCTCGCCGGCTACCACGCCGCTCTGGCCCACGACGAAGACCAGGCTCTGGTAGACGAGCTGGAGGCGATCGATCTCTCGTTCCGCGGATTCGCCTACGAAGGCGCAGGCATGTCACTGGCCATGCTCGACCAGATGATGCCCTGGCGGCCGCAGCGTTTCGTGGAGTTCGTCGCCGGTCCGGGCTCTCCCCACGTCTACATGATGAACGTCGGAGCGGGCTGGGCCATGGCGCGGCTGCCCTTCGGCAAGCGCCGGATCCTCGACCGGCTCGATCCGCTGCTGCGCTGGCTGGCCTTCGACGGTCTCGGCTTCCACGAGGGGTATTTCCACTGGCCCAAATCGATCGATCAGCAGAAGATGCCGCGCAGCGTCCGCGGCTACGAATGCCGCTGCTTCGACCAGGGACTCGGGCGCAGCCTCTGGTTCGTTCACGGGGCCGACGTGGAGCGGGTGATCGAGACGATCGGGCGTTTTTCGGTCTCTCGACAGTCCGACCTCTGGGCGGGCGTCGGGCTCGCCAGCACCTATGCCGGTGGGGTTCCCAGGGAATCCCTGCTACGGTTGGTGGAAGCTTCCGGTGCGCATCGGTTGTGCCTCGCCCAGGGCTCGGCCTTCGCCGCCGAGGCCCGGAGGCGAGCCGGTAACCTACAGCCCCACACCGAGCTCGCCACCCGGGTGCTCTGTGGCTCGAGCGCGGAAGAAGCGGCCGAGGTGACCTCCGTGACCCGGCGCGGCCTGCCCGCGGATACAGACACTCCGGCCTTCGAGATCTGGCGCCGCCGGATCCAGGCGGACCTCGGCAACCAGGTGCCCATGCTGGCCGCCAGCGCCTGAGCTCGCTTCCTTCGCCAGAAGCCACGAGCCATCCCTCCGCATAGGACAGGGGAAGTGTTAAGATACCGACCAGTGGGTAGGGAATGGCCCCTCCCCCTTCCCCTTCGTGGTCGAAACACTCCCGAGAATCCCCCGTGCCGAATCCCAAGAAGGATCTGCTCCATGGGCCGGTCGGCCGCACCATCCTAGAGCTCGCGGGACCGATGCTCTTCGGCCTTTCGGCCGTGCTCCTGCTGAACGTGGTCGACACCTTCTTCGTCGGCCAGCTCGGTGCCAGGGAGCTGGCGGCCATGAGCTTCACCTTTCCGGTAGCGATTCTGTTGATGAGCCTCACCTTCGGGCTCGGGGTGGGAGTGACCGCTTCCGTCTCGCGTTCTGCGGGCAAGGGAGACCGCGACAGGGTCCGGCAGCTCACCACCCACGGTCTGCTGCTCGCCAACCTCGTGGTCGCCCTGATGGCCGGCCTGGGGTTGCTCACCATCGACCCGGTCTTCCGGGCCCTGGGGGCTTCCCCCGACATGATTCTGCTGATCCGCGAGTACATGGTGCCCTGGTACCTGGGAGTTGGTTTCGTGATCATCCCCATGGTCGGCAACAGCGCCATCCGGGCGACGGGAAACACCACCACTCCGAGCCTGATCATGGCCCTCGCCGGGTTGGTCAACCTGGTGCTCGACCCGCTGCTGATCTTCGGCATCGGTCCGTTCCCCCGTCTCGAGCTCCGGGGAGCCGCCCTGGCTACCGTCATCTCCTGGGGGATCTCGTTCGTGGTCGCCCTCTGGGTTCTGGGGCGCCGTGAGAAATTGCTCGACCTGCGACAGCTGGTCCCGGCCCGGATCCTCGCCTCCTGGCAGGTGATCTTGCGCATCGGCATGCCTTCGGTAGGTACCCAGGCGCTGATTCCCCTGGCGGTGGCCTTCCTCACCCGTATGGCGGCCGAACATGGTCCGACCGAGGTGGCGGCCTACGGGGTGGGGAGCCGGGTCGAGAGCCTGGGCCTGATCGGGATCTCCGCGCTCACCGCGGCCATCGCCCCCTTCGTGGGCCAGAATTTCGGGGCCGGACGCCGCGACCGGGTGCGGGAAGCGCTACGATTCTGCCTTCGCGCCTGCCTCGGCTACTGCCTGGTGGTCGCGGTGCTCCTGGCCCTCTTCGCGGTGCCGATCGCTCGTCTGTTCAACGACCAACCGGAGGTGATCCGCAATATCACCTGGTACCTCTACCTGATTCCTCCCAGCTACGGGCTCTTCTCTCTCGCGGTCCTGGTCAGCTCGATCTTCAATGCCATCCACCAACCGATCCGCTCCTCGGCCCTGACCCTGGGGCGTCTCTTTCTCCTGGTGTTGCCGGCGGCGATGATCGGCTCCCACCTGGGGGGATTTCCCGGAATGTTGGCCGGGGTGGCAGTGGCCAACGTTCTCGCCGGCTCCATCGCCTATCGAACCGCCAGCCGATTTCTCGACCGCCCCGGCATTCGAGACGACTCGGTGACCCGGGGGATCGCCGTTCCTTCCTGAGTCTCCATCGATCTCCCATCTCGCGGGCCCGAAGTGTGGCGCCAGGCCACCTCTGGAGCCTCGAGCGACGACGGCGACGCCGACGAGCCGAGAGATGAGAGACTCTTCTCTGCCGGGCTCTGGCACCCTTCCGAGCGGCGAAACCTCTGTCATGTCCGACCTGTTGGATTTTCCCCAGAACCACCCCCGGCAGATCGCCGGCTATCGCCTCGTCGACCTGCTCGGCGAGGGTGGCATGGGGACCGTGTACCTGGCGGAGCAGGTAGAGCCCCTCCCTCGCCTGGTGGCCCTGAAGCTGATCCGCCCCACGCGGCTCGACCAGCAGGCAATCCATCGCTTCGAGGCCGAGCGGTCGGCCCTGGCCCGGTTGAACCACCCCAACGTGGCCCAGGTCTACGAAGCCGGCGATACCGAGCTCGGCCAGCCCTACCTGGTGATGGAGCACGTACCCGGCGAGCCCATCACCCACTACTGCAACCAGAAGCGGCTCGACATCCGCCAGCGCCTGCAGCTGATGCTCGAGGTCTGCAGTGGCATTCAACACGCGCACCAGAAGGGCATCATCCACCGCGACCTGACCCCGCGGAACATCCTGGTGGCCGAGATCGAAGGCAAGCCGGTGGTCAAGATCATCGATTTCGGAATCGCCAAGGCTCTCGACCAGCCCCTGACCGATGCGACGGTGACCTCCACCCACAGCGGCATGATCGGCACGCCCTCCTACCTCAGCCCCGAAGCGATCGAAGGCTCGGACCAGGATCTCGACCTCGATACGCGCTGCGATGTCTACGCCCTCGGGCTCCTGCTCTACGAGCTGCTCGTCGGAGAGCTACCGTTCGGAGGAGGAAAAGAGCACTTCCTCAAGACCCTCCGCAAGATCGTCGCCGAGGAACCCGATCCACCGAGCCGCCGCTTCCTCGCGATGGCTCCCGAGCTGCGCGAGGAACGATGCGCCGAGCGGGGCGGGGTGAGCGAGGCCGTGCTGCAGCGGATGTTGGGCCGTGAGCTCGACTGGATCGTGCTCGAGGCGATCGCCCGCGACCGCGAGGAGCGCTATCCATCCGCCTCGGCCCTTGCCGCCGACCTGCGCCGTTTCCTCTCCGATCGGCCGGTGCGCGCGGCCCGCCCCAACCCGTTCTACCGCGCACGAAAGTTCGTGCGCCGTCACCGTCCTGCGCTGCTGGCGGCGACCCTGGTGCTGGTCGTGGTGGTGTGGGGAGTGGTGGGCCGATTGCAAGAAGCGGAACGGGCCAACCGCGAAGCCGAACGCGCCAATCGACAGGCGGAGGCGGCCCTCGCCGCCAGCCGCGAGGCCGACGGCGTGGTGCGATTCCTGGTGGAGCTCTTCGAGATCTCGGATCTCCGCGACACCGCGGGCGAAACGGTGACCGCGCGAACCCTTCTCGATCGCGGCGCCGAGAAAATCGACAACTTCTCGGCGGAGCCCGTACCCCAGGCCCGACTGATGGAGACGGTGGGCGTGGTCTACCGCAAGCTCGGGCTCTACGACGAAGCGGCTCCCCTGCTCGAAGGCGCTCTGGAGCTGCGTGAGGAGCATCTGGGAGAGGAGCACCCGACGGTGGCTTCCAGCCTCGAAGACCTGGCCCAGCTGCGCTTCCAGGAAGGCAAGTTTCGTGAGGCGGAGCCCCTGGCCCGGCGCTCGCTGGAGATCCGGGAGAAAATCCTGGGCGCCGATCATGCGGAGACTGCCACGAGCCTCAATCTGCTCGCCGACACCTATCGTCGCCAGGGCCGGCACGACCTGGCGGAGCCGCTCCTGCTCCGCTCTCTGCCGATCCACGAAAAGGCACTCGGAGCGGTGCATCCCAAGGTGGCGGAAACCCTGAACAGCCTCGCCATCCTCTACTGGAACCAGAGTCGGTACCAGGAGTCGGCGCCGCTCTTCCGGCGGGCCCTGGAAATCTGGGAACGCTCTCTCGGCCCCGATCACCCGGAGGTCGCCGCCACCCTCAGCAATCTCGCGGGGGTCTACCGCGACCTCGGGGCCTACGATCGCAGCGAGCCCCTCTACCGGCGCACCCTCGCCCTGCGCGAGACGTCCCTCGGCTCGGACCACCCGGCGGTAGGCTACAGCCTCTGCAATCTGGCGGTTCTGCTGCGCCGCCAGGAGCGATACACGGAGGCCGAGTTCCTCTACCTCCGGGCCCTCGAGATCTGGGAAGGGAGCCTCGGCACGGAGCACCCCGAGATCGCCTTCCTGCTCAACAACCTGGCGCTCCTGCATCTCGACCAGGAGCTTCCCGAGCGCGCTCGCGTCGCGGTCGAGAGAGCTCTCGCGGTCAATCGCCGGGCCTTCGGCGAGAAACATTCCTCCGTTGCCTCGAGCCTCAACATCCGAGCTCTGGTGGCGGCCGCCGAGGACGATCCCGAGACCGCGGAGGCCCTGCACCGCCGGGCACTGGAGCTCTACGAGGACTTCTACTCTCCCGACCACGGACGGGTCGCCTGGCCGCTGCACGGCCTGGGCAACCTTCTCCGCGACCAGGGAAGGGTCGACGAAGCGGTGGCGGTCTACCGGCGGGCCTTGCGGATCCGCCAGGTCTCCCTCGGGAAGAACCACCCCGACACCCTCTCCCTCCGGGCCGACCTCGAGGCTCTCGAAAGGCCGTGAGCCCCGGGAGGGGCCGCGAGCATGCAATCCGCTCGGGCCCTTCCCACGAATGAACAAGTACGTTTCCCAATCCACCCAAAGCCTCTCGACCGAGACGGCAAGGAGATCGATACCCATGGGGCTCAAAGAGAAGCTCGAAGCGCAGAAAGTCAAATCCGCGAAGCACATCCCGCCGGAGGCTCGCGAGACCATGTCCCGAGCCACGGCGGACCTGCGGAGCTCGGGAATCCTCGACGGCGTCGTAGAGGTCGGAAGTACGGTTCCGGACTTCCGGCTCGAGAACACCCGCGGAGACGTGGTTTCACTGGCTGCCCTGCGCGCTCGCGGGCCGGTGATCGCCACGTTCTACCGCGGCGTCTGGTGACCGTACTGCAACCTGGAGCTGGAAGCTCTGGAAGCGGCTCATGAAGAAATCCAGGCCCTCGGCGCAAGCCTGGTCGCCATCTCTCCGCAGCTGGCCGAGCACAGCGCCAAGATCGCCAAGCGCCACCGCCTGAGCTTCGACGTCTTGTCGGATCCCGGCAATCGGGTGGCCGGGACTCTCGGGCTGGTCTACACCCTTCCGGACGACCTCGCCGAGGTCTACCGGGGCCTGGGGCTCGATCTCGCACAGTTCAACGGTGACGATTCCTGGACCCTCCCTCTCTCGGGACGGATCGTGATCGACCGCGACGGGGTGGCCCGCAACGTCGATGTCGACCCCGATTACACGGCACGGCCGGAGCCGGAGGAAACGGTCGAGCTCCTGCGACGAATGGCTTGACCCGCGATCGGGTCCTGTCGGATAAGATGCCGGGCTCGGGCTCCTGCCGAGCCCGGCAATCCGAGAGAGAACCTCGATGAGCGCACTTGCATTCGAATATCACCACGTGGTCGGCTTCGAGGAGACCAACCTCGTCGGCAACGTCTACTACGCCAACCACCTCAAGTGGCAGGGGCGCTGTCGTGAGATGTTCCTCCGCCAGCACTGCCCCGACATCATCGACCTGCTGCACGCCGGCCTCGCCCTGATCACCACCCGCTGCTCTTGTGAGTACTTCGCCGAGCTCAACGCCTTCGACGAAGTGGTCCTCGAAATGCGCCTGCGGGAGATCGCCCAGAACCGTGTCACCATGGCGTTCGACTATCTCAAGGTCACGGATGGCGGACGCGAGCTGGCCGCCCGCGGCGAGCAGCAGATCGCCTGTATGCAACGCCAGAGCGACGGCGGCGCGGCCCCCACGCCGGTGCCGGAGTCTCTGCGCCTGGCGCTCGAGCCCTACGGACGCTGAGCCCGGGGAAGAAGCTCGCGAGCTCGGTCGGTTCGTTGTCCCGTTTGGCACATCGAGTCGTCGCTCAGATCAGGCACTCACCGCCTCCGAAGCGCGAATCGAACAGCATCTCCGGCTGGCCCACGGCGTGGATGACGGATCGGCTTCACAAACGGACTCCTCACTCTTCGGCACCTGCGAGAAGTCCCCAATCGCACCCATGTCCGGACGGACCCGACCGCTGTCGAAGTAGAAACCTTCGATCCCGAGCACGAGCACTCCTGCATTCAGACCGGCGTCGAGGAAGGCCCTTGCATCGGCGAGAGTGGCAAGCTCCAATCCACCAACCTCACGGAGGGAGATCCCCGCCTGGCGTCCCAGAGCTGGAGTCAGTTCCACGGAGCCCTCCAACTCGCCGCTGATTCTCTCCTCGGCTCCTGAAGCCGATCGGAGTCAAAGAGAGTCGGAAACCGGATTCTGTCTCAAGTTGGCCAGAGCCCTGGCTTTGGGAATCACCAACGCTTGAGGAAGATCCAGCGCACACCGTCATGAGGAGAGATCGCCCGCCATTCACGAATCTCATAGACTTTCTCGACCTCGATGTCCGGCCCGACCAGGCTCTCCAACTCGCTGGCGATGTCGCCCATGTCAGCTGCATCCTGCTCCGAAACCTCGGTTAGTTGGAATTGGAGCCGAACCTGCCGTTCTGTAATCTCGACACCCACAGCAAGCGCTTGTGCCGGAATCAGGCCCAGGGAAGCCTGCACTGCCTGGGCAACAATGTAGTTTTCCCAAATCGGTGCACGCTCTAGATTTTCGGGACTTGGGTACTTCATGGTGACCACGCAGGGCTGTGGGGAACGACGCTCGGTGACGACGAGCCCTTGATAAAGAATACATTCGTCGGCTGGTGAAGGAAGCCGGCGCCGGGGTTCTGGTTGAACGCAGTGACGCTCGGTGTCCGTACGACAATATCATTGCCTTTGATGCCAAGGATCTCCGCGGCGCCGCTATGGAAGTCATCGAGAACACGTTGAGCGTCGTTGAACGAATTGAAATAGCTTCCACCTCCGTACTCGCGAGCACCCAGGACATGGCGGCCCTGTCGTTGCGCACTGACCGTAGTGCGGATAGACGCTCGATCAATGATCGTTCCACTGCTATCAACAAACCGCTCTCTTCCCTTAGAAGCGTCCAGCGCCCGATCCGCAGATCGTACGAGATCGCTCGACGTCTCGATCACGTCATCGGCTTTGCTGTAGCCACCTCCCGGGGCCACGACTCCAAAGGCAACCCAGAATACCGACGCCGCCTTTTCCGAGCTCGTTGCGGACTCGTCCATCAACGTGGTTGCCGCCTCGTAGAGATCGGCGACCGACCCTGCCGTTTCCACGGCAGCCCAGGCGATCGCAGCCAGCTGGGCGAATTGCCCGTCCGGATCCACATATTTCACCGGATTGTTCCGCCCGTATGCGTACAAATTCCACCCATCCCGGGCCGGAT
>CAZMEL010000199.1:0-14662 GCA_964565225.1 uncultured Thermoanaerobaculia bacterium | reverse complement strand
GTACCGGGGCCGCTCGGAGGAGGCGCTGGCCCACCTGCGCCAGGCTGTCGCGGGCTCCTCCGGTGGCGATCGGGCCCTGGCGCTCTGTTTCCAGGCCGAGCTGCACCTGCTGCGCGGGGAGCCCGGGCCGGCTCTCGACGCGGCGGAACGGGCGATTCCGGAAGGCGCGAAGCATTGGCCCGAGCTGCGGGCACGGTTCCTCGCCGCGCGAGCGCAACAAGATCTCGGAAGGCCCGAGCGGGCCGACGCCCTCCGGGAGGAGCTGCGTGAGAAGTGGCGGCGCCAGCCCAACGCCGTGGAGGAACGGCAGCTGCAGCATCTCTCGGGCCTGCTGGAGCTCGCCCGTGGCAATACCGAGGCCGGCTTCACCGCCCTCGAACGGGCCGCCGCCCTGCTGCCGAGCCGGGGCATGGAGTTCAGCTGGCACGTCTTTCCCGATCATGTGTCGATCTGGACCGATCTCGGCGAGGCCGAGCTCGCCGCGGATCGACCGGAGGCCGCTCTGCCCTGGCTCCAGAAGGCGACGACGAGCGGCTCGGAGCACCTCGAGTGCCCGGTACCCTACCTGCGGGCCTACTACCTGCTCGGGCTCGCCCACGCCCGCCTCGGCAACCAGGAGCCGGCCCGCCGGGCGCTCGAGAGCTTTCTCGAGCGCTGGCAGGAGCCGGACCTGCGGACCGCGGAGGTCCGGCGGGCCCGGGCTCTGCTGGCAGAGCTGCAGAACGCCGCCTGAGCTGCGATCCGGGCTCAGCCGCCGCCCTGGGTCGACTCCCCGTTCACCGGCTTCTCGAGGTGAACGGCAATATATTCGAGCACCTTGTTCATGTCACCGGCGGCGATCAGGTCTCCTTCCTCGCTGAGGAGCTGGTGGCGGTAGAGATGGGCGAGACGGGCTCGATTCTCCTCGTTCAGATCTTCCTCACAGTCGTAGTCGTCCTCCTTGAACTTCGGTACGTAGTCCCGCAGGAGCTCGGCGTCGAGGGCGAGCAGGGCAGCGATTCGGGAGACGGCTTGAACACTCATGGCAATTCTCCTTGGTTTGGAACGTGAAGGCGGCACCTCACCGCCTGCGGTCGAACAGGGATCTTCAGGAATCGACGAGCCCCAAGAGCTCCAGGTAACGCCGGGGGGCGTCCGCAGCGTCGAGAGGGGTGGTCGGGCGGCTCTCGGTGCGGCCAGCGATTTCTCGCGGGGGCTCGACTCGGGAATCGGCCAGGCCAGCATGGCCCCGGGCGAGCAGGGCCAGCTCCTCCAGGTCGAGGCGGTAGAAATCGACCTGCCGGGCACCGGGCTCGAAGACGGTTTGCCGCTCCACTCCGAGAATCCGCGAATCGGCGGAGAAGGCCAGGTCCCGAACCGCGGTCCCGACACCGTCGTTGCCGCCCAGCACCAGAGGGCCACTCCCTCGGCCTCGTCCGAACGTCGCGGCCGAGGGATCGATGTGCCACAACCGAACGGAGCCATCGAGATCACCCAATGCGAGGCGACGGCCATCGGGGCCGAACGCCATCGCCGCCACCTGACCGCCCGCTCCTTCGCCGGGCTCCGACTCCGAGCCGTTGCGGTGGAGCAGCAAGGGTTGCCCCGACTCTCTCGCGACGGCGAGGCGGATCGCGCCCTCCGGGTCGGGAGGGAAGACCAGGTGGCGGATCGCCTCGGCTCCTTCGGCATGCCGACTCCAGGCCGGCTCGAAAGCCGGTAAGGACCACAGCCGAGCGGCGCCGTCTCTTCCGACGGCCGCCAGCCAGTGCCCGCCCGCAGAGAAGCTCAGGAACGCCACCCGCCAATCGCCGGCAGTGGACCAGATCAGCTCCAGCTCGGGCAACGACCAGACCGCGGCCACTCCACTCTCCGACACGGCCGCCAGCCACAAACCATCGGGGCTGGAGACGATCTCCCGCAGGCCACCCTCGTCGATGGGAAGAAAACCCACCGGTACCGGCGGCCGGCTCGGAGGTGGCGGGAGGAGCCGTTGCGGCAGCTTGCGCCCGGGGCGAGCGTCGGGTTTCAGCTCCTGGGTCCAGGATTCGCCGGTCTCGATGCGCGTGAGATCGAACGACGAGCCGTCCCAGGCGAGACGCCGGATCTGCCATCGTTCCTCGCCCACGGACCACTCGGCCGGGAGCCGATCGAGATGGCTCACCACCCCTCCGGGCCTCTGCTCGGCCACCTCGGGCAGGGCTGCTTCGAGGGTCGTGCCGAGCTCGACCCGGGGCTGGGCCGGCAGGCCGGTGTCCGAGCCCACGGGCCAGAGACGCACCTCGCCGTTTCCCCTCTCGCCACCGAGCGCGGCCGACGCCAGCCAGCGGCCCTCCGGAGAGAAGGCGAGGAAACGAGGAACGTTGCGGTGGCCCATCAGCGCCAGCGGCCCCCGCGCCCAGGGAGGTGGCGGCAACGGCGGGCCTCCCTTTCGCGGCGGCAGGTACCGGATCGACCGGTCGTAGCCACATTGCGCTCGAGCTCCACCGGGCCCCCGCACCGGGGGCAGCTGCTGATCGCGCCCGATCCAGCGGCGCCGTGGCTGCACCTGCCCTTCGCCCGCAGCCGGTGCCTCGGCCCCGGATCGTTCCGCCGCGGGCGCCGTCGGGCTTTCGAGGCTCCAGGCCCAGACTCTCCCGCCGCTCCGGACCCGGAGATGGGATTCGCCGTCGAAGGCCAGGCCTTCGATGCCCTCGAGCTCCGCGGGGATCCGCAGCGGAATCGAAAAGGGAGTGGCTCCGAGCAAGGTCTGCAGAGCCTGCTCGGACACCTCTCGGCTCGCGTCGCGGGCCTCGTGCAAGAAAGCCTCGGCGGCCCGCACGGCGGCGACCTCTTCCCGAGAGGCCTCCGACCCGGCACGAAGCCAGGTTTCGCCGAGCCGCCTCGAGACGCCTTCTCGAATGCGGATCGTTTCTTCCGCCGCGAGAGCCGCCCAGGCTCCGTGCCGGCTCCAGTCGCGGTGGAAACCCGCCACGGCCCGGGCCGCCAGGATCCGTACCCGGTCGAGGCGGCGGCTCAGATCGCTGGCCACCAGAAAGGCTTTCTCCAGCCGGTTGAGCTCCGGCCGATCGGCCAGGCGTTCGGTCAGCGCGTCGTGGCGCCAGAGCTTGCCGGGATCGAAGCGGCTCGCCTCCCACTCCCGGGCCCGGCGCCAGGCGCCCAGGGGATCGAGCCCGATCCGACCTGCGGCCGCCACCCAGCGACGCAATCGCGGCCAGGCGCCGAGCAGCTCCTGGCAGGAGAGCCGGATCCCCTCGGCACCGAGCACCAGCACCCGTTCCCGGGCGAGGACCGGCAGGATCTCGTCGTGCAGAGCCCGCTGCCCCGAGGGGTCGGCGAGGCCCAGCTCCCGCCAGGCAACGGCCCGAGGACGAGCCTCGCCGTCGCCGACAACGACCGCTCGCAGGAAGAGCTGGCGCAGCCATCGACGCCGCTCGCCATCGGTCGCCAGACGGCAGAAGGCGCGTTCCGCCCGCTCCGCCACCAGGGCGGCCACGGTCGCCACGCCGAGGTCCGCCGCGGTCAGCTGCCGGTCGCTGTCGCGGCGGCGTTCCCACGCACCTTCGTACATTCGGGTGAGGGCCAGGGAGAGCAGGGGAATCGGGGTCGGAGTGGCGACCACCTGCTCCACGAGGCTCGCCGCCAGCTCCGGTGGCTCGAAGAAGATCACCCGTGCCGCGGCCGGGGCATCGATCATCTCCCGCAGCTCCTCGCGGGTCGGGCGCGGGGGCGAGAAGACCTGCCGGGGAACCTCTTCGGCCAGCACCGTGGAATCCGTGCTGCCGCCGTGCCGGTCCGGCCCGGCAGTCGTCACGATCCGGTTCTCTCCTCCCGCGCAGACGGCCTCCCACGCTTCCCTGCCCAGGGTCGTCGCTCGCTGCTCGGAGTCGTCGAGCAACCACAGGACGCGTCGAGTTCCGGGCTCCGGGGGCTCTGCCGACTCCACCACTTCCCAGCGCCCCACCAGATGCCGCAATCCTCGGTCGGAGACGGTGAAGAAATCGCTCAGAGCACCTGTGGCGAGCCACAGACGCAAATGCTCGACCAGAGAGCTCGCCGAGCCCATGAGGCCCGACAGACCCACCCGAACCGCCCAGTCGCCCGCGGGATCGGCCTCGCCGCCGAAGCCGAAGGAAGGCATCCCCAGGCTCTGCATCTGCAGCTCGCTGCGACCGTCCTTCGCCGAAGAATCCAGCACCCGGCGGCCGGTGCGGGCGGCCCACTCGCGAGCCCGTTTCGCCACTCGTTCGTGCACGCCCTCCTCCGTGGACAGCAGCTCTTCGGGAGACGCGATCGCCTCCTCCTCGGCCCAGGAGCGAACCTCCCGCAGATCCTCCCGGGTGAGGAGAAAGCGCGAGAGCCCCCGCCGACGTGCAAAGGAGAGAAGCCTTCGCCTCTGGCGCACCGGATTTTCGAGGATCGGCAGGAGGCCGGCACGCACCAGGCTCGACGTTCCGCTGCCGGACTCTCCACACACCACCAACACCGGCTGCGGCCCGGCTGCGTCGCTCTCCGCGGGCTCGCCGAGCTCGGGACCGAGAAAGAGATCCAGCAGCTCCAGAGTCGCCAGCTCCCGGCCGCAGAAGAGCCCTTCCTCCCCCTCGCGGCTGCCATACGAACGATCTCCGAGCCAGGGATTGGCCGCGGGATCCAGCGACGGATCGGGCCACGGCGAGGGCCGATAGCCGGGCACCCGGAAGATGTACTGCCCGTCGACCGGGCGCAGGGCCACCAGCCCCGGCGTCTGGACGTCGACCCCCAGCTCCCCGAGACGCCGATCGATGTGCTGGTGCAGCTCGGTGGCGGTGACGATGTGGTCGCCCCGCCCGCCATCGGCCACGACGTCGGCACGGTCGGTGGTCAACCCCTCGATCAAGGCCTCGGCGAAGGGAGAGTGCTGTTGCTCGGGATCCCTCGGATTGCGATCCATCGCCTGCTGGTTGTACGACGCCGAGGAGAGCATCTGCCAGGCGCTGCCTTCCACGAACCGCCGATATTCGCTGTAGTACACCGGCCGCTCCGGCCCGTCTCCTCCACGAAAGAAATCGAAGGAGAGGGCGCCCCCGAAACAACAATCGAGCACGAGCATCAGGTGCCGGCTGACGAGGCGCGACAACGGCTTCTCGAGATCGAGGGCCGCGAGGCGCTCGGCGTCGGCGATACCGTCGACCAGATGGTCGCGCAGATCCTTCATCGGCAACCAGGTGTCGGGATCGTCGGCCTCGGCTCCCCAGGGCACCAGGTAGCCCACCACCTCACCGTCGTCCCGAGTGTGGGTCACGCCGTGGCCGGCGAAGTAGATCAACACCGCGGTCTCGCGCTTGGAACGCGCCTTGACCCGGATCAACCGATCGATGACACGATGGATGTTGCGTCGGGTCGCCCGTTCGTCGAGCAGCGGGCCCGGCCGTTTGGCGCTGGTGCCGACCACCTCGTAGCCCTGGGCTACTTCGAGCACTCGGGCCAGCTCCCGGGCATCTCGCGTCGGCGTCTTCAAGGGGGAGAAGCTCCCCGGTGGCGGCGCTCCCTCCTTCGCCTGGTAGTCGAGCCCGATGATCACCGCGAGCTTTTCGAGCTCCACCACGTCGGGAGGAAAGACGTCGGAGAGATCGATCTCCCCTCGGTCGAAGATCGGGCCGTCCCCTTCGCGCCGCGGATGTTGGGAGAGGTTCTCCCGGCTCACGGCCTCCGCGACCGCGGCAAAGATCTCTCCCCATCTCGAGCCTCCAACGGCCCGCCCCTCGGCCCGGGCCTCGTCGAGGGCGCGGGTCAGGTGGGTGGTGAAGAGTCCCTGCTTCTTGCCCCCGGCCACGGTTTCCGACGACAGCTCCTTCGCGGCGCTGGCGGAGAGCACGATGGCAGACCGACCCGAGCCTCGGAGCCATCCCGAGCCGCCCCGATCGGCTCCCTCGGCTGCGGCCGGCTCCGGAGCCCGGAGGCACTCCAGGACGCCGGGAGAAAACGCCTCTTCCGCGGGCCGGACGTCTTCGCGCACCCGGCGTCCCCGGGCATCGGGAGCCCCGCGCAGGTCGCCCAACCCTCCGGAGTGACAGCAGTCGAAGATCAGGGTCAGATACGGAGTCCGAGCCCCGAAGGCACGAATCCAGCCTTCGATCTCGCGATCGGCGATGTCTCGATTCTCCGCCCGGCCGCGGCCGCTGTCGTGGGGCACGAGGGTCTGGAACCGGCGACCTGCGAGCAGCCCTCGGCCGGAATACTCCGATCCATGCCCCGAGTAATAGATCACCACCACGTCTTCCGGACCCGTATCATCTCGGAGCCGGGCGACTGCCTGCAGAATCCCCTCGCGGGTCGGCTCCCCTCCGGCGAGCTTGGCCGGCTGCGTCTCCGAGGAGCCTTGCGATCCGGCCTCGCGGCAGAACCGGCAGCCACAACCCGGCCAGACGTCGACCAGGACCCGGATCCGAGACGGATGGAACCCCCAACCCTCCAGGGTCTCCCACATCCGCTGCACATCGTTGTGACAACCCGCCAGCGGCTCGCCGAACTCCGGCGGAATGGACGGATATCCACGCACCCCGATCAACAAAGCCCGCTTCATTGCCCGCGACGGCTCCTGCATCGAATCTTCCTCTCCGATTGCACCTGGTTTTCTCCGAATCGACTCTAGCAGCCGTTGTTCCAGCTCCTTCGAAACATCCGCGTCGGCTCGAGCCGACTTGCGTCCTCGAGGGTCGAGACGGTTCCGATTCCGGCCGCTCGCCTTGCAGCAGACCGTTCGAAGCTCGATTCTGCATCGCAGCTCTCGACTCCTGTCGACGAGCCGGTCCCGGATCGCCGGGAGGTCGCCTTCGTCAGCGCCCCGGAGACCACGGGCTCGCCTCGGGTGCTCGCGCCCGATCTGTTAGGATGCAGGGGTCGGGCCGAGGTGCCAGGCGGGCCCATCGCAAGGGCGGTAGCGGTGTGTACAGGCCTTCTCTACTTCATCGATCACCGCTGCCAGGAGCACGGTCGGCGCAGGTCCATGCGACGGGAGAAGCATTGCATTCCGAGAAAGCAGAGGTCCTCGAAGCCGTTGTCCAGCACACGGCTCACACCACTGGTACGGATTTCTTTCGATCGCTGACCCGCAGCATCGCCCGTGCCCTCCAGGTCCGCTATTGCTTCATCACCGAGTGTCTGACTCAGCCTCCGAGTCGAGTCCGTACTCTCGCCTTCTGGGCGGGAGACTCCTTCGCCGAGAACTTCGAATACGAAGTGTTCGCAACCCCGTGTGAGAAGGTGCTCCTCGACGGGCAGGGTGCGGTCTACGGTCAGGGCATCCAGGAGCTCTTTCCCGACGACCAGGATCTGGTCGACCTCGAGGCCGAGAGCTACGCCGCGGTACCGATGATCGGTACGTCGCATCCGAACATCGGACACCTGGTCGTGCTCGACGATCGTCCCTTCGGGAATCGAGCCCCCGACCTCGCCTTGCTCGAAATGTTCGCGGCGCGCGGAGCCTCCGAGCTCGAACGGCAACGGGCTACCGAGGCGCTGGCCAGGAGTGAAGCTCGGCTGCGCCAGGTCATCGATCTGGTCCCTCACTTCATCTTCGCCAAAGACCTGGACGGACGATTCATTCTCGCCAACCAGGCGTCGGCCGAGGTCTACGGCACCACGGTACAGGAGCTCATCGGGAGGTCCGATGCCGACTTTTCCGCGACACCCGAGGAAGTAGAAAAGTTCCGTCGCGACGACCGAGAGGTTCTCGAGAGTGGCTCGAAGGTGATCGAGGAAGAAACCATCACCGACTCCGAGGGCAACATCCGGTATCTCCAGACGACGAAGATTCCTTTCTCCCTGGCCGATTCGAAGCTGCCTTCGATCCTCGGCGTGTCGATCGACATCACCGACCAGAGGCGGTCTCAGGAGCGGTTGAAGGCGGTCATGGAAGGTACGGCAAGCTCCCTCGGAGAAGCCTTTCTTCGATCTCTGACCCGCCACCTGGCAGCGGCTCTCGAGACCCGCTACGCGGTGGTCGCCGAGCTCGCGGGCCCCATGGTGAGAGCCCGAGCCGTCTGGGCCGGCGAGGACTTCGCCGACCCCCTGACCTACTCCCTGGCGGGCTCGCCGTGTGAGCAGGTGGTCGCCCGGCGCTCTCCGATGTTCTGTCCCGAGGGTGTGCAGAGAACCTTTCCTACCCTCGAGCTGCTGCAGAAGCTCGGGGCGGAGAGCTACCTCGGAATGCCGCTCCTCGACACCGAGGGACAACCCATCGGGCTCCTCGCCGTGCTCGACGACCAACCGATGCAGGAATCCGTCCGCGCCCGGCAGCTCTTGTCGATCTTCGCGTCCCGCGCCGCGGCCGAGCTGGAGCGTGAGCGCATGGAGACCCACCGGATCCACCTTCAAGCCCAGGTACTCCACGGCCAGAAGCTCGAGAGCCTCGGGGTTCTGGCCGGCGGCATCGCCCACGACTTCAACAATCTGCTCAGCAGCATCCTCGGAAATGTCGACCTCGCCCGGCTCTACCTCCCCGAAGGAGCCGGAGCCCACCAGTTCCTCGAGGAGATCGAGCGTGCGGCCCAGCGGTCCGCCGATCTCTCGAATCAGATGCTCGCCTACTCGGGCAAGGCGAAGCTGGTGAGGGGCCGATTCGATCTCAACGCCCTGATCGACGAGATGGCCGGCCTGTTGCGGACCTCGATCAGCAAGAAGGTGACTCTTCATGTCGATCTCTCGCCCCAGCTGCCGCACCTCGAAGGCGACGCGACCCAGATCCGCCAGATCGTCATGAACCTCATCACCAATGCCTCCGACGCTTGTGGAAGCCACGCGGGAAGCATCTACATTTCCACCGAGCCACGCCAGCTCGACCGCGGATACCTGCAGTCTGCGATCCTGGGAGAACGACTGTCGCCAGGGGACTACCTCGTGCTCGAGGTCCGCGACACCGGGTGCGGCATGGATCCCGAGACCCGCAACCGGCTCTTCGACCCCTTCTTCACCACCAAGAAAGACGGCCGCGGCCTGGGTCTGGCGGCCCTGCTCGGCATCCTCCGTGGGCACAAGGGAGCGGTACGGGTCGAGAGCGAGCCCGGCAAGGGCTCCCGCTTCGAGATCCTCCTACCGGTGCCCGGATCCATCGACCCGGCCCGCGCGGCCACCGGCCGAAGCCCCCAAACCTCCTGGCGCGGCGAAGGCACGATCCTCCTGGTCGACGACGAGAGAACCATCCGGATCGTCACCCGGAGGCTGCTGGAGAATCTCGGTTTCCGGGTCCTGCTGGCGGAGAACGGCCGCGAGGCGATCGAGGTCTTCCGCCAGCACGCCGAAGGGCTGCGCGCCGTGGTGCTCGACCTGATGATGCCCGAGGTCGACGGCATGGAAACCCTTCGCACCCTGCGCGAGATGCGGCCGGAGCTCAGGGTTCTGCTCTCGAGCGGTTATCCCCAACAGGAATCCACCGCCGCCGCGGTGAAAGACGACCTCACCGGCTTCCTCAAGAAGCCCTACCGCGTGCACGAGCTGCAAGACGCCATGCGCCGGCTCCTCGAAGGCTGAGAGCCTACGGGGGAGCAAGGGCCCCTCGTCCCTTCAAGCCACAACACCGCTGACCGAGCCATTCCCTGTTCGAGCCGCGTTCGACAAGGGCTTCGTCACTCGTCCAACGTCAATCGTCTGCGACCGGAAAGACGAGAGAATAAAGAAAAAAAGGCGGATTTCGTTGTCAATTCAATATTGACAAATCAACCTGAGGCCACCAAAATTTACCGAGTTCTCAGCGCAAATTCCTCGACTTTCGTAACATTCTGGAGAGGAACACTCATGAAGAAACATCTCACGCGGATTCCCTGGCTCCTGATCCTATTCCTCGGTTTCCTACTGGCCGGTCTCGATCACCCGGTCGAAGGACGTGCCGAGCGCGAAACACTCCCCAGCCGCCTGGCTCGACACACGCCACCGCCCCTGCCGGTGTTGGGCACCTACTGCTTTCGGCAATGTGGAGGAGCTCTGCACTGTACGGATTTCGAAGACCGCTGCTGTTGGGAAGGGCCCAATACTTGCGGCGATTCAATCAACTGCAGCCATTTCTGCGGTCTTTTCGGCGATGAACCTGGCGGTTTCTGAGCCTTTCCTCTCGGTCCCGGTGCCACAGCCGTGGGCTCGGCCCGCCTCGAGGTGGGTGATTCTCCTGCTTTTCTTCGTCTACCTGCCGAGCCTCTCTCGGGCCGAGCCGCAACCTGTCGACTCTGCAAAGGGCGAGATCAATGGAATCGCCGCGATGGCCATCGCACCGTTTGAATACGAAGGAAAGAGGGCGACGCAGGAGCTCTCCCTGTCCGGCTGCGAGGTCCACCTGGTATCGATCACAGATCGCAACCGCGAAACGGTTCATCCCTGCTCGACCTGGTTCCTCGAGGAGAAGGGCACCTACGACTACTGGGTCGAGGCCCCGGGTTTCATGTCGCCGTTCGCCAGCCGGGTGGTGTACTTCCGCAACCCCTTCGAAGGTAGAGGAATGGCCGGCGGCACGGCAGTGGGGCCAGCCGGGCGGGTGCTCCTGCGGCACGGTCAGCCCGTTGCCTCCCGGCACCAGCTGCGGCTGCTCCATGCCGGAGACCACCGAATCGCAGACATGGTCCAGTTCGCCCTGACCCGCCGAGCTCCCGCCGAGGAGCTGGGGGAAGGGCTGCGGATGCCCGCCGGGCCGGCGCTCGCCGGGCTCTGGGATTCGAGCGCCAAAGAGTATGTGGCCCTTTCTCGCCCCTTCGAGGTGCCGGGTGGAGACGCCGTGGTCAGGCCGGCTCTCGAAAGCCCCGCAGATCCTTCCTCTTTCCTCGTGGTCGAAATCCGCCGGAATCGGCCGTCTTCCAAAATGGCCAATCGTCCGATGGAGATCGCCCTGGAGCAGGGAGACCAGACCCGGTCTCCCGATCTCCAGGTCGTGACCGTGGGAAGGGCCCTCGCCGTCTGGTACGACCTCTCCCCCGGCCCCGCGGAGCTTCACGTCCGAGGCAAGACCGAGGGAATCGAGGCGCTGCCGGTCCCGCTCGAGCCGGGCTCGATCACCCGACTCGAGGCCGACCTCGAGCCCCTACCCGAGCTGACGGTCGTGCTCGACCTGCCCTTCGCCCTGCGCCACGAGCACCTGCGGCTCGATCTGCTCCGGCCCGGTGGGAAGAAGGCCCTGCACCAGGCTCCGGTCGCCGCGGACACCGAAGAGGTGCGATTCTCCAGGCTCTTCCCCGGCCTCTACATCTTGGCTCTCCACACCCCTCTGGGCACCTTCCGCCGCGAGGTCGAGGTGCTCGAAGCCGAGCAGGTCGAGGTGCTCGCACCCGAGCTCACGACCCTCTCCGGCACCGTGTACCGGGGTGAGGAGCCCCATGGCGCCACGTTGGCGTTCACCACCACGACCCAAGAAACCCTGGAGACCGAGGCCGGCACCGACGGTGCCTACGAGATTGTGCTGCTCGACCCGGCTCGCAGCGTTTCCATTCGGCTCGCAGGCTCGCCCTTTCCGCCGTATGTCGAATATTTCTCCAAGACACTCTCGGGCAACACGAACCGGGATTTCGAGATCCTCGATCAGGGCCTGGCTGCCCGGGTCTTCGACCAGAGCACGGGGGAGGGAATTGCCGGGGCCCGCGTGCTCGTGCGCAACACCTACCTGGAGCCCGAGGTCGACCAGGAAATGCGGGTGATGCAGGCCACCGAGAGCGACGAGAAAGGCTGGGCCCTGCTGCCCCCCGTACGGCCGGGCACCCTGGAGCTCACCGCCTCCGCGCCGGGTTACGAGACCCAGGAGGAGCCGGTGGTCGGCGAGATCGAGAAGGAAATGGAGACGACTCGATTCGAGCTCCCGCTCGAGCCTTCCGGCCCCACGACCCGGGTTCTCGTGCTGACACCAACTGGTCTTCCGGCAGCCGGAGCCCGGGTGGCCCTCTTCGACTCTTCCTCCGGAGGCAACCTGCTGGCGGAAGCCGAGACCGATGCCGAGGGCATGGTGCTCCTTCCCGACCGCCGGGCGGGGGCCGTGGCTCTGGTGCGGCACCCCGAAGCGGGAGCCCTGATCCGTACCTGGGAACCCGCCCCGAACACCTCCTGGGTGCTGCCCTCCGCGGCACCCGAGATCGTCGTGCAAGCGGTCGATCGAAGCCGAGAGCCGGTCCACCAGCGGTTGGCGGTCACTCTCTGGATCGACGACTGGAGGCTCTCGGGCCTCCCTCTCGTGTGGCTGTTCGACCACCACCCCGCGACCGACCGCCGAGGCCGGTGGCACGCTCGCAACACGCCGGCTTCGGCCCGGCTCGCCGTGCTCGTCACACCGTGGGGTCCACCCCCACCGCCGGGTGTGGCGTCTCTCGCCACGCGGATACCACCCGCTCAGGCCAGAATCGAGGTTCCCGTCACCGTGCTCTGATCTCCTCCGGCATCGTCTACCGACCTCCTTCTCGTAGCTGGCCTGGCGGCCCATCGCCCCTTTTCCGTGCATCCCTTTCCCCGCTCCGATTCTCTGCTCCGAATCCAGTAGCCTCGATTTCGGAGGGTCGGACAGGGCGTCCACAATGCCGTGGCATCCGCGATGCCGGCCCGTGGAGGTGTGCATATGCGCTGGATTTCCGTACTGTTGGAGTGGTTGGGCTGGTTCTCGGGCCGCCCGAGTGGAGCCGGGCCCTATCCCGAGCCCAACGGAGCCGGGCCTTACCCCGAGCCTAGCGGGGCCGGGCCTTTTCCTGAACCGAGCGGCAACCGCTGAGACCTCAAGGGCGGGCGTGGCTGTGCCCGCCCGCCCCTACCGCTTCGAGAGCCTCGCGGGTGGCCCGGAGGAGCTGGAGCGAGAGCTCGGCCCGCAGCGATTGGGCAATGAGCTGGGCCAGGGCCGAGGCCGCCAGAGGGTACCGGCCGAGGGGCGCCACCCAGCGCGCCAGGCTCGTCGCCGCCTTGCAGGCCCGCTGGTGATGGCCCTGGCGCAGGTAGACCTCGATCAGCTCGAGGCCCACCAGAGCGGCGTTGATGGGAGACACGGTAGCAAAGAGATCGTGGCACTCGGCGAAGGCCTGCTCCGCCCGGTCGAAGTGGCCTTCTTCCCGGGCGAGGGAACCCTCGAGCCAGAGGGCGTTGGCGAAGAGCAGGGGCCCGGGATCGAGCTTTCGGGCATTCTTCACCTCGCGCAGGGCGAGCTCCGGCTTCCCAAGGGCGCGAAAGGCAAGCGCCATTCCGGTATAGCCAGAGAACCGGTGCCGGATCTCTGACTTCGGCAACAGGCGCAGAGCCGAGCGATTGGCGGCCAGGTTGCTCTCATAATCTTCCAGGTAGTAGAGCCAGGCCGCCCGATCGATGAGGGCCCGGCCCAGGCCCACCGGGTGGTTGGCCATACCGTGCAATACGAAGGCTCGATCGGTGATCTCGAGCGCCCCGAGGTAATCGGCGAAGAAATCGCTGTAGCAGAGCGCCAGGCGCTGAAAGAGATCGCCTCGCAGGGCGTAGAACGTCGGGGGTGCCAGGCGCAGCGCGGTGGCAATGGCCCACAAGGCTTCGTCGTAGGCATCGAGCTTGCGCTGGGCGCTGCCCCACTCGGCCAGGAGGCGAAGGCCTTCACAGCTCTGCAGGGGCCCGGGAGCCGCGAGCAGGTTGCCGATGCCGATTTCCGCCAGGCCCGCGGCCGCCGCCGGCTGCTCGAAGCGCAGATTCTCGAGGTCCCGAATCGAGTCCGAAGGCTCCGGGTGGCATGGCTCGCTTTCGGGCACCGCGATCGAGAGCCGATCGGCGAGACGATGCAGAGCCAGAGGAATTTTCGGGCGCGCCTGGCCCAGGCGATGGTTGAGCCGTGCCTCGGGGCGTGGAGCAGGCTCCGGGCCGAAGGCTCGCTCGAAGAACTCCCGCGGCGTGATCTCGAACACCTCGAGCGCCCGCATCAAATCGTCGACCCGCAGCGTACCTCTCTGTAGAGCCCGCCCCACGAAGTTCTCTCGATGGTCGAGGCGCCGCGAAACCACTTGTTTCCAGCCTCGGCCCATCTCCAGATCACCCGAGGTCTTCAGCTGCTCGAAGATCTTCTCTGCTCCCTCGCAAGCATCTCCCATTCATGCCTCCGATCACTTCTCCTGAAGAAATTCTGTATTGATTCTACGAATCATACAGATTTTTTGCCTGTGCTGGCCAGAAAAATGCGTGGCTTCACGAGAAGGCCTCAGAGATCCGAGCGCACCTGCTCTTGTAGAGGGAAATTTCTTACCCATGTGGTAACAAGCCAGAAAATTAGTTGACTTTTCACATCGTACTCGATCTGCCGTTCAACGAAACGAAGTACCCATCGGAAGGAAACGCAAGGAGATTCTTACCCCCCGGGTTGTCGGGCGATTCTCCACTCGAAAAGCCCAGAAGGTGGGAGTACCTTCTCTCTTGTTGTGCACCCGCCGCGCCGCGGATTCCGTTTCTCCTTTCTCGGCCGCGGCGCGGCGGGTTTTCTCGGCCATGACCAACAGACAGGAGGAGCTCATGAAACCCGAGAGAATCCAGGATCGATGGACAGAGAAACCCGAGTGGACACAGCGGCCCGCCGCTCTCGAACGACGCTGGCCCTGTGAAGATTTCGTACATGCGGCTCGCCTCGCCCGGGTGGCCCACCAGGCCCTGGTGGACAGCCCGGTGCAGAAGCGGGTCTCGGCCAGCGATACCGAGCTGGTGGTGCACCTGGCGTTCGAAGACGCCGCCAGGGAAGCCCTGTTCCAGG
>CAZMEL010000198.1:0-14741 GCA_964565225.1 uncultured Thermoanaerobaculia bacterium | reverse complement strand
GCTGGTGGGCGTCGAGCAGGGCCGGATCCTCTTCCAGGGCCTCCCGGAGCAGCTGCGCGGCGCGCTCTTCGTCGCCCGCGCTCACCCGGGCCTGGGCTCGCATGAGGAGCCGATGCAGCCCGATCTTCTCCTTCGGATCGGTGCGCGGAATGTCGGGATCGTAGGCGGTGGCGCTCTCCCCTCCCGGACCGGCGAGATAGCCGAGCGCCCGCAGCTGCGCCAGGGTCTGCTCGTCGAGATCGGCCGAATCAGACACCGCGGCCCCTTCTTCGATCTCGAGCGCCAGCGTGCGCAGAGATCGCGCCATGCCTCGACCGAAGGCCGAACGCTCCACTTCCAGGCTGCGGAGCTCGCCGGGGTCGGCCGCCAGATCGAAGAGCTCGGGTGTCGGCGACTCGATGAGCTTGTGCGACGCCGTACGCAAGGATCGCAGCGGCGCCCAACCGTAGTGCAGCAAAGGATAGAAGGACTCGGCGTAGACCCCGGGGCGCTCCTCGGCTACAGCCGGATCCGGCGTCTGGCCGAGCAGCGGTAGCAAGCTCTGTCCCTGCACGCTGGCCGGGATCTCCAGGCCCACCAGGTCGAGGATCGTCGGCACGAGGTCGACATGGCTCACCGCTTCCGATCGGCGGGCTCCGGCGGCCCCGGGCCCCGGCGGCCGCACGATCAGGGGCACATGCACGGTGCTGTCGTACACGAAGTAGCCGTGAAAGGCCTCGCCGTGATCTCCCAGACCCTCGCCGTGGTCGGCGGTGGCCACGACCAGACTCTGCTGGAGGAGCCCGAGCGCCTCCAGCTCGTCGAGGAAACCGCCCACCAGGGCATCGGTGTAGGCGACCTCGGCGTCATACGGATGGGCGTAGCGCGACCGAAAGGGCTCGGGCGGCGTGTAGGGATCGTGGGGATCGAAGAGGTGGAGCCAGAGAAAGAACGGACGCTCCTCTTCTCTCGCCTCTCGCTCTCGGAGCCAGCTCGTGGCCGCCGCGATGGTCTCGCTGCCGGGGCGCTGCACCGAGCCGAGATTCGGATCGTCGAAGGCGGCGAGATCGAAATCGTCGAAGTAGTGCTCGAAGCCTCGGGCGATTCCCCAGCGGGCATCGAGCACGAAGGCACTCACGAAGCCGGCGGTGTGCCAGCCCTCGGCGCCCAGGATCTCGCCGAGGGTCCGGTTCTGCTCCCCCAGGTAGTACCCGACGTTCTCCCGCACTCCGTGGAACGGCGGATAGGTGCCGGTGAGGATCGAGCTGTGGGCCGGCAGGGTGAAGGGAACGGTGGTCGAGGCGTTGGTGAACAACACTCCGTCCGCCGCCAGGCGGTCGAGGTGGGGAGTCTCGACGTCCGAGCCGAGACACGACAGGCGGTCGGCGCGGAGCGTGTCGATGGTGATCAAGACGACATGGAGCCGGTCGGCGGGAACCGAGCCCAGGAGCGAGCCTCTGGCGGCTCCTCTCGAACCCGATTCGGGAGAGTCGACGGCCGCAGGCTCGGAGCAGCCGCCGCTCGCGAGCAACACCGCCGCCACAAGGACCGCGGCAGCCCGAAGAGTCGGAGCTCTGCCGGAAAACCGCCGCGGAGAAGCCTCGACCGGGGATTGCATTCGCCGGATCTTTCCAATACCTTTGATGATGGTGAGCTAAAAGCCTGCGTCGAACCTCTGTTCGATCTCTGATGAGGAGCTCCGGATCGCCGCGGCGGGATCTGCGCTCCAGAACTCGAGGAGCTTCCGTGTCTGCAGCTTCATTCCGATGGTTTGTCTTGTTCTTCTCCGGGCTCGGATGGGTCGCAACCGCCGCGGCACAGACTACGGGAACGATTCGTGGCACCGCCCGCGACACCACCGGGAGCCCGCTACCGGGGGTGACCGTGACGGTGACCAGCGAGAGCCGCGGCACCAGCCGAAGCACCTCGACCGGCGCGAGCGGCTCCTTCGTGCTGCCGACTCTGCCGGTCGATTCCTACTCCGTGGAGACCCGGCTCGACGGTTTCCTCGATCGCAAGGTCGGCGGCGTACGGGTCGGGATCGGCTCGACCACGGAGCTCGAGCTGGTGCTGCCACCGGCCTCGGTGGAAGATACCATCACCGTTTCCTCGGCGCCGATCCTCGATGCCACCAGCTCCAGTGTCGACACCAGCTTCTCGGCCGAGTTCCTCGAGGATCTGGCCACCGATCGCAACTTCTTCGACATGATCGCGGTCGCTCCGGGCATCAGCCCGGAATCGGAGAACAGCGCCGACTTCTCCGCCTTCGGCTCGAGCATCACCTCGAATTCCTGGAGTGTGGACGGCCAGGAGGCGACCAACCACGACACCGGCAACGCCTGGTGGTACATCAACCCGGCGACCATCGAAGAGATCCAGGTGCTGGCGGTGGGGGCCCCGGCCCAATACGGCAACATGTCGGGAGCGGCCTTCAATGTGGTGACCAAGTCGGGCACCAATGACTTCAAGGGCTCGGTGGACCTCTACCTCCAGGACGACGGCCTGACCGACGAAAACGCCGAGGTCGACGGGATTCCCTTTCGGCGCGATCAGTTCCGCAACTTCAGCGTCACTCTCGGCGGCCCCCTGCGGCGCGACGAGATCTGGTTCTTCGGTGCCTACGAGAACGCACGCGACGCGTCCTCGGCGCCCGGAGAGGATCCCGACTTTCCCGACACCCTGCCCTCGGACCGCTACGACCTCAAGGTCACCGCCGCGCTCGAAGACAGCCACCTGCTCGAGGCCAAGCTGCACTACGAGGACTACGACTGGGCCTTCGGCGATCCGTTCCAGACCCCCGACGCCCAGGAGAGCCAGTTCGGGCAGAATCCGGCGTGGGCGGTGCAGCTGCAGTCGGTGTTGAGCTCCGATACCTACCTCGAGGCGCGCTACGCCGGCTACAACGGCACCGACAACCGGCTGTCGCGCACCCGCTCCACCGCCGATCCGTTCATCGACGTCTCGCCTCCCGACGGTGGGCCGCAGCGCTTCAGCGGCTCCCTCTTCTTTCCCTACATCTGGGAGCTCTCGCGCGAGCAGGTCGACGTCAACCTCTCGCACCACACCGACGAGCTGCTCGCGGGCGACCACGACTTCAAATTCGGCATCACCTACGGCCAGGGCGAAGGCGACACCATCACCGCCGGGGGGCCCAACGGGGTGTACTACTACCGTTACGAGTATTCGTTCGAGTACTACGGCAACACCTACACGTACCCCTACTACTACCGGGTGACCGGACGTCCCTACCACTACGGCGCCGAGGCGGAATCGATCTCCGCCTTCGTCGACGATTCCTGGCAGGTGAACGACCGGCTCACCCTCAATCTCGGCGTCCGGCTCGACCAGCACAAGGCCGACATCCCCTCGTATCCCCGCCTCCTCCAGGACTGGAGCGAGAGCGGAGACTTCATTCCCGGCCTCGACGACGCCATCGACTGGACTCTCGTGTCGCCCCGCCTGGGATTCGCCTGGAAAACCGGTGAGCGCGGCGTGTTGCGCGGGTTCTACGGCAAGTTCTACGACGGCAACGTCACCGGCAACTGGTACACCCCGCCTCCCGACGCACCGAGCTATCTCTACGAGGTGTCGTCGTCCCGCGACGGGCCCTACACGCCGTTCTTCCTCTTCGAGCAGGACAGCACCACGGTAGACCCGGACCTGCGGGCGCCGGAGACCGACCAGCTCACCCTCGGGTACGAGCACCAGATCGGCGCCCACTACACCCTGGGGATCCAGGCGATCTACAAGGATTCGAAGAACCTGATCGGCTGGGAGATCCTGGGCGACGGGGAGCTCGAATCCGTGCCCTGGACCAACCCCTTCACCGGTGAGGTCGTGCAGCTGGCGAGCATCCTGGTGCAACCCTCGACCCGCAAGGGCAACGGGCCGGGGCCGGGCTCGCTGGCCCCACCGGGGGCTCGCTACGAGCAGGAGTACAAAGGAGCCTTCGTGCATTTCGCCCGGCGGTATGCCGACGGCTGGAGCCTGCGGGCGTCCTACACCTGGTCGGACTCGGAAGGATTCCTGCCCCGGCCCCTGTCGCAGAGCCAGGGAGCGCCGTTCTACACCGCTTCGGAAGGGCGCGACCCCAACCACTGGATCAACGCGCAGCAGGCCTTGCAAAACGAGCGAGAGCACGTTTTCCAGCTCCAGGGAACCTTCGAGCTACCCTGGAAGCTGGTCGGCACGGCGGTCTACAGCTTTCTCGACGGCAAACCCTTCAGCCGCCAGGTGCGGGTCGGCGCCGGGTCGTCGAGCTCTCCTCTCGCCCAGGGTACGCAGGAGGTCATCGCCCTTCCCGCCGGCTCCGAGCAACGGCTGCCCTCGCAGAGCGTGCTCGATCTGTCTCTGGGGCGCCGGTTCTTCGTCGGCTCGGCGGAGCTCAAGCTGGACGTGCAGCTCCTCAACACCTTCAACGAAGATGCCCACGACGCCTGGGAAACCCTCGAGGTTCCACCGGGCAGCTTCTTCCAGCCCACCGACTTCCTCATGCCCCGGCGCTTCGTGCTGCGCCTGGGGGTGGGCTTCTGAATGCCCTGAAGCCCCCCAAACGAAGAACGCCCCGAGAGCCGCGGCTCTCGGGGCGTTTTTTCGTTGGAGAGAACGGAAGCCGATCACACGGTCGTCACACCATCGGCGGTCACCCGTACGGTGGTGCCGTCGAAGCGGGTGAGCTGCACGGCCGCGTCGTCTTCGATCACCGTGCGGAGGTGGTCCTGCAGCATGGCGATCGCCATGGTCTCCCCCACCACCAGGCCGTCGTCGCCGTCGGCGCGCCAGTGTACGCCGGCGATGTTGCGGCCGAGGGCGATGTTGCTGGCCAGCTTGTTGAGCTCGCCACCGAGGGTGAGGGGCCGATCGGTGTAGGGACGCAGCTGCAGGCCGCTGCTGCGCGGCACCGAGGCGTTCGGGATGATGAAGTCTTCGTTGAAGAAGGCCTTCAGCACCGTCACGCAGGCACCGGCGATGGTGGCATGGCCCGCCGGGTACGACGGATGGGTGGGCGAGCCTTCGGGAAAGGCCTGCGGCAGCAGGTAGGTATGGTAGTTGCGCTGCACCACGTCCAGAACCGGAGAGCCCAGGAACTCTTCGTTCAGCGGGTAGGTCGCCAGGCCGCGCATCATGTTGTGCACCAGGCCGCCAAAAGCCTCCGGACGGAGCTTGCGGTGCACCAACCACTTGTGGAACCACGCCGACCGCAGGCTCGAGACGGCGGCCCGCGCCACGAGATCGAGGATTCCGGCACCACCGAAGGTGATGAAGCCACCTTCGCGAGCCGCCACCGAGTATGGGTTCGGGTCGAGGGCCCCATCGAACGACAGGCAGATCAGAGCCGCATTGAGGTAGGCCTGGTAGCTGTAGTCCTTGTGAACGTACTCACCCAGGTCACGACCCCGGAGGATGTAACGCGCCACCGGACGGAAACGGTTCCGAGACGTCGGTGCCGCACCGTTCTGGATCCCCAACCAATCCTGATAGGAGATCATGTGGTCGTCGCGACGTAGCGGGAACGTGCCCTTCTGGGAAATGGGATCGTTGCCGTACGGGATGTCCAGGAAGAGGAACTGCGAGATGTACGGACCTGCGAGATCTCCCGGGGTCAGGCCGCGAAACAGGGTGTCCGGCGTCACCTGGCCGCCGACCCGAGGGCCGGTGAAGTCGGAATAGGAAGACATGTCTTCGGCCGCTGCCAGAGTCAGGGGATCGCTGTCCCAGCGGTCGAACCGCACGTCGCGGGTGAGCGCCATCCAGTACACCTCGCCCGCCTCGGCCGCCTGGCGCGCACTGTCCAATGCGTGGACGGCGGGCATATCACTCTTGTGAGAGTCCAGGCCGGTGAGGGGAAAGGCGAAGGCGGCTCGAGGGTTGGCCAACCGCGCCGTGCCGCCACTGGGCACCGAGTCGAAGTCGATGGCGAGACCGCTCGCGAGAGCGAGCCGGAAGATGTCGTAGGCGTCGGGGTCCACTTCTCCCAGGGCATTGTGGGGCAGGGTCTTGGAGAAGTTCCCGATCCGATTCGCATACCGGTCCTCGTCGCCGTTGCAGGGCAGTGCCGGAAAGGGTTTGGCCGCCTGGAAATCGGCAGCATCCACCCGTCGCATCCTTGTCTCGGCCTCGCGCCCGGCACCGGTCAGAGGACCGATCTCGGCCGCTTCGGCACGTTTCGGAGCCATGGTTGCACCGGCCCCCAACAGACTGGCGCCCGCCAGCCCCCCAAGGCTGCGCAAAACACCACGCCTCGAGAGCTCTATGTGCGATGTTTCTTCATTCGAGAGATCTGGTTCTTTGTTGACTTCCATCGCGTCTGCTCGCTTCATCATTTCTTCTAGGTCTCCTATTCGAGACGGGACTCCGTCTCCGATTGAAATCCGCCCCTGCACATCGGACCCGCATCACTGAGATAAAGAGAGATCGTTCGAGCGGCCTGGCGTGGGATTGCCGCTCTACGGACCTTTGCATTGTAACTCCGTGAAAATTCGGCGACCAGCTCGGATTGGATGCATTGTCTTCACGACTTCGTAGCGATTGCAGAGCTCGCGCTCGCTCGCGGAGATCTCAGCCGTTCGAAGCTCGGCTTCGCCCTCGCTGCTCCGCGGTAAGCTCCTGCAAGCGGGCGAACCGGAGGGGCTTGGTCAAGAACCGATCGAAGCCCGACTCTCGGCATTTCTCCTCGTGCTCTTCCAACCCGAAGCCGGTGACGGCGACCAGGAGAGACGGCGGCCAGCCGGCTTCTCTTTCGAGCTGGCGCAGCCGAATCGCGGTGGCAGGGCCATCGAGCACCGGCATCTGGTAGTCGAGCAAGACGAGGTCGAAGGGGCCGCCGCCGAATTGGTCGAGCGCCTGCTGGCCGTTCTCGGCCTTGACGACCTCGAAACCCAGGCGGTCGAGCATCTTCTCGAGCACGAAGGTGTTGCTGGCATCGTCGTCGGCGAGCAGAGCTCTCGGGGCCCGAGCCGATTCCTCCGCGGGTACCGTGATCGGGCCTTCGGCCTCGGAAGGCTCGCTCGGCCGGGGGCGGACCGGCAAGGTCACGACGAACTCGCTGCCCCGGCCGGGCTCGCTCGAGACCTCGATCTCTCCTCCCATGGCTCGCACCAGGCTCCGGCAGAGCGCCAGGCCGAGGCCGGTACCGCCCACCTGCCGGGTCGGGCCGCCGTCGACCTGGTAGAAGGGTTGAAAAATCGCCTCCCGTTGCTCGGGAGCCATTCCCTCGCCGGTGTCGTGCACGACGATCCGAATCTGCCCCTCACCCCCTTCGAGGCGAACGCCGATACCTCCCGAACGGGTGAACTTGCGGGCGTTGTCGAGCAGGTTGTCCAGAACCCTCTCCACCCGGCGGGAATCCAGCACCACCTCCTCCGGGACGGATTCCCCCACCTCCAGGGCGAGCTCGAGCCCGGCCTCGGCGACCCGGGGCCGAGCCTTCTCCACACAGGCGGTGACCAGGGCTCCCGGATCGACCGGGTCGAGATCGGGCACCGGAGCGGAACCCTGGACCGAGACATAGTCCAGGACGTCGGTCAACATGGAGAGGAGCGCCCGGCCCGACTTCTGGGCACCGGCGAGGAACTGCTCCTGGGAATTGTCGAGCGGAGTGCCCTCGAGCAGATCGAGGCAACCGAGCACACCGTTGAGAGGGGTACGAACCTCGTGAGAAATGGTGGCCAGGAAGTCGCTCTTGGCCCGGCTCGCCGCCTCGGCGGCTTCCTTGGCCAGCAAGAGCTCCTGGTTGATCCGCCGCAGCTCGCCGAGGAGCCGCATGTTGTCGAGCTCGTAACGCTGCAGCCGCCAGGTGCGCTCCACCGCACGCAGCACCAGGTCCGGGGTCAGCGGCTTCTCGAGCAGGTCGGAGGCTCCTCGACGCAGCGCTTGCACCGCCAGGTCTTTGCTCGCGTAACCGGTCATGACCACCGCCCGGGTATTCGGGGCCACGCTCGGCAGGCTGGCCAGGAGGTCGATCCCCGACAGACCCTGCATCATCACATCGGTCAGGACGATCTCGATCGGTCGCTCCGCGAGCAGCTCCAGAGCCCGATGGGCCGACGGGGCCGCCACGACCTCGAATCCGTTGTCTTCGAGGATGTCCACCACCGCCGCCTTCACCAGGGGGTCGTCGTCGACCACCAGCAGACGGGGCGACTTCGGCACCTCGAGCCGTGCCTGGTTGCGGCTCAGCTGGCGCTCGACCACGCCGCGCAGAACCACCGGGTCGATGGGTTTGTAGAGAATCTCGCCGGCTCCGAGCCGTAGCTTGTTGCGCTCCGACTCGAGGTTCTCCTGCGAGGAGAGCAGCACGATCGCCGGGTCTCCGGCCCGCCGGCAACGTGCGACCAGCTCCAGGCAACGGTCCTCCGGCAACCCGCGATGCAGCAACAGCAGGTCGATCGGCTCTTCGGCCGCGGCCAGGGCCGAGGCCGTGTCGACACAGCCGACCACCTCGTGCGCCTGGTCTTCCAGCGCCGCCTCCACCACTTCGTGGATCATCGGTTCTTCATCGACCACCAGGATCTTCGCCATCTCGCTCTCCTACCGCGAGGCCCGGGGCAGACGGACGACGAAGGTCGTCCCTTCACCGGGCGTGGACTCGACGGTCAACTCTCCCTCATGGGACTGTACGATGCCATAGACGATCGAAAGCCCGAGCCCCGTCCCCTGGCCCGGCGGCTTGGTGGTGACGAAGGGCTCGAAGATCCGGTCCCGGATCTGCGGATCGATCCCGGGGCCGTCATCGGCGATCGTCAGCTGACAGAAATCGCCGTCGGCTCGCGCCGAGATCGACAGATGCCCTCCCGGCGCCAGCGCCTGGAAGGCATTGCTGGCGAGGTTGACGATCACCTGTTGCAGGGCACCAGCGCTGCCGAGAACCGGCGGCAGGTCGGGCTCGAGATCGACCTCGAGCTCGATGTCCTTCCGCCGCAGCTGCGAGCGCAGGAGCCGCAGCGACTCCTCCACCACTTCCTGGAGAGCCACCGCACCGCGAGGCGTTTCTTCCTGGCGCGAGAAGGTCAGAAGGCTGTCGGCGATGCTCTTGCAGCGCCGGGCGGCGGTCTCGACCAGGCCCAGACGTTGGATCAGCTTGGGGAGGTCTTCGGCCTCTGGCGGCTGCTTCTCGATCTTCTCCCGCACCAGGACGCTGTAGGTCAACACGGCAGACAGGGGATTGTTGATCTCGTGCGCCACGCCCGCCGCAAGCTCACCCACCGCGGCCATCTTGCCGCTCTGCAGCAGCTGAGCCTGTTGATTCTGGAGGGTCTCGAGATTCTCTTCCTTTTCCCTCACCAGGAGCCGAATCTCCTCCGCGGCCCGGTCGAAGGCGATCGCGAGGCGGCCGAGCTCGTCGTCGGCCGCGATCTGGTCGCCGGCTCGGTAGTCGCCGTCGAGCATTCGCTCACTCGCCTCCCCCAGGATCCGCAGAGGGCGATCCAGCCACCGTGCCAGAAGCCCGGCGGCCAGGGCGCCGAGCAACACACCGATCGCCGAGTTGGCGAGGATCGAGCCCTCGAAGCGGGCGAACGCGGCATGGAGCTCGGAATCGGCCAGGCGACGCATGGTCGCGATCTCGTCTTCGAGCTGTTGCTCCCGAGCTTCGAATTCCTCGAGCTCGCCCTCGGTCTCCAGCCCTCCTGGCGACAGTGTGCCTTCATCGACGGCTACGACCAGGCGACGCCCTTCGCTCACCAGGCTCTCTACCAGAAACGCCAGGGAAGCCGTGATCTCCTCGCCGCGAGGGCCTCCGAGCTCCAGGGCTTCGAGGATCTTCGGTATTTCTTCCTCGATCTCCTCGATCTCTTCCAGGGTTTTCTCCTGGCCGAGCAAGACATATTCCCGGACTTCGGCCTGATACTCGCGGCTCAAGGTCTCCAGCTCCGCCAGCTGCACGTTGCGAGGGACCGTCTCCTCGAAGACCCGGCGCACGCCGAGAGTAAACGTGGCCGCCATCAGCAGAGCCACCACGATCAGGGGGCCGATGGCCACCAGGAACAGCTTGTCGCGAAATCGCCAGTCGCGGAATCGAAAGCTCATCCCCTCTCTCCTCTCCGCTTTCGGGCTCCGGTGTCCAGGGGCCGCCATGCGGCTCAGAGGCGGTCGCAGAAGTCGCCGAGGATCTCGAGACCGCGGACCAGGAGATCCTCACGCTCACCGATTCCCAGACGCAGGTGGTGATCGATCCCGTAGACGTCTCCGGGCAGCACGAAAACACTCCGCTCTTCTCGCAACCGGGTCGAGAGCTCGGTGGAGCCGACAGGGTAGGTGTACTCGAGAAAGGCCATGCCACCGGCTTCGGGTGGCACGAGGCGGAAACGATCGGGCCGCCGCGCGATCCACGATTCGAGATGGCGAAGATTCCGCCGCAGCATGGCGCGGTTGCGTTCGAGAATTCGCTGCCGGGTCTCCGGCTCGAGGATCTTCTCGGCCACCTTTTCCGAAAGCACACTGGTGGTGATGGTGGTGTAGTCGTTGCGGTGCCAGGCGTCGTGAATGAAGGCTTCGGGCCCGATCAGCCAGCCGATCCGCAGCCCCGGGTGCGCCAGCGCCTTGCTCAGCCCCGAGGCCACGGCCACCTTCTCGTAGCGGCCGAAGAAGCTCGGCCGCTCCTCGCCATCGAGCTCCACACCCTTGTAGACCTCGTCGGCGTAGAGAAAGGCATTCACAGAGGCGGCGAGCTCGACGATCCGCTGCATCTCCGCCTCGGTGAGAACGGAGCCGGTCGGGTTGTTCGGATTGCAGACCACGATCGCCTTGGTACGGCGGCTGACCACGCGCTCCAGATCGTCGAGGTCGGGCCGCCAGCGCCGGCCGTCGGACCGCAGGTGGAAAGGGTGCACCGCCACCCCGAGCGACCGCGCCAGGCCCCAGATCTGCATGTAGTTCGGCAGCATACACACGATCTCGTCGCCGGGCTCCAGCAGGGTCCACATGGCGAGGAAATTCGATTCCGCCGAGCCGTTGGTGACCAGCACCTGCTCGCGGCTGGTGCCGGGATAGTGCCGGCGAATCGCGTCGCGCAGATCGGGAGAGCCGTTGGTCCAGCCGTAGGTGAGGCGCAGATCCAGCAGCTCTGCGATCTCTTCTTCGCTCAGCAGCTCCCGCAGGGTGAACGGATACACCCCGCTCTCCGTGAGGTTGATCTCGACCTCGTTCTCGTACACCGACTGGAGGCGCTCCAGCTGGAACTCGTCGATCCGCATGGATTCAGTCTTCGAGAAAGCGGCCCGCGGCCTCGGCAAAACGCCGAAGCTCGTCGAGTTGATCACGGATGGCCAGGAACGAGAGCTCGTGATCGATGGCCAGGTAGAGATGGACCAAGACGTTGCGGAACCCCATCCAGCCCTGGAGACGCTCCGCCAGATCCGCTTCCAGCACACCTTCTTCGCTGAGCACCACGAACGTATCTTTGTAGGTTGTCGGCTGACGATAACCTTCGTCGGAAACGATGTGCTGGGCGGCGTCGAGAATACACTCGCAGGCGAGGTGCAGGTATCGTTCGGCAAGGTGGTAGAGGTCCGGATCGGAGACGTAGGTTTCCAGCTCGATCGTCCGAAAGGTCTCGAGCCGTTCCAGGTACTCTTCGAGGGCACCGAGCCGGCTAGTGAGGACGGCTGGATCGACCACGCGGCCTCCTCCCTTCCACGAGGCGTTTCTTCAGCGCCCGGCGATAGACTCTACGAGCCCATTCGCGATCGCCGAATTCCTTCATGGTGGCGACCCGAAGAGCCTTCCAGGCCGCCGGATCCGGGCAGAGCACCATCTTGCCCTCGACCATGATGCGCTGGCGCAAGGTGTCGGGCGCGAGGTCGAGGCGAACGACGTCGACCCGCCCCTCCGGCGCCAGGTGAGCGAGGGCCACCATCAAGCGGATCCGCAGATCGCGCTCCAGTCCCGGAGCCTCCGGATCGATCTCGGCACCCGGCCGCGGTAGAACGGCGATGTCGAGGTCGCTCGACGATCCTGCATCGCCACGGGCCCTGGAGCCGAAAATCAACAGGGCGGCGATCCCGGGAATTCCCTCCACAGCTCGCAGCACGTCTGCTTCCAGCTCTGCCATGATTCGATGGTAGCACCGTCCCCTGCCGCCGCCCACGGACCACGGCGAGAACGGTGCTACCGCGAGGCTCAATCCACGGTGAAGTGCATCAGCTCCACGGGAATGACCCCCTCGTTGCTGGCTCCCGGCGTATCGGAGCCCGCCGCGGGATCCGCATCGCCTTCGATCCACGGGCCGGTGGCGTCGGGATCGCGGCCCACGTGCACGGGTGCGAAGGGCCCGGGGCCGAAGGGGGTGCTGGGACCCACCACCGGCAGACCGAGGTCGGTTCCGTAGTGGCACTCGGTGCTGCCCGGGGGATTCGCCTCGAGGATCAACGCCAGGCCGTCGATCACCGCGGTCCAGGGAGTGCTGTCGAGAGCACAATCGTCGTCGCCGTCGAGGTCGTCGTCCAGGGCGCCGGTGAAACCGCTCACCAGCAGATGGGTCACGTTGTCGTCTTCCTCGAAATTCAGCACCGCCGTGAGGTCCGGTGTATCGAGGGTGAAGGTGCCCTCGGCGGCGAGGAAGAAACCGTCGCCGGGAATGGCGGCACCGGCGAGATCGATCACCGATTCGATCGAGCCCGAGCCGCCCGGGCCGTCGCCGATCACCAGGTAGGTCAGGCCGTCGAGGGGCGCCGCGGGGTCTCCCACCAGCTCGAAGTAGTCGTCGTCGTTCATGCCGGGCTGGTCGGTCCGCACCTCGTTGATCGCCACGTCGGACACACACGACGGCGCGGTGAAGGCGACGATCGCCTCGATCTCGCCCCCCCCGAAGTCGAGATCGACCTCGAGCACGATCCGTCCGTCCTCCGCCAGGGCGAGCCCGGGCCCGACGGTCGAGGCGTTGAGGTCGGTGAGGGTGGCGTCGGCCACGCCGTCGCCGGTGACGTCGAGCCCGTCGCCCACGGTGACCACCAGCTGCGAGGTGCCGGCCAGATCCGCACCATCGCAGGCGAAGAAGACCACCTCGGTGCCGGAGGCGTCCCAGGCATGGGCCACCTGACCGAGATTGTTGATGCTCAACGCCCGCACCGAAGCGCTGCTGGTGAGCGTCACTCCGTCGAGCACGTCGCCTTCGCGCACGGCGATGGTGCCGTTGTAGGCGATGAACTCGTCGCTGCCGCTGGCACCGTCGGTATCGCCGGAGAACACGTGGTCGCCGCTGTCGTTCACCGACATGAGGTCGAAGTTGTCCCAGTTGTCACCGTCGCCGGTGGCCTCGGACTCGCGGGCGATCAGGGCGCCGTCGAGGTAGATCACTCCGTCGTCGCTGGTGCCGCCGGTATCCATCAGTAGCTCCTGGATGTGATGGCTGCCGTCGTCGGAGATCAGGTAGTCGAAACCCACGCCGCTCGGACGATCGATGGCCAGGCCCTCGATCACATCGTCGGCACGCAACACCACAGCGGTGGAGCCGGGCTGGTGGTCCGGGCTGGTGTAGAGCATCCGCCCCTCGCTGCTGGTGCCGCCGCTCTCGTTGAAACCCGACACCCAGTAGGCGGCACCGCCGGGGAGCATGGTCGGCCGGCTGTGAAAGGTGCTGATGGTGCCATCGGGAAAGCCGGGGGCCTGGACCTCTTCGACCGCCAGCTGGCCGTCTTCGGTCCAGGCGCCGTCGGCGCCGTCGATGCTCGGGCTGTAGACGAAATCGCCGTTGTCGGCAATGCCCATGGTGCCTTCGCCGCCGCTGAGCACGCTGCCCATCTCGTCGCTGTCGAGGAAGACGATGGCGTCGTCGAACCAGATGAAACGAACGCTGGATCCGCCGTCGTCCACCTGGCCGTTGAAACCGACCGCGCCGGTGCCGCTGGTGAAGGGCGGATTGAGACTCGTCACGGCATTGCCACCGGCTCCGGGCGGCATATCTCCCTCCTGCAGCACCACCTCGACCGATTGGGCCGGGGGCCCGGCCGTGGCGGCGGGCTCACGGAAGGAGATCACTGCCTCTGCGCCACCGGACAACGCATCGAGCCGGGCGTGGATCACACCTCCTTCGGACACTGCATGGCCGCCTTCTATCTGCAGGGACTCCGCGAGGTGGCGGGGCCGTACCAGGGAGATCTCGAAGGGTCCGGCCGATGCCGAGCCAGCATTCGTGATCGTCAACCGATGCTCGACGCTCTCAGCGCCGTCGATTCCTTCGACCGAGCGCCGGCTCCAGGAGCGTTCGAGGTCGGAGCCCAGGCACAGGGAGCCCAGCCTCGCACGGCCGCCGGCATCGCCTGCCTCGATCACCAGGGCTCCGACCTGGCGCGGATCGACGCCCGAGAGCTGGTCGAGATCGACGAGAACAGGCGCACCGGGCGCCGGGTGGTCGAGCCGCACACGGGAAAACCCGTCGTCCGTGGAGTAGATCTCGAGAGCCAGCTCGGCGGTGGCCTCGAGCCCGGCGACGTCGATCTCCAGGCGGTCGTAGAACCCACGAGCGGTGAGATCGAAGCCACCGAGGCCCGTGGCATCGAGCCGGTCCGGGGCGCTGTCGCGGCCGTCCCAGACCCACCGAACTTTGCTTCCGAGCCGTACCGTTTCCCTCTCCTCGCCGACGATGCCTTCGTCGCGTACCCACGAGCCGGCCGCCTCGACCGGTCCGCGGAAGCTCGCGCTGCCCGTATCGAGGCAGCGGGCCTCCACCGCGGAAGCCGGCACCACCAGCGCCAGCAGGGCCGCGACGATCCAATTGCTGAAAGAGTCGATCGGGGATCTGAGATCTTGCATGGGTCTTCGTATCC
>CAZMEL010000197.1:0-15024 GCA_964565225.1 uncultured Thermoanaerobaculia bacterium | reverse complement strand
CCGGTGGTGTGGGCGTTGACCTGGAACTCGCTCCCCACCGGATCCGAGCCCTGGGCCCGAGCCCCGGGCGTTGTCCAGACGAAGCATAGAAGCCCCGCAGCCAGAGCGGCACGGTTTCTTCGCTGCACGGCTCTTTCCCTCTTCATCTTCTCGAAAGCCTCCTGGATCCCCCGGCGATCCCAAGACATCAGAAAGGCCGGCACGCCGAGCGAAACGAGTTTCGTCGACCTGCCGGCCCGGCATTTTGTAGATGCGGATCCGCTCAGAAGAAGAACCGATCGGGCACCTGGCCACCGTGACGGATCGGCCTGCTGGTCGGAGTCACCGGGGCCACGTTCTCCGTCGAGCAGTCGACGTTCGGCGGCAGGGGACCACAGGCCACACCCCGCAGCGAGGCGTTGTAGAGCACGCTGCAAGCGCAGTCACGGAACTGCTGACCATCGACGGGCTGAAAGGAACCCGCCGCGTCGAGATTGGTGCAGCTGTCCGGAATGGCACCCGAGCCGAAGACCACCACCGCAAAGGGTGGAACCGACGGGATCGGGTCTGTCGCCATGCCCCAGAACGGGAAGGGGCCATTGACCGCGTTCACACAGGCCAACGGCTCCTGGAAGTCGACCTCGGCCAGGTCGCTGGTGCTATAGCACGGGCAGGTGCCGTCGGCCGGGGCCTCCAGCTCGCTGCCTTCGAGGTCGAAGAAGACCCGAAACTTGTTGCAACCGGTGAGCTCTACGGTGATCTCGGCGGTCACCGCGGCACCCGTCACCACGGACGGGCTGCAGGTGGCACCCGGCACGCAGGAGACGTTCTGGGCGATCGGTCCGTTGGCGAAGTTCACCGTGACATTGGTGAGGCCGAAGTCGAGCACGCCGGCCGCGAGGCCGTTCTGCTCGAAGTTCACCACCACCGTCCGGGGCTGTCCGGCCTCACAAAGGCCTTCCCCACAGTCGATGCAGGACACGCCGGTGAGGTCGAAAAAATCGTTGACGATGGCCGACTGCTCGTCTCCGCCGATGAGCTGGCCGAAAGTGACGTTGCCATGGCCGGTGCGCGGATCGATCTCGATGCCGATCGATCCCAGGCTGCTCGAGCGCGGACCGGCAACGGCGACGCTGGCAACCAGCAGCGCCGCGACCAGCGCGACGAGAAATACATTTGAAATTTTGCTTAGCATGGTTTGGCTCTCCCTGGGCTCTTCCCGAAAGAATTCCGAATCAATTTCCCGAATCAATTTCCCGAATCTAGAGGGACCGCAAGCTCGAGCCGCCCCTCGTTTCGAAATCCAGAGCCCTCTTCAGGGCTGGAACGTACCGACGAAACCCGTGGTCACCTTGGGCAGCGTTTCGTGGCTGCGAAGCTCCGGCTCTACGAAGGCACGACGCTGTTCTTCGCGGGTCTCGATCTCGGCGGTCTCGGTCACCATCTTCTCGGTCCTGGACATCAGAATCCTCCTCTGTTCTCTCGATCACTCTCCCCGGACTCTCGGCCCGGTACCCGATTGCAACCTTATTGTTATGTTCAAATAGTGAAATGTTGCGAAAGACTTTCGAACATCTGTTCAACCGCTCCCTACATCAACTCTTCCGGCCTTTCAAACCTTCCGGCCGTTTTCTTCCATAGGCTCATGGTGCCGCGAAAACGATCGCCTGTCAAGGCTTCTGGCCAGAAAAAATGCCCCTCGGGCCAACCTGCTGCTCCTCGAGTCACCATCTGCCTTGACGGATCGAAAGAATTTTCGAAAGATAGAGAAAAGCAATCGAGGGCCAGTGCTCGACGAGCCCGTCGCCAGAAAGGTTTTTTTCGTTATCTTGCGATCTCCCGACCCTTCACTCCACCAACGAGCTCCGGTCCGCCGGAGACCACCTCTCGCGCCGGAGCTCGAGATCCTGCTCGCCTGTGCCCGGGCCGGTACGAGCTCCGAGCACGAAGAGCGCCTGCGGTCATGGATCACCCCCGACGTCGCCTGGGCGAGCCTGATTCGTCGGGCGCAGCCCCACGGCATGGTTCCCCTTCTGACCCACCACCTCGAGAGCGTTTGCCCCGAGAAGGTACCCGCCGGGACGTTGGCCGTGCTGCGAGATCTCCTGGCGGCCAACCGACAGCGCAACCAGATGTTGGCGGAGACCATGGCAACGCTGCTGGATTCCTTCGCCACGGCAGGAATCCGGGCGCTGCCCTTCAAGGGTCTGCCCCTCGCCGAGGCCTACTTCGGCGACCTCGCCCTGCGCCAGACCGGCGACCTGGACTTCCTGGTGCCGAGAGACCGAGCCCTGGAAGCCCACGACCTGCTCCTCGCTCGGGGATTCCGCCGCTACAACCCGCTCACCGGCGAGAGCGAGCCGGCTTCGACGGCCTTTCCCCGCAACGAGATCTCTTTCGTGTGCGACGAGCCTCCCCTCGCCGTGGACCTGCACTGGGACTTCCTGCCCGGCTACTACTTCTGTCGCTTCGATTTCGAGACTCTCTGGCGCCATCGGCAAGCTCTGCAAGTGGCCGGGCGCGAGGTGCCGGGGCTCGCCAACGAAGAGCTGCTGCTGATGCTCACGGCCCACGGTGCCAAACACTTCTGGCCACGAATCCAGTGGCTGGCCGACCTGCAGGCGGTTCTCGCGGCCGGGGTACGGTGGCCGCGGCTGTGGCAGCTGGCCGACGATCTCGGCGGGCGTCGGCTGCTTCTGCTGGGTCTGCTGCTCGGCCGCGAGCTGATCGGCCTCGAGCTACCACAGGAAGCTCATGATCGGATCGACACCGAGCCCGAGATCGGAGAGATCTTCGGCTCGATCCTCGAGCAGCTGCATGCGCCGGAATTCCGCTCGGTGCGGCGCATCGACACCGGCCTCTTCGTGCGCCTCCGGGAACGCCGCCGCGACCGGCTGCGGATCACCCTCTACCACGCAACCCGCGACCTGCGGCTCGCCCTCTCTCCCAACCAGGTCGATCGCGACTTCCTACCCCTCCCCCGGCTGCTCGGCTTCCTCTACTACCTCGTGCGCCCGATCCGCCTCCTCGGCAAACATGGCCTGGCCCCGCTCGCCCCCCTCGGCAAGATGCTGGCTCAGCTCGTCCGTCGCTGAGCCGGGCCCGGGCCTCGGCGGCTCGCCGACCCGGAGGTCTCGACGTCGTCGGGCTCCGAATTCCGGTACGCGGAGATGTGGTCGATCTCGAGCCGGAAGCTCCCGGGATTCTTGTCGGCCAGGATCAGGCCGAAGGTCTGGATCTCCGCGGGCTCCAAGGTCGGATACCCGGGCACTCGTCGCCCGCGGAACACGGGCTCGAAGCCGTCGAAGGGAAGGCGTACCTCCTGCCAGCGCCCTTCCGGCGCCGTAAAGCTCGCCTGGTAGCTGACCCCATCGAAGGAGCGAGACGTCCGCAAACGGAAGCCGTAGGTTCGTCCGTCTCCCCGCACCCGCAAGACCAGCCCCTCGAATCCCGCGAGGTCCCACGCTTTCGGCCGAGACCGCACCGACGCGAAGCCCCCGTTGTTCTCGAGAGACAGGCGACCGCGAAACACCGCGGTGCCACCGTCGAGAGCCATCTCGCTGCGCGACACTCCGCCCATCACCACATCGTCGATGCTCGGCCACGGAGCGGCACCGTCTTCGAAGTCGAAGAGCGCCCGGACTTCCGACGCATCCGCCGTCCACATGTTTGCTCCTTCTCTTCCTTCGTAAACCACCGAGGCACCGAAGCCCACCAGGAAGATTCCCAAGACGATCCAGTTTCGATAAGCGATCAATTCTCGTCTCCTGCTGCCGATGATCGGGTCGAGTGTCCACCTCTTCCAGGACCGAGTCGGGGAGACCGGGCAATCTCGGGCATCGCGACTCGGAGCCAGAACGAATGGAAGGGGCGCCAGGCCGACACCCCTTGGAGACTTCGCCGCGACGGCGCAAGGAGATTCGACGATCAGTGGTTGGTCGCCAGGGAGCGGGCCCAGGAGTCCCCAGGTCCGAGTCGTACACGGCGCCGACACGGGTCACCCAGGACCCGCAGGAGGGTGCGGCGATCGAGAGCACCCAGTCGAAAGCGGCCGGCAGCCAAACCGCTGCGGATGGAACGATCTCGAACCTTGCTGCGCGATGTTCTAGGCAAACAACTCCGAACGTCGGCGGCTGCGGCCGTACGCCAGGCCGCCAGAGCAAGGATCTCGATACACAAGGTAGGACCCATGCGCTGTTTCGCTCGACCCGCGGAATGTACCCGCTCGTTTCCGTTCCGGCTCCGTGCCTTCTCGGCAGCCGCTTTCTTCCTGGTTCTGGCCACCACCGGGACGGCCACCGCAACGCTCACCCTCGACGTGGAGGTCAATCCCGACCCGGTAGAGCCCGGGCAGTCGATCGATGTACAGATGATGATCACCAACACCGCCGGCAGCACCTCGGGCTCGCTCACCCTTCGGGTTCTCTGGCCCGACGAGCTCAACTCGAGCCCGGTGACCACCGACGGTGGAGACTGCCCGGGATTCTGCGATCCCGGAGAGAACCTGAGCTGGAGTCTCGGCCCTCTCGGGCCCGGGGTCACCCGGGTGATCGGATTCAGCGAGTCCGTCCGCTCCGGGGTCGCCTCGGGTACGTTCTTCGACCTCCGAACCGACCTCCTCGAAGCCGGCTCGTTGGTGGCCGAGGTCGATCATACGCTCGAGGTCGAGGCCGACTCTCCGCTCGAGGTCTTCGTCGACCCCACCCGGGATCCCGCTCCTTCGGGGGAGCTCCTGGTCTACGAGATCACCTACGGCAACACCTCGGCCTCGGCCGCCGAGGACTCAGAGCTGCGATTCCCGATTCCCGCCGGTACCCAGTTCGTCTCCGCCACCGGCGGCGGTCTGCTGGTCGGTGGTGAGGTGATCTGGGATCTCGGGAGCCTCGGCCCCCGGCTCGCCGGCACGGAGCGGGTGACGGTAGAGATCGATCCGGTGGCCAGCGGCACCCACCTGGTGGTGGACTCGGCCACTTTCGACGCAACGTTGAGCTTCCTACCCAAGACCAGCCGCGCCATGGCGGTGAGCCGGGTCGGCGACGCCGATCTCGCCCTGGCCCTGGAAGTAGGTCCGGGGCCGGTCCAGCCCGACCAGTCGATGGACGTGCAGATCTCGATCACCAATCCGACCGGCTCGGTGTCCGGCAATCTGACGGTCCGGGCCCTGTGGCCCGAAGAGCTCAACTCCAGCCCGGTCGCCACCAACGGCGGGGATTGCCCCGGCTTCTGTGACACCGGCGAGTACCTGTTCTGGAACCTCGGCGTCCTTGGTCCCGGCGCAAGCATCATCCTCGGGTTCAGCGAGTCCGTGCGGTCCGGGACCTCTAGCGGGACGATCATCCCCCTCGAGATCGATCTCCTGGAAGCCGGCATCCCCGTTCAAACGTGGTCCCGTTCCACTCTCGTCCAGAGCGATTCCCCGCTGGAGGTCTTCGTCGACCCGCTCCAGGACCCGGCCCCACGACCGGGGCGACTGGCCTACGAGCTGACCTACGCCAACACCTCCACCTCGACCGCCGAAGGCTCCGAGCTCCGCTTTCCTCTTCCCGAGGGGACTACCTTCGTGGCCGCGACGGACAACGGCATCCTCGAGAACCACGAGGTCTCCTGGCCTCTCGGAAACGTCGCCGCCAACACCGGTGGAATCCGCCGGGTCACCGTAGAGATCGACCCCGGTGTCGGGAGTCATCTGGTCGTCGACTCGGCCACCTTCTCCGGCATCCTGAATTTTCAACCCAGAAAGAGCCGGGCGATGGCGATCAGCCGGACGGGGACCTCGGATCTCGAGATCTCCATGGAAGTGGCCCCCGACCCGGTGGAGCCCGGGCAAACGATGGACGTTCAGCTCCTGATCACCAACCCGACGCCTGCGACCTCCGGCAACCTGACGATTCGGACCCTGTGGCCCGAGGAGCTCAACTCCAGCCCGGTGACCACCAACGGAGGGGATTGTCCCGGCTTCTGCGATACTGGCGAGTACCTGTTCTGGAACCTCGGCGTTCTCGGACCCGGCGCCAGCCTCGCCATCGGCTTCAGCGAGTCCGTGAGGTCCGGGGTCGTCAGCGGCCAGGCCGTTCCGCTCGAGGTCGAGCTGCTCGAGGCGAATCTACCGTCGCGGACGCTGAGCCGTACGACCCTGGTGTTGGCGGACTCTCCGCTCGAGGTCTTTGTCGATCCGAGGGCCGATCCGGCCAGCGGCCCGACCCTGGTGTACGAGGTGACCTTCGGCAATTCGTCGAACGCCAGCGCCAACGACGCCGAGCTACGGTTTCCGGTTCCCGAGGGGACGCAGTTCTTCGGCGCCACCGGCGGCGGAACCCGAGTCGGTGGCACCGTCGTGTGGCAACTGGGCGACCTGCCTCCACACTTCGCCGGCAGAGAGTTCGTGACGGTGGGAATCCCGGCCTCCGGGGCCTCGCAGAGCCACCTCTTCGTCGACTCGGCGTCCTTCTCCGCCTCGCTCGATTTCCAGTCGCGCTCGAGCCGCGCCACGGCCATCAGCCGGCTGGGATCCGCGGACCTCGACTTCTCCTTCAGCCTCGGCCCCGATCCGATCGAGCCCTCCGAGATCCTCGACGCCGAGCTGACCATCGGCAACCCGTCGGGCTCGACCACCGGGAACCTCAGCCTGCGGGTGTTGTGGCCCGAGGAGCTCAACTCCAGCCCGGTCGTAACAGGAGGCGGAGACTGCCCGGGATTCTGTGACACCGGTGAGTACCTGCTCTGGAACCTCGGCCCTCTCGGCCCCGGCGGCCAGATCGACCTCGGTTTCAGCGAGAACCTTCGGTCCTCCGTGGCCGACGGCCGGATGGTCCCCATCGAGATCGAGCTCCTCGAAGCCGGCCTGCCCGTTCGCACCGTGAGCAAGAGCCTGGTCGTGAGCCCCTTCGTCGACACCGACGACGACGGCATCGCCGACGTGCTCGATCCCGACGACGACAACGACGGCATGCCCGACTGGTGGGAGAACGCCAACGGCCTGAATCCCCTGAACCCCGCCGACGCCAATGGGGATCCGGACGGCGACGGCCTGACCAACCTGGAGGAATTCCTCCTCGGCCGAGACCCGAATGTGTTCGACCTGTTCTTCGACGGTTTCGAGTCGGGCAATACCTCGGCCTGGACGAGCACTGTCGGCTGAGAACCCGTCCGCCGCTCAGCGAGCCTTCCGACCTTCGGGAGGCTCCTCGTCTCCTACAGTCGCCGCAGCAGGCGAAACGCCCGGATCGGCTCGGCCGCGGCGGCGGCGAGCACTCCCCCCATCATCGCGCCGATCACCCCCACCATGGCGACGTCGGAGCCGGCGAAGAAGAGGCTCGGGATGGGTGAGCGGGGCCGCAGCCACTCGTTGCCGAAACGTTCGGGGGTGGGCAGGAGGCCGTAGATCGAGCCCTGCACCGGCCGCACGAAGTAGTCGGTAGAGGCCGGGGTCGAGAGCTCCACGTGATCGACCATCGGGCGCAGGGCCGGCAGGCGCTCGAGGAATTGCTCGAGCAGGGAGTCCTGGATCGCCTGCTTGAGAGCGGCGTAGCGCTCGCCGCGGTCGCGACGGCTGCGGCTCCCCTGCCACTCGGCGAAGGTCTGCCAGGGTACGAAGGTCACCACCTCGCCGGTGTGTTTCTGCTCCGGCCCGGGATCGTGCAGAGGGTCCTTGAGCGATGGGAAGCTGCAGTAGAGCACCGCCGCGGGCCCCAGATCGTCGGGATCCTCCACGTTCCAGACGTCTTCCTCCGAGCTCCAGGTGTTGTAGAACCACTGGTTGGCGGCCGAAGCACCCGCCGCGCGGATATCGCCCTGGAATCCCAGGTAGAGGCAGACATGGGCCGGCCCCGCCTCGAGCTTCCCCACCTCCTGGGCCCAGGGCTCGGAGCGGTGCGGCTCGGGCAGCAGGTGGCTCGTGGTCGTGGCCACGCTGGTGGCGCTGACCACCCGGCGCGCCCGGATCTCCTCCCCGTCCGCCAGGCGGACACCGACCGCCCGCCCGTTCTCGACCAGGATTTCTTCGACATCGGCAAGGATCCGGGTCCAGCCGCCAGCGTTCTCCACGGTGCGCAGGAGCTCCCGGGCGATGGCGGGCGAGCCGCCCTCCGGGTAGTAGCCGCCATGCGAGAAATGGCGGGTGATCAGGGCCTGCACCGCAAACGAGGAGCGGCTGGGGGTCGCCCCGCAGTAGCCCCACTGGGCGGCGAGCACCGTGCGCAGCCGTTCGTTGTCGGTGATCCGGGCGAGCTCGTCGCGGGTGTTCTGGGCGAGAAAACGACGCGCGTCGCGGGCCATGAGCCATTCCACCGCCCCCACCAATCGGCGGGGGAAGGTGCGGCTGGCGAGGTAGCTGCGCATGGTGCCGGCCACTTCGCGCACCCGATGGAGGAACTCGTCGATCGCCTCCTCCTCGTCGGGAAACGCCGCCACCAGGTTGGCCCGGAACTGTTTCGGATCGTCGGGAAAGTCGATACGGAAGCCGTCGGGAAAGTGGAACTCGTCGTACACCGGCCCGAGAGAGGCCCAGCGCAGCCGGCCGTCCGTCAGGTGGTGCAGGAGCCGACCGGTCAGCGAGTGTCGGCTCACCTCCCCTACCGCGTGCACACCGACATCCCACACATAACCCTTGCGCGGAAAGGCGTGGGTGAAGCCACCGGGTACATAGTGCTGCTCCAGCACCAGCACCCGGCGCCCGAGCTTCGAGAGCAGGGCCGCACAGGTCATGCCCCCCATGCCGGAGCCCACGACCACGACATCCCACGGCCCCTCGGGAGAGGCCCGGCTCCAGGGTTTGCCGCGGCTCGCGGCCTGGGAAGAGACCGTCAGACCCCCTTGAACAGGGCACCGAGGGTGAGGAGCACGAAGCCGATGGCGAGGAGCATGAAGGGCTGGACTCCCGAGAAGCCCGGAATGATTCCGAAGTAGGTCAGCAAACCTGCCAACCCCAGGATCTCGGAAATGACGAAGACAGGAGTCGTCGGCGCGGAAAGCTTCATCTGCGTCTCCTTTGCGGAAAAGTTTGCGCGAGTATAGCCCCCGGTGCGACCCAGAGCCAGGGCTCGGAGCCGAGGCCCGAGGCAACCACCTGGTAGGATGGTCGGTACCATGCCCCCTGATGCGAGCGACGTCTCTCGGCTGCTCGATGCCTGGAGCGCGGGCGATCCCGAGGCTCTCGACAACCTCATGCCTCACGTCTACGACGAGCTGCACAAGATCGCCAGCCGTCACCTGCGCCGCGAATCGGTCGACCACACCCTGCAACCGACGGCCCTGGTGAACGAGGTCTACCTGAAGTTCAAGGACCAGCGAAAGGTGCGCTGGAGCAGCCAGAACGAGTTCTTCGCCGTGGCCGCACGCAAGGCTCGCCATATCCTGGTCGACCACGCCCGGGCGCGGAAATCGAAGAAACGGGGCGGCGAGGTGCTCAAGGTCCCGCTCGAGGAAGAGATCGGCATCAGCGACGAGAAGAACCCCGGTCTGCTCGCCCTCGACGACGCCCTCCGGGATCTCGCCCGGCTGCACCCTCGCCAGAGCCGAATCCTGGTGCTCCGTATCTTCGGGGGTTTTACCCTGCAGGAGATCGTCGCCCTCGAAGGGTACGCCCGCAGCACCATCTCGCGGGACTGGGATGTGGCAGTGCGCTGGCTGCGACGCGCTCTGACGGCAAAATGAGTCGCTTCGCGGGGAAATCTCGCGTTCCAGGATAGGAGGAGTCTCGGGGGAGATCTGCCGTCAGGGAGGCTTGTCAATGGCCAAGATGACGCCCGAGCTCTACCAACGGGTGAGCCAGGTTCTCGCCAGTGCGCTACGCCGCCCGCAGCACGACCGCGAGCCATATCTCGCGGAGGCCTGCGGAGACGACCGAGAGCTGCGGCGTGAAGTCGAGACCCTGCTCGAATACGGCCCCGAGGCCGACGACCTGCTCGAGCAGGAGATTCCCGGCAAACGCCCCGAGCCACCGCCGGACCTGGCGCTCGCGATGCCGATCCCGGCGCCCGGCGATCGGATCGGCCCCTACGAGCTCCTGGAACGGATCGACCAGGGAGGCATGGGCACCGTCTTCCTCGCCTGCCGGCGCGACGACTTCGAGCAGAAGGTCGCCCTGAAGCTGATCCGGACCGACCTGCTCCAGACCTGGCGCAAGGAATACCCCGACGACTCGGAGCTCCTGCAACGGTTCTACCGAGAACGCCAGATCCTGGCCAACCTCGATCACCCGAACATCGCGAGAATCCTCGACGGTGGTGCCACCGGCGATGGCGTTCCCTACTTCACCATGGAGTATGTCGACGGCCAGCCCATCGACACCTGGTGCAACGACCGGCGGCTCTCGATCCGAAACCGGCTGCGCCTCTTCTCCAAGGTCTGCTCTGCGGTCTCTCTCGCCCACCAGAGCCTCGTGGTGCACCGCGATCTCAAACCGGGCAACATCCTGGTCGACGCGGTCGGAGAGCCGCGGATTCTCGACTTCGGTATCGCCAAACGCCTGGTGCCCGCTACGCTCGACGAAACTCTCGGCCAGCCCACCGCCGCGGGCCAGATGCCCCTGACCCTGCGCTACGCCAGCCCCGAGCAGATCCGGGGCCTCGCCATCACCACCGCCAGCGATACCTACTCTCTCGGGGTGCTGCTCTTCCAGCTTCTCACCGGCCACTTCCCCTACACCCTGGAAGACGACCAGTTCCTCACCCTGGCCAAGGCGATCTGCGACCAGGAACCCGAACGCCCGAGCTCGAAGATCGTGCGCGAAGAGCGCATCTTCCGGCCCGAGGGGACAGTGACCATCGACCCGCACTCCGTGAGCTCGCAACGCGGCGCCAGCCCCGAGAAGCTACGGCGGAACCTGTCCGGAGATGTCGACAGCATCGTGCTGAAGGCGCTCGCCAAGGATCCGAAGAAACGCTACGTATCGGTAGAGCAACTCGCCCTCGACATCGAACGATGCCTCGAAGGGCGGCCGGTGCTCGCCCGGGAGGGTACGACCCTCTACCTCGCCGGCAAGTTCGTACGGCGCAACTGGAAATCCCTGGTCGTCGTCACGACCCTGCTGACGACCCTGGGCCTCGCGGCCGAGGCCGATCGCCGCGCCCGATCGGCGGAAGAGCAACAACACCTGATCACTCAGCGGCTGACCCAAGACCTCCTCACACCCTTCGAATCGGCGCTGAACCGCGACCAGCCCGTCTCCACCGAGGCGTACCTGATCCTGCTCAGCCAGACCCTCCGGCTGGCTCTCGAAGGCGAGTCTCACCTCCTGGCGAAACCCCTCGGCCTCTTCGGCACCACTCTCAGCCGGCTCCACAGCCACGAGGCCGCCCGCGACCTGCTCGAGGAATCCCTGCGCCTGCACCGCGAGCATTTCGACGGCGACCATCCGGACCTGGCCTCGCTGCTGAACAACCTCGCAGCCTCCTACGATCGCGCCGGGAACCACGACCGCGCCGAAGAGCTCTATCGCGAAGCCCTGGCCATGAAACGCCGGCTCGGATACGAGTCCGTCGGCCTCGCCAAGGCCACCTGCAACCTCGCTTCGATGCTGCGCCTGCGCGGCAGCTACGAGAAAGCCGAGGAGCACGCTCTCGAATGCCTCCGGCTGCGCCAGGAGCACACCGATCCCGACCCCGCCGCCGTGGCCCGGGCGCTGCGCAATCTCGGCATCCTGGCCTACACCCGACGCCGGTTGGGAGAGGCCGAGAGCTGGCTGCTGGCCGCCCGGAACCGCTGGGCCCGGGCCGCGGTGGACGCTCCGTTCGAGACCTCGGCTTTCTCCAGCAGCCTCGGACGGGTCTTCCACGCCCAGGGGCGCCTGGTGGAGGCCGAGGCCCTCTTCACCGAGGTGCTCACCCTGCGCCTCGCAGAGCTCGAGATCGACCACGAGCACGTCGCCCTCGCGCGCAAGGATCTCGGCATGGTGCTCCTGGAACGGGGAGAGACCGAGACCGCGGGAATTCTGCTACGCCAGGCTCTGGAAACTCTGCGGGCCACCCGACCCGCCGACGCCTGGGAAACCGCCGAAGCGGAAAGTCTCTGGGGCGCCTACCTCGCCGCTCGTGGGCATCTCGACCTCGCCGCTCCTTTTCTGACCGGCGGCCACGAGGCCCTGGCCGCGGCGCGTGGAGAAGACTCGATCCACACCTTCAACGCGCGGCGCCGGATCGAGCGCTGGCTGCCGAGCTGGACCACCTGGGGGCAGGGTGTTCTCTGAGGATTCACAAAAGAAGCCGGGGGCGTGGGCCCCCGGCCTCCGGATCTCGCGAAGAATCACGCTCTCAGCCGTTTGCGACCGGCGCCACGATTCGCGCCCCGAGAGATTGGCTCCAGGGATCGGGAATCGGCTCTTCTTCTTCCGGATCCTCTTCCTCCTCTTCGCTCGAGCCGAACGGGTCGGGAATGGGCTCGTCTTCCCCCGGATCTTCTTCCTCGGCAAAGGCGCTCACCACCTGGTAGGGCTCCCCGGGAAGCGGCGGACGAAGAAAGGCCACGCAGAGAGTGAAGACCTCTCCACCCGACGCCTCGATCGCGAGGAAGCTCTGGGACCGGTGGACCTGCAGCTCGGCCCCACGCGGCAGCTCACGAGCTTCGAGCAGACCGACCATCGGCCGCGCCGCCGACTCCGCCGGGGTCACGACCTCGAATCCCAGAACACCACGCCCAGGAGCCCGGGTCACGAAACAGTCGACCCGGCGATCCGGGCGATAGGCTCGGAGCAACAGCTCCTCCGGCCCCAGGGCTCGCAGCTCGGCAGCGCCGGGAACCGAGCTGTTTTTCCGCACTCCGGAAGTTTCCGCACGAGCGCCCATGGGAGCCAGAGACAGAAGAATGAACACGAGCATTCCGGAAAGAAAATCTTTCCTTCCCGGACCGGCGAGCCCACGCTGGAACGACACGATAATCGATTTCTTCGAATGTTCAGAACACATGATGAGACCTCCACGATCACTTCGGAAAACTTCCCGAGCGCGGCGTTCATTCGCCACTCCTTCAGCCTAGGGAGGGGCTCGCGGGAAGTCGTGAAGGCACGGTGCGAGGCCGGTGAGAGGTCGGTTCGAGACAAAGAGAGAGAAAAGTGAGAGAACGGTAAAACCCTGAGATAGACTCGTGCTCTCTCGGGGTGGACGTGGGATACGGAGGATTGTTTGGATGAATTCCGGAGCGCCGAAGATCGATCCTGAGGCGGATGTTTCTAATTTTTATCTGGATGTTCGAAACGAACGACTACTTTGTGGGGAAGAAGAGGTGCTCCTGCGCCCGAAGGCCTTTGCGCTGCTCCAGCACATGGCCAGGAACCCCGGGCATCTCCTCACCAAAGACGAGCTGCTCGGAGCCGTCTGGCCCGACGTCGTGGTCGGGGAAGAGGTTCTGAAGGGCTGCATCCGCGAGCTTCGCCAGGCCCTGGGCGACCACCCGAAGTCGCCTCGTTTCATCCAGACCCACCCGCGTCGTGGTTACCGCCTGATCGGCTCCCTGCAACTGACAGACGGCACGCAGGCGTCACCCGCTCCCGTGCCTCGTTTCCACAGCCATCCGGCCACCGTGTTCGGCCGCCGGGGGGAAATGCAGACCCTCGAGGATTGCCTCGAGCGGGCGCTGCGAGGCGAGCGCCAGATCGCCTTCGTGGTCGGTGAGAACGGCATCGGCAAGACCGCCCTGGTCGACACCTTCCTCGAGAAGGCGGCCCAGGACTCGGAGATCCTGATCGCCTACGGCCAGTGCCAGGAGCTCTTCGGCAAGGGTGAGGCCTACATGCCGGTGCTGGAAGCGCTCGAACGAGTCGGGCGGGAGGCCGGAACCGAGCGCCTGATCCCGCTCCTCAACCGCCACGCCCCCACCTGGCTGGTGCAGATGTCCTCCCTGATCGACGATCAGAGCCAGGAGGCGTTGTTGCGCCGGGTGGCCCGAGCCACCCCGGGGCGAATGCTGCGGGAGATCGCCATGGCCCTCGAAGCCCTGACCACCGAGATCCCCCTGGTGCTGGTGCTCGAGGATCTGCACTGGAGCGACTATTCGACGGTGGACTTCATCTCTTCCCTCGCCCGGCGACGCGAAGCCGCCCGTCTGCTGCTGATCGGCACCTACCGCCCGATGTCGCTCAAGATCCAGGGGCATCCCCTCAAGGCCGTGCACCAGAGCCTCCGGGTCCACCGCCAATGTGTCGACCTCGACCTCTCCGGTCTCGATCGTCGCGACCTCGAGGAATACCTCGGCCTCCGGCTGGGAGACCGCGCCTCGTTCGACAACCTTGTGGATCTCTTCTTCCGACTCACCGCCGGCAACCCCCTCTTTCTCTCTACCATGCTCGACGACCTGCTCGAGCGCGGCCAGCTCGTAGAGCGGGCCGGCGCCTGGCAGCTCGACCAGGACTCGGAAGAGATCGAGATCGCCGACAGCCTGCAGCAGATGATCCAGGAGAAGCTCGAAACCCTGAGCGAGAAGGACCAACGCCTGCTGGAAGCGGCGAGCGTGGCCGGCATGGAGTTCTCCGCCGCGGTGATCGCTTCCGTGATCGGTGAAGGCGTCACCGAGGTCGAGATGCGTTTGTCCGGCCTCGCCGATCGCGGCCAGTTCCTGCGCGGCGGTGGCCAGCGCACCGGCGGCGAGCAGGCTGCCCGCTACGCCTTCAGCCATGCCCTGCACCAGAACGTGCTCTACCAGCGCCTCACCGTCGCCCGCAGAGTGCAGCTGCATCGCAAGATCGGTGAAGCCCTCGAAGCCACCTACGAAGACCGCCCCGAAGAGGTGACGGCCGCCCTCGCTACCCATTTCGAGCGCGGCCGCACCCATCGCAAGGCGGTGGAGTACCACGTGCTGGCGGCACAGAAGGCGATCCGGCGATCCGCCTACCGCGAGGCGGTGCACCACCTGAACCGCGGGCTCGACTTCATGAAGCTCCTGCCCGACAACGACGAATGCCGACGCCAGGAGCTGGCCCTCCAGGGCGCCCTCGGCAGCGCCCTGGTGGCGACCCGAGGCTACGGGGTCGAAGAGGTGGGGCAGTCCTACCTGCGGGCCTGCGAGGTGGCTCGCGGCCTCGGCCGCCCCCCGGGCGAGCTCCAGGCCCTGTGGGGC
>CAZMEL010000196.1:0-15082 GCA_964565225.1 uncultured Thermoanaerobaculia bacterium | reverse complement strand
CTGGACCGTGACCATCTGCGAGGAGTACGTGGAGCCCATCGATTTCTCCATCGAAGCCGATTTCATCGGCATCACCGGCAAGGTGATCCAGGGTCAGCGCATGAACGAGGTGGCCGATACCTTCCGCAAGCTCGGCAAGACCGTGATCATCGGTGGTCCCCACGCCTCGCTCTCGCCCCAGGCGGTGCGCGAGCACTGCGACATCCTGGTGGTCGGCGAGCTCGAATCCATCGCCGAGGAGTTCTTCGCCGACCTCGAGCGTGGAGACTGGGACAAGGAATACACGGCCGAGAAGCCCGATCTCGCCTCCACCCCAATTCCCAAGTTCCATCTCTACCCCAACGATCGCGCCCTCTCCGGCTGTGTGCAGACCTCCCGTGGCTGCCCCTTCGAGTGCGAGTTCTGCGACGTGATCCAGTACCTCGGGCGCAAGCAGCGTCACAAGCCGGTCGAGGCGATCCTCGCCGAGCTCGACGTGCTCTACGACCTCGGCTTCCGGGCGGTCTTCCTTGCCGACGACAACTTCACCGTCTACCGCAAGCGGGCCAAGAAAGTGCTCGCCGCTCTCGCGGAGTGGAACGAGGCCCGCCCCGACGGTCCCGTGGCCTTCCACACCCAGGTCTCGATCGACGCCGCGCGCGATCCCGAGATTCTCGACCTGTGCGGTCGGGCCGGTCTGACCCGCGTCTTCATCGGCATCGAGACGCCGAACGAGGAGAGCCTGCGCGAGACCGGCAAACGGCAGAACGTAGGGGTCGATCTGGTGAGCCAGGTCGAGGCGTTCCTGGCCCACGGCATCTCGGTGATCGGCGGCATGATCGTGGGTTTCGACCACGACGATCACGACATCTTCCAGCGCCAGCTCGACTTCGCCATGGCCAACCCGATTCCCATCTTCACCCTCGGCGCCCTGGTGGCCCCCGCCGCCACTCCCCTCTACGACCGCATGAAAGAAAGTGGCCGGTTGGTGGCCAGCGGCTCGGAAACCCAGGGGATGTGGAACACCAACATCCAGCCCACCCTGATGACCCGGGAAGAGCTCTTCGCCGGCCTCAAGTGGCTCGGCAACCAGCTGTACAGCCCGAGCAACTTCGCCAAGCGGGTCATCGCCATGTGCGAGAAGATGGGCCCCCAGCGCGGCCCCTTCCGCAAGGGGTATACCCCACACAAGGGGCGCCCGGTCGAAACCCAGGCCATCGGCGTGGTGCGCAAGCTGATTCGCAAGGGCCCCGAAGAGAAAAAGATGTGGGCCGACATCTCCAAGGCCATGGCCCGCAATCCCGAGTCGGGCACCATGGTGATGATGTCCATGTTCAGCTACGCCCAGGTGCGCTGCCTCTACGACGCCGGCCAGTTCTGGGAACCCGAGATCGCCGACCGTCCGCCGCTCGCCGCCCTGCCCACCCGCCCCATCGACGACATCCCCCGGGTCGGTCTCGTCGGTTGATCCCCCTCCCGCCCTCACCGGGCGGGCTCGACACCCGGCGACCACGAGCCGGGTGCCTCTCGGCTCCACACATCACCCCTGTCGGGCGCCTCGCCGATGCAGCGGCCGAGGGCCACTCGATCGCAGATCTCGCAAAGAATGCTGTATGCTTCAAAGAGCTCTAGCCTGGATGATTCATCAGGCTTCGTCGTGAGAGGCCGTAGGTTCTTGAATATACAAGGCTTGGCGGCCTGGAGCGACGGAGGCATACTTGCGGTCTGTCGAGGAGCGGAAGGGCGGCGTAACGCTGTAGATTCATGAAGATCCGGCCTCGCAGCAGGAGGCTGATGAATCATCCAGGCTAGGCATACATTCAACTTCGGATTTCAGCCACCAGGCCCCTGCTTGGGGCGGAAATCCCAACCGCGGGAAGATCATGGCTGACGAAGAATTCACCGAGGCGGTGCTCGGGGCTCTTCTCGAACAGAGCGAGAGGATCGCGGAGGAATGGCTGGAAGAGGTCCAGACGGATGGCAAAGTTCCCTCCAGTGAATCCATGCCCAGGATCCGGCTGAAGAATTCCGTCCCGGAGGTGTTGAAACAACTCATTGCGATCGCCAGTGGGGAGCAGGACTCGTTCAACGCAGACAAGTTCGAGTTCGCGGAACGACACGGGCGCGACCGATCCGAGAATGACTTCGATCCCCGGGAGCTGGTCCGCGAGTACCAGGTTCTGCGACGGATTCTTTTCCAGAAGCTTCAGGAGTTCAGTACGGCCCGGAGCCTCGGGGCGGACCAGGCGATCGAGGCGATCGAGATCGGACGCAGGCTCGGTGATGCCATCGACGGCTCGCTGCGCGCGACCATCGGAGCCTTCGTCGAGCAGGAAAAGGACGAGCTCGTGGAGATCTCGCGGCGAGACAGCCTGACCGGGCTCCTGAATCACCGAAGCTTCTACGAAGAGCTGGACCGTGAGCTGAAGGCCGCGAGCCGATCCGGACAGACCTTCTCCGTGGTCATCATGGATCTCGACCGATTCAAGGAGGTCAACGACAAGCTCGGACACCAGGTGGGTGATCGAGTGCTGTTGGCCTGGTCCCAGAGCCTCCGCAAACGCCTCCGGGAATCGGACATCGTCTGCCGATACGGCGGCGACGAGTTCGCGGCGATTCTTCCAGGGGCGGATCGCACCTCGACCGAGAGCCTGCTGGTGAGCCTGGATCTCGTACCGGTTCAGATCGAAGACATCGCCGCCGGCGGCCAGGCCGAGCTGGGTCGCGCGGCGATCCAGCTCTCCTGGGGGATCGCGGAGAGCTCCGTCGACGGCTCCACCGCCGAGGAGCTGGTCGAGGCGGCCGACCGACGCCTGCTGGCGACCAAGAAAGACCGGCCCTGACCAACCTTGGCCTGCGAGCGCCGGACGCCGTCTCGGTGTCAGGTGGGCTGGTGCTCCAGGTAGTGGAAGAGCCAGGCGCGAGCCGCCCGCCAGCGGCGGTTCACGGTGGCGGTGGAGAGCTCCAGGACGGGTGCGATCTCGTTGAACTGCAGGCCGCCGAAGTAACGCAGCTCCACGATCTTCGCCTTGATCGGGTCCACCTCCGCGAGCTCCCGCAAGGCGTCGTCCAGGGCCACCAGCTCCTCCGGCTTGTCCACCGCGCCGAGGCGGGCCACGAGATCGGGATCGTCGAAGGAAACCTCCTGCCACCCGCCCCCTCGTTTGGCGTAGGCCTTCTTGCGGGCGTGGTCTACCAGGATCCGGCGGATCATCTGCGCCGCCAGGGCGAAGAAATGCCCGCGGCACTCCCAGCGCACCGCCCGCTGGTCGATCAGGCGTAGATATGCTTCGTGCACCAGGGCCGTGGGTTGCAGGGTGTGCCCCACCCGCTCCTTGCGCAAAGACCTCGCCGCCATGCCCCGCAGCTCCTCGTAGACCACCGCAAGCAGGCGATCCCCCGCCTCCTCTTCCCCTTCGGTCCAGGCGTGCAGGAGGCGGGTCACGGTCTGGCGGTCGGGAGCTTGCATCCTTGGATCCTACCGGAGTCGAGGGCGCCCCGAGAACACCACCTGGCTGCTACGGGACGACCGAAGAGAGCCCGGAGCTCACGCGGTCGGTCGAGCTCGCAAGATCCCTCCGCGGTAGCTGAAATACTTTTCGCCGAGAAAGCCCAGCACGGAAATGAAACCTGCCGCGACCAAGGAGTTGGCAACCTGCCCCACCAAGGGCAGCGCATGGAGGACGAAGGCAATGGCCTTGAGGAACGCGCTGACCCCGATGATCGGCGGGATCATGGCCAGGAACGGAGGGAGCTCGAAGGCGTCGTGTTTGTCGGCGATCAAGAAGAGCATGACGACTTCCAGTGGAATCAAGAGGAGAGAAGCTCCGGGAATGAAGGCGAGCAGGCCACCCGCGACGGCGAATCCGATGATCATGGCGATCTCCTGCAATGAAGGATCGAGATTGAGTTTTTTCGGGACCCGGTCTTGATCGCGGATTTTCGGTGCCGAACGGTTCAAGCCACCAGCCATTCGTGGCCTGAATTCCATTCCGAGCAACCACGAGCGCCTTCTCCGCTTCTCTGACAGCCCGGGCTTGCTCGAACGAATTCGGAACTGACTCCTCCCGCCTTGCCTTCTGCTCTCCGCGACCATTAATCTATTTCCTACCGTTCGCTGAAACTCGCTCGGATGCCTATCCGGTGCAGAAATCGAGCGCATGGGTTTTTCTTCCTTTTCGACCGGGAGGAACCGAATGGCTTCACACCCCTGGACGTTCTGGGCCAAGACCGGCGACGCCGGCAAGACGCTCTCACTCCTCGACCACTCGGCCGACGTGGCCGCCTGTGCCGAGGCCCTGCTGCTCCACACCCTGCTCGGACGCCGCCTCGCCCGCCTCGGCGGCCTCGATGGTGATCTCCATTCCGGGCAGATCGCACGTCTGTGCTTCCTCGCGGCAATACACGACTTCGGCAAGCTCGGGGTGCGGTTCCAGCGGCAGCTGCTGCCGGGGGAGAGGCGGCACGGGCATGTGAAGCCGGCCGTACGTCTGCTCGACCTCGGCAATCAGGGATCCGAGCTCTCCGATCGGTTCTACGCGACGATTCCCGAAGAGGAGCTGAACGCCTGGGCCGACAGCGAGGTCTGGACCGCGCTCTTCACGGCCACGGTCTGCCACCACGGCCGCCCGTACCAAGAGATCTGCCTCCCCTCGGAGAAAGACTGGGCGTCTGCCCACGGCATCGATCCCATGGCCGGGTTGGCCGAGCTGGTGGCAGCGGCCCGGAGCTGGTTTCCCGAGGCGTTCGCGGCCGACGTACCTCCGTTCTCCACCCATGTCGAATGGATCCACGCCTGGAACGGCGTGCTCAACCTGGCCGACTGGCTCGGCTCGAGCCGCGCCTTCTTTCCCTTCGAAACGCCAGACCCCGCGACCGACCGGATCGACTTCGCCCGTGAGCAGGCCCTGGAGGTGCTGCGGTGGATCGGCCTCGACACCGACAGGGCCCGCACCCGGCTCGGCCCGGCAGCGCCGACTTTCGCGGCCGTGTCCCAATACACACCCAGGCCCACCCAAAAAGCTCTCGGCGGCATGCCCCTCGCAGCCGAAGGCTCGATCACCGTGCTCGAGGCCAGCACCGGCGCCGGCAAGACCGAGGCCGCCCTGTGGCTCTTCGCCCGTCTATTCCACGCCGGCCGGGTCGACGGCTTGACCTTCGCCCTGCCCACCCGCACCGCCGCCACCCAGATCGAGCAGCGGTTGGTGGCGGCGTCTCGGCGCCTCTTCGGGCCCGACGGCGAGGGCCCACCGGTGGTGCTGGCGGTGCCGGGGTACCTGCGAGTCGACGGCGTCGAGGGGCACAAACAGCCCGGCCTGCCCGCTTTCGAGGTGCTGTGGGACGACCACACCCCGGCCTTCCGCCGCCGGGCCTGGGCCGGCGAGCACGGCAAACGCTACCTGGCCGGCGGCATCGTGGTGGGCACGGTCGACCAGGTGTTGCTCTCGACCCTCCAGACCTCCCACTGCCACCTGCGCGCCGCCTGCCTGCTGCGGCATCTGCTCGTGGTCGACGAGGTGCACGCTTCCGACACCTACATGACCTGCCTGCTCGAAGAGGTGCTCGGTCACCACCTGCAGGCGGGCGGCCACGCCCTGCTCATGTCGGCCACCCTCGGCACCGCCGCCCGGCAGCGCCTGCTCTTCCCCGGCGACTGGCGCCGTGCCAAGAAACATCCGACCCTGGCCGAGGCCCTCGACGAGCCCTACCCGCGGATCAGCCGCCGGATCCGCGGCCAGGACTCCATCGAGAGCTTCTCCATTTCCTGCAACCCCGAGGGATCCCGCGAGAAAGCCGTGGCGGTTCGGCTGGCACCCTTCATGGACGACCCCGATCAAATCGCCCGCCGGGCCCTCGACGCCGCCGAACGGGGCGCCCGGGTGCTGGTGCTGCGCAACACCGTGGGGGGTTGCCTGGCCGTGTTCGAAGCCTGCCGGGATCTGGCCGGGACCCGGAGTCTGGAGCACCTTCTCTTCGGTGTACCCTTCGGCGATGGAAGCGACACAATCGTGGCCGCACCCCACCACGGTCGCTTCGCCCGCTCCGATCGTCGTCTTCTCGATCGGGAGATCGAAGCCGCTTTCGGGCGCGACGAGAACCGCGAAGCACAGGGACGGGTGGCCGCAGGTACACAGACGTTAGAGATTTCTCTCGATTTAGATGCCGATCTCCTGATCACAGATCTCTGTCCCCTGGACGTGCTGCTGCAACGTATCGGCCGGCTGCATCGGCACGATCGTCCCTACCGGCCTCCTGGCTTCGAGTCCCCGCGGGTGGTGGTGCTCACCCCGGCACAACGCGACCTCCGGACCACGATTCTCGATAGCGGAAAAGGGCAGTTCCAACACGGCCTCGGGGGCGAGCTCTACGACGACCTGCGCATCCTCGAAGCCACCTGGCGCCAGCTCGAAACCCACCGGGAGCTGCAGCTCCCGGCCATGAACCGGCAGCTGGTGGAGCACAGCACCCATCCCGAGGCCCTGAAAGCCATTGTCGGGGACCACGACGACTGGCGCCGGCACGAGCGACACCTGCGCGGACGCGAGGTCGGCCACCGCAAGATCGCGAAGCTCGGCCTGGTCGACTGGTCGGAGCCCTATGGCCATGAGTTCGACGCCGAGTCCAAGATCCCCACCCGCCTCGGCGAGCAAGATCTCCTCGTGCGCTTCGAACCACCCCTCCCCGGCCCCTTCGGCCAGCCCGTGGCCGAGCTCCAGGTGCGAGCCCATCTCCTCGGCGACGCCCTCGACCGTAAGAACCCTCCCGAGCCCGAAGACATCGAGACCTTCCCCGGCGGATTCCGCTTCCGCCTGGCGGGGATCTCGTTCGTCTACGACTCTCTGGGTTTGAGAAATTTCTGATGGGATTCGCCGCAAGACTCAACCTTTTTCCGACCCATTGGTTTCTTGCTAGATAACGCCACCAGTTGGCGGCCCGACTCTGGGAGGACTCGATGCCCGCAGACCCGATCGATCTCGTTCATACCCCATGCCTCTCCGTCGTCGATTCTCGGGGAGTACCGGACACGCTTACTTTGCCCGCGGTGCTGGCCCACCTCGGGGCCGAGGAGGCACTGGAGCTCCCGGCGATCCAGGCGCACCAGCGGCAGCCCTGGCAAGCCTTTCTCGGCCAGCTCGGTGCCCTGGCCCTGCGCCGTTCGGGCGGACGCCTCGACCAGGACGAAGACTCCTGGCGTGCCGACCTGCTGGCCCTGGCGAAGGGCCCCGAGAGCTGGCAGCTAGTGGTCGACGATCTCTCCCTCCCGGCCTTCCTCCAGCCTCCAGTGCCGGAAGGGAACCTCGGTAAATTCAAACGTTCGAGCCCGAGCCCGGCGATTCTCGACGTGCTGATCGCCGCCAAGAACCACGACCTGAAGCTCGACCGATTCTCGGCCACGGCCGACGCCGAGCACTGGATCTACGCTCTGGTGACGCTGCAGACCACAGAGGGTTTTCTCGGCCGTGGCAACTACGGGATCGCCCGCATGAACGGTGGGTTCAGCAGCCGACCCTACGCCAGCTTCGCCCGTGGCCCCGGCTGGGCCGAGCGCTGGCAGCGCGATGTGGAGCTGATGCTCGATCTCTGCGACGAGATCACCCACGAAAACGGTTTCCACGAGGAAGACGGCCACGCCCTGCTCTGGGAGGTGCCCTGGGGCGGCGGCAAGGGAGAGTCGCTGTCGCTCGCCCAGCTCGATCCTTTCTTCATCGAGGTCTGCCGCCGGGTCCGCCTCGAGCACGGGAACGAAGGAATCGTCGCCCGGGTGGCCAACACCGAAGGGCCACGGGTCGACGCCAAGGACCGCCTGGGCAACCTTGGCGACCCCTTCATACCCATCTCCGCCATCGAAAAGGGAGACATGCTCCCGGCCCTCACCGTGAGCGACGAAGGATTCCACTACCGCCGGGTGGCCAATCTGCTGTTTCACGGGGGCGATACGCCATTCCACACTCCGGCCCTGGCCGAGCCCCGGCCGGGCGACCGGCTCGCGATCTTCCAAGTGCTGGTGCGGGGCCAGGGCAAGACCGGCGGCCTGCACGAGCGGCAAGTACCGATTCCGCCGAAGCTGGCGGGGCGGCTCGGAAACCCCCGAAAGCGCGATCCCATCGGCACCGAGTGCCATACCCGCATCCAAAAAGTGCGCGAGGTGCAGAAACGCCTGCTCAAGCCGGCGTTGCTCACCCTCGCCCAGGACCGCCTCAGCCACGATATGGGAAACATCGACTGGAAAGACGACCGCGCCAATCCCTGGCTCGCCCGCTTCGATCACGAGGTCGACCGGGTGTTCTTCTCCGAGCTCTTCCAGGATCTGGCCGACGAGATTCCCGTGGAGGAGCGTCAGGCCCGCTGGGAGACACGCCTCTACCACCTCGCCAAACCCGTGATGCAACACGCCATTCAGGTCTTGGCGCCGGGCGGCGTCCACCACTTTCGGGCCGTGGCCCGGGCCAAGAGCCTGTTCGAGGGTCTTGCCCGTAGCAAGGTTCTTCCCTACGCCTTCGAGCCTCGGGACGAGACCGCCGAAACTTCACCACCCCCGGGTGCCACACCCGGGCCCCCATCATCCGATTCGGAGGGAGCCAACCCATGACCGAGCCAACCGCCGAAACCCATGTACCGCCTCCGGAGCCGACTCCGGCCGCTGCGAACCCGGGCTCCCAGGCCCCCGATCCCGTGGCCACTCTGCACCGGGTGGCCAGCCGCCTGGGCGGCTTTTCTCCGGGAGACCACGCCGAGCTCCGGCGTCTCGACCCGCGCCGCGGCCACGCCTCCGCCGGCCCGGCCTTCTGGCGTCTCGCCACCGAGATCCTCGAGGCCGACGGCTTCCTGCGCCGCGAAGGCTCCGAGGAGCTGCGCGGCTGGATGGCGGTGATCCAGGGTCTCGCCGTGCTCGGCGAGCTGCACCGGCAGGGTGAACGCCTCGGCACTGCCATGGCCGAGGCCAAGATCTCCGAGGCCCGGCTCACCCGCCTGCTGCAAGCCCGCGGCGACGCCCTGCTCACCCAGGTCCGGCCCCTCGCCCACCAGCTGCGTTCGAAGGCCGTCGCGGCCGATTGGGCCGAGGTCGCCCGGCTGGTGCTGGGGCCCGAAAGGAACGCCGACCAGGTGCGCTACTACATCGCTTCCGGCTACTACCGCCAGCAGGCCAAGCCGGCGGCCGCCAGCGAATAACGATCCATCCCCAAGAAATCCACGGATACCGGAACCAATATTCAGAGACCAGGAGACCGAACCCATGAGCCAGTCCAGCCCCGCCCGCTTCCTGCAGCTGCACACCCTCACCAGCTACCCCGCCGCGCTCCTCAACCGCGACGACGCCGGCTTCGCCAAGCGCCTGCCCTTCGGCGGCGCGGTGCGCACCCGGGTTTCGTCGCAATGCCTCAAGCGCCACTGGCGACGCGACGATGGCCCGCACTCCCTCGGCGCCATCGACTACCCGGGAGATGGCCCCTACGAGCAGATGCCCATGGCGGTGCGCTCGCGGCAGACCTTCGACCGCGAGATCTACCGGCCCCTGGTGGCCGAAGGGGTGGCCGAGCCCACCGCCCTGGCCGTGACCGAGGCGCTGATGGCCGACGTGCTGCAGAAGAGCGAGGCGAGCAAGAAGAAGGCCAAGGACGAAGACCCCGGCAAACATCTGCACACCGGCCAGGTGTTGGTGATCGGGCGCCCCGAGGTGGATTTCCTCCTCAGCATCGCCCGCGAGGCCGCGGCCGACCACGGCGACGACCCCAAGGCCGCGGGCAAGGCCGTGGCGGAGCATTTCAAGAAGGGGGAGAGCAAGAAGAATCTGCAGGCCCTGGTCGAGGGCATCCAGCTCGGCGCCGGCCTCGACGCCGCTCTCTTCGGCCGCATGATCACCAGCGACATCCTCGCCCGTTGCGACGCCGCCCTGCACGTGGCCCATGCCTTCACCGTACACGGCGAGGAGTCCGAGGCCGACTACTTCTCCGCCGTCGACGACCTGCTGCAGGCCGAGGGCGAGACCGGCAGCGGACACATCAACTCGAGCGAGCTCACCAGCGGCCTGTACTACGGCTACGTGGTGGTCGACGTGCCGCTGCTCGTCTCCAACCTCACCGGCTGCCGGCAGGCCGAGTGGGAAGCGGTCGACCGCGAGCTCGCCGCCGAGGTGGTGGGCCGCTTCCTGCAGATCATGGCCACCGTGAGCCCCGGCGCCAAGCTCGGCTCCACCGCTCCCTACGCCGCCGCCCACCTGGTGCTGGCGGAAGCCGGCCACGAGGCGCCTCGCACCCTCGCCAACGCCTTCCTGCAACCGGTGCGCACCCCGCCGGGCGGCGACCCGGTGGCCGCGGCCTACTCGGCCCTCGCCAGCCATCTCGGCGAGCTCGACGAGGTCTACGGCGCGCCGTCGGCAGGTCGCCGCGGCGCCGGGCTCGGACCCAAGGAGCTGCTCGCCGACCACGTCGGAGGTTTCGGCTCCCTGGCCGACCTCGCCGCCTGGGCCGCGGAGCGGGTGGCGTGATGGCCCGAGCACCCGAGCCCGAGATCCTGCTCCTGCGGCTCGAAGCGCCGCTGCTCGCCTTCGGCGGCCAGGCGATCGACGAGAAACGGGTGATCCAGGAGCTGCCCGCCCGCTCCACCCTCACCGGCCTGCTGGCCAATGCCCTGGGCTGGCTGCACACCGACGTCGAGGCCCTGCAGAGCCTCCAGCAGCGGCTCGACTTCGCCGTGCGCCGCGACCGCCCCGGCGACCTGCTCGAGGACTACCAGACCGTCGACCTCGGCCAGCCCTTTCTGCGCCAGGGCTGGACCACCCGCGGCCGCCCGGAGGGCCGGGAAGGGGGTAGCTCCCAGGGCACTCATATCAGCCGCCGCCACTACCTGGCCGGCGCCGCCTTCACCGTGGCCCTGCGGCTCGACCCCGCCGAGGCTTCGCCCACTCTCGACGATCTCCACCGGGCCCTGCGCCATCCGGCCCGGCCCCTCTTCCTCGGCCGCAAGGCGTGCCAGCCCTCGCGGCCGCTGGTGGGCCACCGCGACGAGGTCGACCGCCTGCGCGCGCCGTCGGTGCTGGCCGCCCTGGCCGAAACCCCGGCGTGGGCGAGCAGCCCACCGCAGAGCACGGCCCCCGACGGCACCTCGGTGCAGGTGTGGTGGCCCGCCGGCCCCACTGCCACCGGGGCGCCCCCGGAGGTGAACGTGCCCGGAGTGCGCGCCGATCGCCGGATCGGCCAGGTCGACGATCGCGACTGGAGCCACCAGCTCTTCGGCGGCACCCGGTACTGGCACGAAGGAACCCTCGAGCTCACGAGCGAAACTACGGGCGAGGATCCAGGCGCCCGAGAAGGAGGAGCGACCCATGTCTGACACCCGAGCTTCCCTACACATGGTCCAGCTGCATCTCGACAGCCGCGAGCTGATGCGTTCGAGCCAGCGGCAGAAGCTGCCCGGAGGCTCCGATCTCGGCTACCTCCTGCACGGCCAGCTCGCCGCCCTGTTCGGCGACCTGGCACCGAAGCCCTTTCACGGCTACGAGCTCTGCCGGGAGCCGCGCTCGGTGGTGGAGGTGCTCGGCTACACCTCCGCCGACGCCGACACCCTGCGCCAGCGGGTAGAGACCTTCGCCGACCCCATGGCTGCCGAAGGCCTTCTGCGACTCGCCTCGAAGCCGATGCCCAGCCGCTTTACACCCGGGCAGCGGCTGGCCTTCGAGGTCCGCACCATCCCCGTGGTGCGCAAGAGCTCGAATCGCCCCCAGCCGAAGAAAGGGGTCTCCTTCCGAGCCGGCGCCGAGGTCGATGCCTACGTCGCCGCGTACCATCGCGGGGACATCGACGAACGGACGCCTCGCGGCGAGGTCTATGCCCGGTGGCTGGAGCAGCGCTGCAACGGTGCCGCCCACCTGCAACGAGTCGACCTCGCCCAGTTCCGCCGAGCCCCCGTGTTTCGTCGCACCCAGGGCAGTCGTCGCCACCAGAAGATCTCGGAGCGCCCCGAGGCCCTCCTGCGTGGCGAGCTGGAGATCCGAGATCCCGAGGCCTTTTCGCATCTGCTCGCCCGGGGCATCGGTCGGCACCGGGCCTTCGGCTTCGGTATGCTCAAGCTGCGCCCTCCGGCCGCCCGGTAGCCGCCCATGCTCAAGGGACGCCTGGGCCTCGAAGGCGCACGCATTCCCCACGCCGACCGCCACGGCCTGATGTGGCTCGGCCGCGGCCAGCTGATGGTGGAGCACGGCACCCTGCGTTTCGTGACCGCCGGCTACGACCAGATGCCGTCGGGCGACTACGCCGTGCCCTACCAGATGGTCTCCTGCATCGTGCTGGAGCCCGGCACCAACGTGAGCCACGACGCCCTGCGTCTGCTCGCCCGCCACGGCTGCGGCCTGGTGGTCACCGGCGAGGGCGGCGTGCGGCTCTACGCCAGCCTGCCCGCCGGCCCCGGGCGCTCGGCCTGGGCCCGGCACCACGCGCGGCTGTGGGGCGATCCCGACGAACGCCTCGCCGTGGTGCACAAGATGTACCACCTCCGCCTCGGCGAGGAGCTCGAGCCCACCGACCTCGACACCCTGCGCGGCATCGAAGGCGTGCGGGTGAAGGAGAGCTACCGGCTCATCGCCCAGCGCCACGGCATCGTGTGGCGCGGCCGCCGCTACGACCGCGCCGACCCCGAGGCCGCCGACCGCCCCAACCGCGCCCTGAACCACGCCACCAGCGCGGTGAAGGCCGCCGCCATGGTGGCCGTGGCGGCCAGCGGCACCTTGCCCCAGCTGGGGTTCATCCACGAAGACTCGGGCCTCGCCTTCGCCCTCGACATCGCCGACCTCTACCGCGAGGAGATCACCCTGCCCATCGCCTTCGCCGCGGCCCAGGAGCACCGGCAACGACCCGAGCAACCCTTGGAACGCCTGGTGCGCCAGCGGGCGGTGGCCACCCTGCGGCGCGAAAAGCTGGTCGCGAAGATGATCGACCGCATCCAGGAGCTCCTGGGCTCCCCCGAGCCGGCCGAGGAGAGCTGATCGTGCCCATGACTGTGGTGGTCACCCGCGAGGTCCCCGGCCGCTTCCGCGGTTTCCTCGCCTCCTGCATGTGTGAGATCGCCCCCGGCGTCTACACCGCCCCCCGCATGAGCGCCGGAGTGCGCGAGAGAGTCTGGGCCGTGCTCGAGGAATGGTGGATGGCCTATCCCAACTGCTCGGTGCTCATGACCTGGCCCGACGCCAAGCTTGCCGGCGGCCAGAACCTGCGCACTCTCGGCCTGCCTCGCCAGGATCTGCACGACCACTGCGGGGTGTTCCTGGCCCGGCGCGAAGGCCCCAGTCCGCCACCGCCGGCTCCCGAGCCCGACTCCGCCGAGGAGGCAGCCAACTCCGCCGTTCCGGATTCCGAGGAGCCCCGCTCGGCATGAGCAGCACCCTCGAGCACCTCCGGCAGCTGCGGGAGCGCCCGTGGCTCACCCTCGACACCGAGACCACCGGCCTCGGTCCCTACGACGTGGTGGTGGAAATCGCCCTCGTGGCCTCCCACGGCGAGGTGCTCGCCGACACCCTCACCGCACCGGGGCGTCCGACCCACCGCAACGCAACGCAGGTCCACGGAATCGGCGCCGAGCAGCTGGCCGAGGCTCCGTCCTGGCCCTCGGTGTGGCCCGATCTCCAATCGCACTTGCGCCAGGTCGACACCGTGCTGGCCTGGAACGCCGCCTTCGATCTACGCCTGATCCGCCAGACCTGCGATCGCCACAACCTCCCCCTCCAGGCCCCTCGCATCCTCTGCCTCCGCCACGCCTTCCGCGACCGCCACCCCTTCACCCGCTCCACCCTCGCCGCAGCGTGCCTCGCCCTGGGCCTACCCGTGCGCCCCAGGCACCGCGCCCGCGCCGATGCCGAGGTTGCACGGCAGGTCGCGTGGCGGCTCCTGGGAGAGCCCCCTCCTTCACCGGAGACACGATAAGATCTTTGACAACTCGATCGGGGCCTTGGGCCGCCCCAACCTGCGGCAATATGTCGCAGGGGTTCCCCCGCGCCCGCGGGGATTGCCCTCGCGTCGGCCAGCTCCTGTTCGGTGGTGTACCGGTTCCCCCGCGCCCGCGGGGATTGCCCCCGCTTCTGGTCGATGCGGCCATCCTGCAGCGCGGTTCCCCCGCGCCCGCGGGGATTGCCCCTTCCGGGTCGCGGTGGCGCCACGGTACGCATCGGTTCCCCCGCGCCCGCGGGGATTGCCCTCGTTTGGTCAGTGTTCGGACTGCGGGGTGACGGGTTCCCCCGCGCCCGCGGGGATTGCCCCATCACGATCGCCGTGTACTTCGCCACATTCAGGGTTCCCCCGCGCCCGCGGGGATTGCCCCTTACTGCCACTTGAGACCACTTTCCTGCCACTGGTTCCCCCGCGCCCGCGGGGATTGCCCTCCCCCTAGAATCTCGCCAGTTGCGCAGCTTTCGGTTCCCCCGCGCCCGCGGGGATTGCCCCGCCTTCGTCGCTTGCAGGGTGGCGAGCGCCTGCGGTTCCCCCGCGCCCGCGGGGATTGCCCCCCCTCGCCCGTCTTCTGCGTCAGGGCGTCTTGGGTTCCCCCGCGCCCGCGGGGATTGCCCTCAAAGTTTTCTTGAGATTATGAATGAGATCGTGGTTCCCCCGCGCCCGCGGGGATTGCCCTCCTCTGCGTCCTCTCAGGGAGCATCGACATTGGGTTCCCCCGCGCCCGCGGGGATTGCCCCTAATAACAGCTGGTCTACCTTCTCTGATACCGGGTTCCCCCGCGCCCGCGGGGATTGCCCTTCTGCCACGTCGATACAGGAGAAGCTGAATTAGGTTCCCCCGCGCCCGCGGGGATTGCCCTCATTCATACACACAAGGGCTTTGTAAAACCCTGGTTCCCCCGCGCCCGCGGGGATTGCCCCAGCTTGAATGGGCTGTCAGATATCTCGCTTCAGGTTCCCCCGCGCCCGCGGGGATTGCCCTTACATCAACACGACCAAAAGCCTTTCGAAGATGGTTCCCCCGCGCCCGCGGGGATTGCCCCCTGAAGAAGACGCAAGCGATGAAGAGAAAGAAGGTTCCCCCGCGCCCGCGGGGATTGCCCCGCGTAATGATGTCACTGATCACACCTATGGAGCCACGGCACCGTCGGCGTAATGGCGCCACTT
>CAZMEL010000195.1:0-15180 GCA_964565225.1 uncultured Thermoanaerobaculia bacterium | reverse complement strand
CTGGCGGAAGGAACGCCGACTCGACCCCGCCAGGGAATCTGACAGAGTAGAAGTAGGCTGGTCACTGATAGTTTCGGTCACTGATAGTCTCGGTCACGGATTGTCTCCGCTCGCGGCCCGGCCTCGGTTCGCACCCGAGCCTTCCATTCGCCAACATTCGCCAACATTCGCCAATCGAGCCATGCCCCGCCCCGCCTACAAGAAGACTCTTGGCCAGCACCACCTGATCCACGGTGCGCTGTGCCGGCCGCTGATCGACTTCCTGGCTCCGGCCGGGCAGCGGGTGCTGGAGATCGGCCCCGGGGGCGGAGTGCTCACCGCCGAGCTGGCGGCGGCGGGAGCACGGGTCCTCGCCCTGGAGGTCGATCTCCCCTGGGCTTTCTACGTCGCCGATCGGGTTCCGAAGACTCGGGTCGTGGCGCTCGACGCTCTCACCTTTCGTTGGGATCTCCTGCGCGAGCCCACCCTGGTGGCCGGCAACCTCCCCTTCCACGTCGGTACCCGGTTGATCGAGAGGCTGCTGCCCCACGCGGACCGGGTTCCGCGTGCGGGATTCATGGTGCAAAAGGAGGTGGCCGAGCGCCTGGTTGCGAGACCCGGTGACTCCGCCTACGGCTCCTTGAGCGTTTGGGCCCGGGCACACGCGAAAGTCGTCTGGCTGGGGCGGGTGAAGGCGCAGAGCTTCCGGCCGCCACCGAAGGTGGACGCGGCGTTCGTGGGATTGACCCTGCGGGAGTCTCGCTACCGGGGCGACGACCGGGTGGCGTTCCAGAAGCTGATCCGCCTCGCCTTCGCCCAGCGTCGCAAGACCCTGCGCAACACACTGGGCTCCGTTTGGGGCAAGGAACGGGCCGATGAGGTGCTGGCAGCGGCCGGTATCGATCCCCGGCGTCGGGCCGAGACGCTCGATCTCGCCGCCTTCGAGACCCTGTTCGAGATCTCCCGCCAACAGAACCTACCGGGCCATCCATTGGACCGACACCATGGAAAGTGCTAAGCTTTATGCCCAGTTAGCATGGGATACCTAAAGTATTCTCTAGCAAGTCTCTAGCTAGTCTCTAGCTCGAGACCAGGGGTCAGGCCCGATCAGATCCAACCAGGCCAAGAAGAGGCCAGCAGAGCCGGCACAGTGGCCGGGATCGCAGCCGAAACGTGGAGAACGTGAGTGGGGCGTGGTCGAGGCTCGAGGCTCATACGACCGTACTTTTCGATGAAATCCGGATTCTGAGACGACCGATGTCGACCGCCGCGACTCGCAAGCTTCCGCGCCTGGGCCTTTCGCCCGAAAAGGGCAACGAGATCCTCGGTCTCGTGCTCTGCGCCGGAGTGATCCTTCTGGCCGGTAGCCTGGTCAGCCATCATCCGCTCGATCCCAGCGTCTTCCACCACACTGCGGAGCTCGACGCCCCGACCCACAATTTCGTGGGCCCGTTCGGTGCGCAGCTCTCGGCCCTCTGCTTCGGCCTCTTCGGCCTGGCTTCCTTTCTCGTGCCGGTGCTGCTCGCGATCGCCGCCTGGCGCCGGTTGACCCATCGCCCCGCCGCCGAATCGGCGGCGCGTTTCATCGCCTGGGTGGCCATGGTGCCGGCGATTCCGGCCATGTTTCAGCTGGTCTTCGGGCGCGTGAGCTGGCGCGGGGAGGAGCTGCAGGCGGGCGGAGGGGTGGGAGTGGTGATCTCCGACCTGCTGTCCGAGGGATTGAACCCCGGCGGCGCTTTCGTGGTCCTCCTGGCGGTCCTCCTGGTGGCGGGCAGCCTCGCGGTGCAGTCGACCCTGGGTGAGCTCTTCGAAGCCTCGAAGAAGCTGGCGCTCGGGATCTGGGAACGGGTGCAGCTGCTGCTGGCCCAGCGCCGCAAGCGCTCGGAGGAAACGGCGGCAAAACGGCGGGTGATCCGGCATATGCAGAAGGGCCAGGGAGTCGCCACGGCTTCCCGCTCCGCCGCGTCGGCCCGCGTTTCGACCCCGGCCTCCCGCTCGGTTCCGGTGAAGGCGGCGTCTGCGCCCGAGGCCGCGACGCCGTCGCTCGCGGACGTTCCGATTCGCCCGACCCTGGAGAAGGTGCGGGTGAAGGAGAAGAAGGGGGAAGGACAATTCGCAGTGCGCAAGGTCCGTCCGCCGGAGGCACCGGCCCCCGAGCCGGTGCCGAAACAAGAGGTGCTGGGGTTCGATGAAGAGGAGATGGAGCTCAGCGAGCTGCCGCCGGTGAACCTGCTCAAGACCGACCTCACCAAGAGCTTCCGCGACGAGGCCGAGCTGATGCGCCAGGGAGAGGTGATCCGCCAGTCCTTCGAGCACTTCGGCATCGAGGGCACGGTGGAGGGCATCAGCCCCGGGCCGGTGATCACGGTGTTCGAGTTCCAGCCGGCACCGGGGATCAAGGTGAGCAAGATCGTCAACCTGCAGGACGACCTCGCCCTGGCCCTCAAGGCGGAATCGGTGCGGATCGACCGCATGCCCGGTCGTTCGACCCTGGGGCTCGAGGTTCCGAACGAGAAACGTTCCCTGATCCACCTCGGTCGTCTGCTGGCCGACGAGAAGTTCGGCAAGGCACCTTCCCATCTGACCATGGCCCTCGGGGTCGACATCCACGGCAACCCGTACTACGCCGACCTCGCCACCATGCCCCACCTGCTGGTGGCCGGTGCCACCGGTGCGGGCAAGAGTGTGGGTCTGCAGTCGATGATCACCTCGATCCTCTACAAGGCCACCCGGGACGACGTGCAGTTCATCTTCATCGATCCCAAGCGGATCGAGCTCGGGGTGTACGCCGACATTCCTCACCTCAAGACCGAAGTGGTGGTAGAGCCCAAGAAAGCGGCCAACGCTCTGCGCTGGGCGGTGAGCGAGATGGAGCGCCGGTACCGGCTTCTCGCCGAGGTCCACGTACGCTCGATCGCCTACTACAACCGCGCGATCAAGGATCCGGCGGAGCGTAGCCGGCTGGCGCTGAAGGAAGAGGGCGAGAGCGAGTTCAAGGCCGAAGACTTCAAGCCCCTGCCGTACTACGTGATCATCATCGACGAGCTCGCCGACCTCATGATGGTGGCCAGCTCCGACGTCGAGACCTCGATCGCCCGCCTGGCACAGATGGCCCGGGCGGTGGGGATCCATCTCATCGTCGCCACCCAGAGGCCCTCGGTCGACGTGCTCACCGGCACCATCAAGGCCAACTTTCCGTGTCGTCTCTCCTTCGCCACCGCGACCCGGCACGACTCTCGGACGATTCTCGATCAGATCGGCTCGGAAAAGCTGCTGGGCAAGGGTGACGCTCTCTTCGTGCCGCCGGGCACCTCGCGGGTTCTGCGTCTGCACGGCGCCTACATCAGCGAGCAGGAAACCGCCTCGTTGATCCGCTGGCTGAAGCGTCGGGGCAAGCCGGAGCTCGACCTCGACATCCTCAAGGAGCCCGAGAGCGATTCGAGCAGCAGCGCGGGTGGTGGCGGGGACGACGACCTCTACGACGAAGCCGCGCGGCTCGTGGTGGCAGAGCGGATGGCCTCGGCGAGCTTCCTGCAGCGACGCATGCGCGTGGGTTTTTCCCGCGCCGCCCGCCTGATCGACATGATGGAGGCGGATGGCCTGCTCGGCCCGTCCCAGGGCAGCAAACCCCGCGAGGTCCTGGTGCCCGTGGATTTCTACGAGGAGATCGACCGGGCCCGGAGCCAGGAATAGGACTCCGGCCATGCGAACGATCTTCTTCGGCACCCCACGATTTGCCGTTCCGACCCTCGCTGCCATGGTCGCCGAAGGGTACAAACCCCTGTGGGTCACCTCACAGCCGGCCCGACCGGTGGGCCGGCGCTCGCGCCTCCAGGATCCACCCGTGGCCTCCTGGGCCCGGGAGCACGGGATCGAGGTGCTGCAGCCGGAACGGGTTCGGAGCCGAGGCTTCCGGCGTCGCTTCGAAGAAGCCAGACCCGACGTGGCGGTTGTGGTGGCCTTCGGCCAGATCTTCCGGCGTCGAATCCTGGAGATTCCTCGGCTCGGGTGCATCAACCTGCACGGATCGCTGCTGCCGAAGTATCGCGGCGCGGCCCCGATCCAGGGCGCCATCGCCGCCGGAGAAGCGGTGACGGGGGTGACCACGATGCGTATGGACACCGGCCTCGACAGCGGCCCCATGCTGCTGCGAGAAGAGATCGAGATCGGCCCGCACGAGACCAGCCCCGAGCTCTCCGAGCGCATGGCCACGATCGGTGCCGAGGTGATGATCCGGACCCTCCGGGGGCTCGAGGCAGGCGACCTGGAAGCGGTGCCCCAAGATCATGGCGCCGCCACCTGGGCGCCTCGCCTGAGCAAAGAAGACGGCGTGGTGGACTGGGCCCTGCCGGCGGCGGAGATCTACGATCGTCACCGGGCCTTCACCCCCTGGCCCGGCAGCACCGGTGAGCTGCGAGAGAAGAAGGTCAAGCTGCTTGCCATGCGCCCCGTCGAGACCTCCGAAGGCTCCGAGACGCCGGGTACCCTGATCGAATGCCGAGACGGAACGCTGCGCGTGCGCTGCGGCAGTGGTACGATGCTCGGCCTCGAGACCGTCCAGGTAGCCGGCAAGAAACCGGTCTCCGCTCCCGACCTGGTCAACGGGGAGCGGCTGGAGATGGGCGAGACATTCGCCTCCCGGCAGAAGATTCTCGATCGATAATGCAGCATCGCGCCCACGTTCGCTCCCCGCGAGCGGATGGATTCATGATGAGCAGACGCCGCGCAGCAGCGCATCCGCAGAAGAAGTACTACGGCCGCCGGCTGAACCAGCGACGGACCTCGGAAGACAATGTCCGAACGTCGGCCGCCTGGGTGGTGGAACGTACCCTGGCCAGCCGGGCTCCGTCTTCGGAGTTTCTGGCCAGTGCGTTGAAGCGATGCGACGAGCGGGATCGGCGGCTGCTGCGCGAGCTCTCCCTCGGCACCTTGCGCTGGCTCCGGCGTCTCGACCAGGTGATCAGCCAGGCGAGCAATCGGCCGTTCGCGAAGATCGAGGAAGCCCTGCGTGCGCCCTTGCGGGTGGGTGCCTATCAGCTCCTGTTTCTCGACCGGGTGCCGGCCCATGCCGTGGTTCGAGAAGCGGTCGAGCACGCGCGGCGGCTGACCCACAAGGGAGGGGCGAGCTTCACCAACGCGGTGTTGCGCCGGATCGCCCGAGATCCGAACCTCGGAACCTGGCCGGTGAACGAGAAGGACCCCGTTCGGCGATTGGCGATCGAGAAGTCTCACCCCGATTTTCTGGTCGAGCGTTGGGTCGCTCGCCACGGGATGGCCCGTACCGAAGCTCTGCTCGAAGCCGACAACCGCCCGAAGCCCTTGCAACTGCTGGCGTTTCGAGATCGCGGCGGCCGCGAGCTGCTCGCCGAGCAGCTGATCGACGAGGGAATCGCGGTCGATCCGTCGTCTCTCTCGCCCCTGGGTTTGATCGTGCGCCAGGGAAACCCGCTCCACGGCGCGAGCTTTCGCCGCGGCGAGTTCTACCTGCAGGACGAGGCGAGCCAGCTGGCCGCTCAGATTCCACCGATCCGCCCGGGGGAGAGAATTCTGGACGCCGCGGCCGCACCCGGCGGGAAGACGTTCACCGCCCTGGCGTGCGAGCCGACTGCCAAGGTGATCGCGGCCGATGTCTCGATTCAGCGGCTGGAGATACTCGGCCAGAACCTGCAGCGCCTCGGACGCAAGGTCCCCCTGCTCGTGGCCGACGCCGGTCGCCCACCACTCCGGGGCTCGTTCGACCGGGTGATCCTCGACCTGCCCTGCTCCGGAACCGGCACTCTGCGCAAGAACCCCGAGCTGAAGTGGCGGATCAACGAGGGAGAGATCGGGCGTCTCTCGCGCCAGTCCTTGCGCTTCCTGCGGGGTATGTCGGAGCGGGTCGCCGTGGGCGGGTACCTGATCGCGATCACCTGTTCCCTCGAGCCCGAGGAGAACGAGGCGGTGGTCCGGAAATTTCTGGAAGAAAATCGAGATTTTTCGCTATTTCCATTGGGAGATGTGTTGGAGGCGCCCGCGAGGCGTTATATAGTCGGCGAAGGCGCATGGTGCATGTTGCCGGGAGGGGAGCACGACGGATTCACCGTCCATGTGCTCCTGCGCCACCGGGAGGGTAGCTCGTAGATTTTTTGATTGACACGTTTCGATGGTTTTCATATCTTTCGCGGTCGGTAGAACTTCCGAGGAAGGCTCACATTTCTCGTGACGGCCTTCTTCCTGTTGGCGACGCTCGGGCCCCTGGATGAATGCGGGCTACTACCAGAACGTCGCCTCTTCTCAACTCCCCATTTCTCAGGACAAAGGAGCAGCGATGGCAGGCAAAGCCGATTTCGTGGACCATGTTGCAAACACTGTTGAAGGCATCAGCAAGAAGCAGGCCGGAGAAGCCCTGGACGCGACGTTCAACTACATCTCCGAAGCTCTCGCCAATGGCGAGCGGGTGCAGATCGCGGGTTTCGGCACGTTTCAGATCTCCGAGCGCGCCGAGCGTCAGGGGCTGAACCCGCGCACCAAAGAGCCGATCACGATTGCGGCCAGCAAGAACGTGCGGTTCAAGGCTGGCAAGCAGCTGAAAGAAGCCGTCAACGGTTGATCGCCGGTCGTAGAACCGAACAAGCTGCGCTTTTGTCGAGGCTTCGCCTGGGAAAACCCGGCGAAGCCTTTGTGTTTGAGGTCTCGAACGCGCGGAGCCGTGCGGTCAGCGGACGTGATGATAGAGCCGGGCGAGGCGGTGGGGCGAGACTCCGGCGAGATACAGTGCGAAGATCAGCCAGTTGGTGAGGATCGTGCGAGCGATTCCCTGGCCCAGGTATCGGCGGGCCGAGGTAATGATCGGAGCCTCGACGAGATGCACCGGCCCTTGCCGTTTGAGCCGGCGGGCGAAGTCCAGGTCTTCGAGGATCGGCCATTCCTGGAATCCACCGAGGGCCTCGAAGGTCTTCCGCCCGACGAAGAGGCCCTGGTCGCCCAGCGGGCAGCGGCTGAGCCGCGTGCGCAGACCGATCAGCCGGCTGGCCAGGTGCATGACCGGGTGGGCGGTATCGAAGCGGAGGTCGAAGGCGCCGCCCACGGCTCCGGTGTCCATGGCCTGGCGGATGTAATCTCCGGCGCCTCGCGGCAAGCGGGTGTCGGCGTGCAAGAAGAGAAAGAGATCCCCGTCGGCCGCCTCGGCCCCGAGATTCAGCTGTTTTCCCCTCTGGGTCGGTCCTCGAACGATCCGTGCACCCGCCGCCTTCGCGACTTCTAGAGTCGAGTCCCGGCTTCCGCCGTCCGAAACCACGACTTCGTCTCCCTCGTTCCGATTCCACGGCAGCTGCCGGCCGAGCGGGCCTTCCTCGTTGAAGGTCGGAATGATGATGGAGATTCGCATGGGCGGCGAGGGCAGCGGATGCTAGCATAACGCGCGATGAGCAGCGCCGAGCCCTTTTCCCACCTCGATTCCGAAGGCCGTGCCCAGATGGTCGACATCTCGGCCAAGGCGGTGACCCGTCGTACGGCCGAGGCCCGTTGCCTGGTCTTGCTCCGACCCTCTACCGTCGAACGTCTGCACGAAATGCCCAAAGGCGACGCGGTGGCCGTGGCGCGCCTGGCGGGAATCCAGGCTGCCAAGCGGGTCGACGAATTGATTCCTCTGGCCCACACGCTCAATCTCGACCAGGTCGAAGTGCGCCTGCAGCCGGTACCTCGAGGGGTGGAGATCCGAGCCGAGGTGGTGGTCACTGCGCGTACCGGTGCCGAGCTCGAGGCCATGATGGCCTGTTCCAACGCAGCGCTGGCGCTCTACGACATGGTCAAGGCGGTGGAGAAGGGAGCGGTGATCACGGATCTTCGGCTCCTGGCCAAGAGCGGCGGCCGCAGCGGTACCTATCGCGCCGACGATTCCTGACCGACGATTCCTGACCGACGATTCCTGACCGAAGGTTCCTGGAGATGCACAGAGCAAACGTTGCCACCGGGCTCGACCGTCTGCTCGAGCGAGCGCAGGATCTCGCGGGCAGATCGTACGGCCTGCTCGGCCACGGCGCCTCGGTGACGGCCGATGGCCGGCCGGCCCATCTCGCCCTTGCCAGCTCGGAAGCCGGCTCACCGGCCGCTCTCTTCGGACCCGAGCACGGCTACTACGGGGTCGAGCAGGACATGGTCGCGAGTGATCACGGAGTCGATCCCTGGACCGGGGCACCGATCGTCTCCCTCTACGGGGCCGAGGAAGATTCCCTGCGACCGGCACCGGAGGCCTTCGAAGGTCTCGACGTCCTGGTCGTGGACCTTCAGGACATCGGTAGCCGGTACTACACCTATGTCGCCACCGCGGTGTGGGCGGCGGAGGTGGCGCTGGAGCAAGGCGTCGAGGTGTGGTTTCTCGATCGCCCGAACCCTCTCGGAGGGGAGCGGGTCGAGGGCAACCTGGTGAGCCCGGGTTTCGAGTCCTTCGTCGGAGCCTTCGAGATCCCGGTGCGGCACGGAGTGACTCTCGGTGAGCTGGTGTGCCTCGAGGCCCGGCGACGGGGTTGGCCCGGCGGCTGGAAGATCGTCGAGATGACCGGCTGGCGGCGTTCGATGCTCTTCGCCGAGACCGGTCTGCCGTGGATCGCCCCCTCCCCCAATATGCCCACCCTCGAGACGGCGCTGATCTATCCGGGCGGTTGCTTGATCGAGGGCACGGAGATCTCCGAAGGACGTGGAACCACTCGCCCCTTCGAGCTCTGCGGTGCGCCGGGCATCGACCCGGTAGAGCTGGTGGGTCGGCTCGAAGAGCGGGGCCTGCCCGGGGTCTCGTTTCTTCCCACGTACTTCAAACCTCAATTCCAGAAACATGCCGGCGAGGTATGCGGCGGTGTCCAGGTCCGGGTCACCGATCCGGAGCCATTCCCTTCGTATCTCTGCGGAGTCGAGCTGGTGTGGGCCCTGCGCACCTGTCTCGGCGAGTCCTTCGACTGGCGGCGCGACCCCTACGAGTTCGTGACCCATCGCCCGGCCATCGATCTGCTGACCGGTGACGAAGGATTTCGGCGGGCGGTCGATGCCGGCGACCGGGTCGCCCTGGACGCCTGGGTCGCTGGCTGGCCGGACGCCGCCGAGCCCTTCCTCGCCGAGCGCGAAGCCGTCCTTCTCTACACCTGACTCCATCCCCGGGCTGCTGGGCAGGGCAGGCCGGACCCGACCTCGGGATAAAATCGACAGATGAAACAATTTCTATTGCGCATCGAGCGCCCGATGGTAGAGTTTGCAGAGCTGGTCGCCGCGTTGCGGCAAGAGGGCTTTCGAGTCGGGCGACTGGAAATGGCTCCTACCGCGGGAGGGGAAAAACCCGCGCCGGTGCCCGAGGGCTTGGCGGAAGCCGAGTCTCTCGGCGTATTGCGCGCGGTCTCTGTGGGCGGGGGGCGTAGCATCGCGGTCAAGCCGATGAGAGGCGAGCCGGTGCTGCGCGACGTTTTGCGCGAGCATTTCCGAGGTTGCCGGATCGTTTTGGTTTCGGGACCAGTGAGCGAAGCGCAAGACCCGGCTCCGCTGCTCGAAAGAGGGGAATCGGGCTGGAAGGTTTCCTTGTCGAGAGGGGTAACCAAGAAGTACACGACGCAGGAAATGATCGCCGTGTTGCGGCGTCCGGATCCCTGGCCTGCAGATGGGGAAACGGGCTCCGACTGATCCCGAATGAACTCACGGGACCCGCGGTGATCGGCATTGCGGCTCTGGCGGAGGTGGGCCCCTCTCGGTACGGCCTGCCTTTCGTTCTCGGCCGCCAGACTCAGGGAAGTCGCGGGTAGACGCGGCTCTCCCGCTGGAGCACGATATGAGCGAAGACATTCGGTATTTCCTACCCGGGCCGACCTATGTGCCCGAGGCCGTTCGTCAGGCCATGACCCAGCCGATGATGGGGCACCGGTCTGCCGGATTCAAAGAAATCTATCGCCGGGTGAGCGAAGGCCTGCCGGCGGTGTTCCGCACGTCCCGACCCGTCCTGATCCAGACGTCCAGCGGTTCGCTGATCTGGGACATGGCCGTGGTCTCCTCGGTGCGAGAGAACGTCCTGAATCTTACCAATGGTGCGTTCTCCGAGCGGTTCCACACCACCAGCAAGGCCTGGGGACGCAAGGCCGACCAGATCTCGGTGCCCTGGGGCCAGCCGATCGATCCCGACCTGGTGCGCCAGGCCCTCCGCCGCAAACGCTACGAGGCCGTGACCCTGGCCCACAACGAAACCTCCACCGGCGTGCTCAGCCCCCTGGCGGAGATCGCCGCCGTGGTGCGGGAGGAGAGCGATGCCCTGATCCTCGTCGACGGGGTCTCCTCGGTGGGTGGTGCCCGGGCGGAAGCCGAGTCATGGGGGATCGATCTCCTGTTCACCGGCTCCCACAAGGCTCTCGCACTGCCGCCGGGTCTGGCCCTGGTCACCCTCTCCGAGCGTTTCGTGGAGCGTGCTCGGACGATCGAGAACCGTGGCTTCTACACGGACTTGCTTCGCTACCTGAAGAAGCACCACGACGGCGCGACCGTCACCACTCCGGCCATGCCGCAGTACTTCGCTCTCGAGGTCCAGCTCGAGCGACTCGCCGCGGAAGGTATGGAGGCGCGCTGGCAGCGGCATCTGGATCTTCGGGCTCGTACCGAGGCCTGGGCGGCCGGCAGTGGCTTCACCTACGCGTCCGATGCTTCCGGAGCCTCTCCCACGGTCAGCTGCCTGCGTCCCCCCGAAGGTGTGGATCCGCGCCAGCTCGTGAAGCATATGGCGGAGCGCGGGTTCACCCTCGGTGGCGGCTACGGCGCCTGGAAGCCGGAGACGATTCGCATTGGTCATATGGGAGAGGTCCGCCTGGGGGATCTCGAACGCCTGCTCGCCGCCATCGACGAAACCGTCGCCGAGATGCTCGCCAGCTGAGCCGAGCGCGTCTCGCGGACGAGCCGAAGTACGACGAACCCTTCCCTCGGAGCTCCGAGGTCGATTTCCAGAGAGAGGAGAGCCTCTACTATGTATCGCATCCTTGTTTCCGATCCGCTCGAAGCCACCGGCCTCGCGATGTTGCGAGACTCCGGGCACGAAGTGCACGAGCTTTCCGCCGAGGACAAGCCCCGCCTGGCGGAGCTGATCTCGGAGTTCGACGCCCTGGTGGTGCGCAGTGGCACCACCGTGACCGAAGAAATTCTGCAGGCCGGCGCGCCGCGCCTGAAGGTGGTGGGCCGGGCCGGCATCGGGGTCGACAACGTCGACATTCCGGCGGCCACTCGGCTCGGCATCCTGGTGATCAATGCACCGACCGCCAACCTGCTCTCGGCCACCGAGCACACCTTCGCCCTGATGCTCGCCGTGGCCCGCAACGTCGGCGCCGCCGACCGCTCGGTCAAAGAAGGAGTCTGGGATCGCAAGAAGTTCGTGGGTGCCGAGCTCCAGGGCAAGACCCTCGGCGTGGTGGGTTTCGGCCGCATCGGCCGGCAGGTGGCGCTCCGCGGTCGTGCCTTCGACATGAACATCCTGGCCTACGATCCCTTTCTCGACGCCGACCGGGTGCGCCGGGAGAATGCCGAGCCGCGAGAGCTCGACGACCTGCTCGCCGAAGCCGACGTCGTGACCCTGCACGTACCCTTGACCGCCGATACCCGCGGCTTGCTCAGCGGAGATCGCCTGCGCAAGATGAAAAAAGGAGCGATTCTGGTCAACTGTGCTCGCGGCGGTGTGGTCGACGAAACCACCTTGCTGGAGCTCCTGAACGTGGGGCATCTGTCGGGTGCCGGTCTCGATGTCTTCGAGGTCGAGCCACCCACCGATTTCACCCTCGCGGCTCACCCGAGAGTCGTGGCGACGCCCCACCTCGGCGCCCAGACTCGCGAAGCCCAGGTGCGGATTTCCACCGATACGGCCAAGATGGTGCTCGAGGCTCTGCGCGGCTCGCTGGCCGTCACCGCGGTGAATCTGCCGTTTCGCGACGCCGGCTCCGGCGCCTCCCGCGAGCCGTTTCTGCGTCTCGCGGAGAAGCTCGGTTTCATTGCCGGGGCTCTGCGGGGTGGCAGGTTGAAGCGGGTCTGCCTGACCCTGCGCGGTTTCGACTCGGAGTTGCACGAACCCATGGCGGTGGCGGCCCTGAAGGGTGCCTTCTCGAAATCGCACGGGGCCTCGGTGAACTATGTCAATGCCGAGCACATCGCTCGGGAGGCGGGCATCGAGGTGGTGCGGGCAACCTCCAGCGATGACGGCCATCACCCCACACTGGCGACCCTCCTGCTCGAGGGTGAGGAAGGGTCCTTCGAGATCTCCGGAACCGTGTTCCAGGATCGTGAGGCACGGGTCGTACGCCTCGGGGCCTACCAGCTCGAGTTCATGCCCAAGGGTGTGTTGCTGGTGATCCGCAACCGCGATGTGCCCGGAGTCGTGGGAAATTTGGGTACGATTCTCGGTACGGCGGCGGTGAACATCGCCGAGATCCACCTCTCCCGGCGGCAGGATCTCAACCTGGCCCTGGCCGTCGCGCGGATCGACGAAGCGCCCAGCTCGGCCGTGCTCGAGGTGCTGCGCCAGGTCGAAGAGGTGGAGTCGGTCGACCTGATCGATCTCGGCCCGATCTGAGGAGAGAGCGGACCGCCGGGAATCGAGAGACGCGGAGGATGGCATGGCGAGAGTAGGTCTGGTCTTCGGCGGACGCAGCGTGGAGCACGAGGTGTCCATCACCTCGGCTCGAACCGTGGCAGAGGGGCTCCGGGGGGCCGGCCACGAGGTGGTTCCCCTGGGTATCGCTCCCGATGGTGTGTGGCTGCCCCGAGAGATCGGGGCGGCGGCCCTCGACGGCGAGCTCGACCATCTACCGGTCAGCGGCGAGGAGATTCGCGGGTCGTTCACCCGGCTGATCCACGCCGAGGTAGAGGTGGTCTTTCCGATCGTGCACGGCACCTGGGGAGAGGACGGCTGTCTCCAGGGGCTCTGCGAGATGCTCGATCTACCCTATGCCGGTACCGGGGTGACCACCAGCGCGGTGGCCATGGACAAGGCCATCTGCAAGCAGCAGCTGGCAGCCGCCGGTCTGCAGGTGGTCGATTGCGAGATCGTGACCCGGGGAGAGGTCGACCGCGATTCCGCGGCGGTCCTGGAGCGGTTACAGCGGCTGCCGCGTCCGGTCTTCGTCAAACCCTGCATCGGCGGCTCCAGTGTCGGGATCAGCAAGGTCACGGACGCGGCGGATCTCTGCGCGGCGGTGCAGGAAGGATTACGTTTCGACGACCGGCTGGTGGTCGAGCGAGGTATCAAAGGGCGTGAGCTGGAAATCGCGGTGCTCGGATACGGCGAGATCGAGGCCTCGGTGATCGGTGAGATCGTGCCCGGGGCCGATTTCTACGACTATGCCGACAAATACCTCGAAGACAAGGCCCGTCTCCTGGCGCCGGCCGATCTACCCGAAGCCGAGACCCGCCGGCTGCAAGACCTCGCCATTCGCGCCTTCGAAGCCATCGGTGGCTGGGGCATGAGCCGGGTCGACTTCCTGCTCGAATCAGGCGGCCGGGCCTACATCAACGAGATCAACACCCACCCCGGTTTCACCTCGATCTCCATGTACCCCCGGCTCTGGGAGCTGAGCGGCAAACCCCTGCCCGCCCTCGTCGACCGCCTCGTCGACATCGCCCTCGCCCGCCACCGCGACCGCGCCTCCCTCGACGAAGGCATCAAGTCCTGGATCGCCGAGCTGGCGGCCCGGGGGTAGGGGGAATCAGCAGGTCGCAATCAAGACGGCGAGATCTTGGGCTGGCAGTAGGGAGAGAACCAATATTCCGAACAGTAGTCCTTGAACTCGGTGGCGCAGATTCTTTTCGCGAAGACGTCGAGCTCTAGAGCGGAGTTTCCGAGATCCTCGATCAGAGGACGGAAGTTCTCACGGAAGGCCTGGAAGTCGTTGAAAGTGAATTCGCACATCAAGTCCGGGTCACAGACGTTGCTCCTTGCGCAAATCGCGGCGTCGCGGTAGTAGCGAAACACGGTGTTGAAGCCGTCTTCATACCCGTCCTTCCTGATTCTCTCGATTTGCCCTTTGCGGTATGCCTCAGAACGCTCGGTCGCAGGTAGCTTTTGGAGCTCTACGAACCATTGCCGGGTCTCGGGTTTGTTCTTCCACTTTTTCAGAGCCACGGAAGCTTCTCGTGTCGCTCCCTTGTCTCTTTCACGGATGAACTCGAGGGCGGCCGAGACTTTGTCCTTTTCGATATTCCTTTGATACTGCGACCAGGCAAAATAGGCTGCATACGACGCGGCTGCCAGCTGCAGCAGAGACACGATGATACCGAGCTGAGCCGAAGAGCTTCCGAAGGATTTCCAGGAGCGATCGATCCGACGACGGAAGAGGAACCAGTATGGTTTCATTGAATATGAGACCCAACGAAAAAGTTACAGAACGGATTTGCCCTTTTCGATTATTCTCACAAAATGCGAAGCCCCTCACCAACAATGGTGTCGGTGGAGGGGCTCTACAATACTCGTCAGGCAAGAACTAGCAGCAGATTCTTGCGCGGCAACAGTTGAACGTGTCGTCGACGATGGGGTCGGGGACGTCTTCAGGGCTTCCGCCACCGTCTCTCTCCGTGTCGTCTTCCTCGGGGCTCTCTTGGTCGAGAAGTGAGATATCGTCGCTCATCTGCTGGGTCGGCTGATCGCCGAGAGAAGCGCAGCTATCTGGTGGGGTTTCGGTCTGGGCCAGCGCGGGAAAGGCCATCGTTACCAATGAAAAAACAATAGACATCGCAATGAAGCGATTCAACATCATTCATCCTCCTCAGTCACAAATCAGATAGTTTCGGTCACGGGCAAGACGCCCTCTCCACTACAGCCCCTATGGCTGCAAGCTCGAAAAAATGTTCTGGCTCTCGGATGAGCCCATGTCGAGAGCTGGCAAATTGTACATCGGTTCCAGCCTATTATGTCTCGCGTAGGATAGTCTGGCTTTGGTTCGGTGTCAAGAGTAAATGTTCGAAAAAATTGGAGGTCAGGATCCTTCGAGAGGCCGCAAGGCTAGAGAATTCCCTGCAGATCTTCGATGTTCGCGAAGATTCTCTCGGGCCGAACACCGGACCGCTCCACATCTTCCCGTGTCGACACCCCCGTGAGCAGCAGAGCCGTACGCATCTCGGCGGCGAGGCCGCCCTGGATGTCGGTTTCGAGGTTGTCGCCGACGACGAGGAGTGTAATGGACCCCAGTTTTCGGACCACCTCTTAAGTTAACGATTTGGTCAGAA
>CAZMEL010000194.1:0-15193 GCA_964565225.1 uncultured Thermoanaerobaculia bacterium | reverse complement strand
GTTGCGAGCTCGGCAGGCGAGCTCGCAACTGCGTCGAGCCGCGGGATGAGCCCGATCCGAGCCCTGGTCGTCGACGACGAGCCCCTCGCCCGCGAGGTGATCGTCGATCTTCTCGCCGAGGATCCGGAAATCGACTGCATCGGCGAGTCGGGAGACGGGGAGCACGCGTTGGAGACGATCCGCACCCTGCGGCCCGACCTCGTGTTCCTCGACGTAGAAATGCCGGGACAGGGCGGAATCGCCGTGGCCGAGGCCTTGAGCGCCGAGGAGCTCCCGGTGCTGATCTTCATCACGGCTTTTGGCCACTACGCAATTCCCGCCTTCGAGGTGGCGGCCCTCGACTATCTCGTGAAACCTTTCTCCGACCGTCGTTTCACCGAGGCCCTGGAACGGGCCAAACAGCGCATCCGAGAACGCCGGCTCGGCGATCTCGCAGAGCAGATGGTCGCCTTCGGCTCCCGCCTCGACTGCCGTCCCGACCCGCCCCCGATCCCCGACCCGACGCCAGGAGGGGCCGAGGAGACGGAGAGCACCGAGGCCGCAGAGCCCATGCGCCGGATCCGGGTCCAGACGCGGGGCCGCTCGAGAATTCTCAAGGTGACCGAGGTGGTCTGGATCGAGAGCGAGGACTACTACTCCCGGATCCACACCGGCGAAGAGACGTTTCTCGTGCGCATCTCCCTCGCTTCCTTCGAACGCAGCCTCGACCCCCGCGCCTTCCTCCGGGTCCACCGCCGGGCGATCGTCCGGATCGACGAGGTGGAGGCCATCGACCACCTCTTCAAGGGTGCCTGCGCCGTGGTGCTGAGCGATGGCAGCCGCTTGCCGGTGAGCCGTGCCCGGAAGAAGAACGTGCTCGAGATCCTCGCCCCCAGAGCCTCGGGCTGAGTCCCGATCCGAGCCTCGGCACCCGGATCGCAACCGATCTCCATTCGCGGCCCCTGGTCGGAGCGGCGCCCCCTGGACGCGGAATCGAGCCGCTGCTTCCTGTTCTATCGCTCTGTCCGGAGCGGACGACAAAAATCCTTACGTATACTTGTCGGAATGCCGAAGCCTTTTCGCGAGCCTGATCTTCGACAAATCGGCCAACAGCGGCTCATCCGCTTGATCCAGGGGATCACCGGTGGTTGCGCCGTGATCGTGGTCTCGATCGGCACCGTCACCGCGGCGTCCCAACCGATCGTCGGCCTCTCCTTCCTCGTCTCTTCGCTCCTCGCACTCTGGATCGTCTACGCCATGGCCACCCACGAAAAGGTGGAGGCCGCGGGCACTCTTCTGCTGGTCTTCGTGTGGGGCATGGCGACCCTCGGAACGGTCATGACCGGCGGAGTGGAGACGGCCTCGTTCTCCTGGCTGCTCTGCTGTCCACTGGTCGGAGGCCTGGTGAAAGGGCGCCGGGGGGTGTGGATCGGAGGGATGATGGGAGGCATCACCATGGCGGCACTGGTGGTAGCTCACCACACCGGCCTCGCGCCGCCGACCTCGTTTTCGCCTCGGCACCTCTTGATCCAGGATCTGATCGACTCTCTGGGCGTGACCGTGGTCGCCAGCCTGGTCGTCTGGATCTTCCTCCGCGAGCGCCGCTGGGCCGAGCAGCAGATGAGCCAGAACATCGGTCAGCTGGCCCACGAGATCGACGTGCGCAGCGCCGCCGAGCGCCGGGCGCGCCATGCCGGGCGGACCCGGGCGCGTTTTCTCGCCATGGTCAGCCACGAGCTGCGAACCCCTCTGAACGGTGTCCTCGGCCTGGTGCAGATTCTGGAGCGGGAAGAGCTGCGAGCCGATCATCTCAACCTGATTCGCGACATCGAACGATCCGCCAGCCACCTGCTCGCCCTGGTCGACCAGATTCTCGAGTTCTCCGCCGCCGAGTCGGACCCGGGCATGCGCCAGGACTCCTTCGACTTTCGGTCGGTCCTCGAAGACGTCGCCATGACCCTCGCGAGCCAGGCGCCGGCCGAGATCGACCTGGTCGTCGACCTGCCGTCGGAGTTTCGGGTGAAACGACGAGGCGATCACAAACGGATCGCCCAGGTCTACTTGAATCTCGGCGGCAACGCCCTCAAGTTCACCGAGGGTGGGGAGGTCGTGCTCGGCGCTCGTCAGCGCGACGACGGCAAGGTGCTCGGTTTCGTGCGCGACACCGGCACCGGTATCGCTCCTGCGATGCAGGAAAAGCTCTTCGAGCCCTTCGTGCAGGCCGACTCGGGAGTGCTGCGGAATCGCCGGGGGCTCGGCCTGGGGCTCGCCATCGTCAAACAGGTGATCGAATCCCTCGGTGGCAAGGTCGAGCTCGAGTCCGCACCCGACGAAGGCTCCACCTTCAGCTTCGAGCTCCAGCTGCCGATCGTCGCTCCCAACCCGGAAACCGCGGATCTCCAACGGCTCGAGGCGCAGAAGGCCCTGGTGCTCCTGCGCTCTCCAACCACCACGACCGTGGCCACCGAGTGGCTGACCGAAGCCGGTATCGAGGTTCTGCCTCCCGACGCCGACCCCGCGTCGGCGCCCCGGCTGGTGCTGACCGATCACCCGAGCCTCGCCCTCGCCAGGCCCTGGATCGACCGCGGCGCGGTAGGAATCCTCGCCCTCCGCCCCGGCGAGCGCTGGCGCGACGAGGCCACGTCCGAGGAGCCTTCCGCCGCCCTTGCCGCCAAGACCACCCTTCCCCTTCGCCACGGCGAGCTGCTCCGACTGCTGACCCAGATTCTCGACCCGACCCTCGAGGTTCCGCGCACCGAACAAGACCCCGCGACAGGGCTTCCTTCCCTGGCCGGACGTGCCCTGGTGATCGAGGACGACGAGGTCTCGAGCCTGGTGGCCTGCCGTCTGCTGGAAACCCTGGGCTTCGAGACCTGTACGGCGGCCGACGGGGAGGAAGGGCTGCAGCAGCTCCGTACCGGGGAGTTCGTGGTCGCCCTGATCGACGGCAACCTGCCGAGCCGCGACGGATGCAACATCGCCCGCACCCTGCGGGCGGAGGGGTTCGATACTCCGATGGTGGGGCTGACCGCCAGCGCCATGCCCCACGACCGCAACCGCTTTCTCGATGCGGGAATGAACGCGTACATCAGCAAGCCGTTTCGTTTCGAAGAGCTGGCCTCGATTCTAGAGAAGCTGCTCCCGGCCTCCAGATGAGGCCCGGATCTCCCCGCTCCGTTCGAGGGAAATTCGGGCCCGAAGCTCGGATCTGCGGTATCCTGCAGTATCGTTTTCTTTTATGACAAATTCACCGCGTGCCCCCTGTCGCGCCGGTGCAGAGTTGCCATTGCCGAGACCCGATCACGAATGTTTTCTCATCGACGCCAGTCGCTGTGTCCCGCCGGAGCCTGGGCGCTGGTCTGCAGCTTGTGGCTGAGCCTGCTCACCCAACCCGCCCGGGCCCGGGAAGAGCCCAGGTTCCGCCATCTGACCAATCGCGACGGCCTCTCGCAGATGAACGTCTTCTCGATCTACCAGGATCGAAAAGGCTTCCTCTGGTTCGGTACCGGCAACGGCCTCAATCGTTTCGATGGGCACGAGCTCGAGGTCTTCGAGCCCGAGACCTCCGGCTGGATCCACGACATCCTGGAAGATGGCCAGGGAGACCTCTGGCTCGGGACCGATGCGGGCCTTCTGCGCTTCGACCCGAGGCTCGAGACCTTCGAAGTCTACGTCCCGGATCCCGACGATCCCGGAAGCCTCGGGCACCGGCGGGTTCTTCGTCTCGCGATCGATGCCACCGAAACTCTGTGGGTCGGCACCGACGGTGGTCTCGATCGATTCGATGCGGAGAGCGGCAGGTTCACCCACTTTCGCCATCGACCCGGCGATGCCCGGAGCCTGAGCCACGACCGCGTTCGCGACATCCTGCCGACTCCCGAGGGTGAGCTCTGGCTCGCGACCGGCGCTGGAATCGACGCCTTCGATCCCTCGGAGGGAAAGGTACGCCGCCAGGCCCTGCCTCCGGTCCCGGAGACAGGGGCCCCGTCCGCGGTTCACGACCTTCTCTTCGGTCCCGAGGGCCATCTCTGGGCGGCGACCGACGCCGGCCTGCTCCGCCGGAATCGGGGCAGCAGTGGTTTTCGGCGCGTGCCATGGATCGATCCGCCGGAGCAGGCGGTTCGGCACCTGGCCTTCGATGGCAAGGACCGCCTGTGGATCGCCACCCAGGCTCGGGGGCTTCTGCGCCACGACCCCGCCCAGGGCACGATCCTCTCTATTCGTCACGATCCCGACATCCCCTCGAGCCTGGCCCACGACCGGATCACCAGCCTGTTCATCAGCCGCCGTGGAATCCTCTGGGTCGGTACCTCCCCGGGAGGCGTGTCCTACACCGATCCCCGGGCAACGATCTTCGATCTCTACCGTCACGATCCCAAGAATCCCGAGAGCCTCGGGAATCCCGTGGTCACGGCCTTCGAGCAAGGGCCGGACGACGAGCTCTGGATCGGTACCTTCGGAGGCGGTCTCGATCGTTTCGACCCTGTCACCGGCCGCTTCGAGCACTACTCCCACGATCCCGCCGACCCCAACAGTCTCGGCAGCAACCGCGTGATGGACCTCTCCCGCGGGGCCGAGGGAGAGCTGTGGGTGGGCACCCAAGGGGCAGGGCTGGCCCGTTTCGACCTGCGGAGCCGGGCGTTCCGGCACTACCTGAACGACCCGCAGGACCCGGGCAGCCTCGCCGCCGATCGCATCTCCTCCCTCTTCTTCGACTCCGACGGGTTTCTCTGGGTGGGTACCCAGGGGCAGGGTATCGACCTGCTGGAGCCCGGGGAAAAACATTTCCAACACTTCCCGGCGAGCCCCGAGGGCGGCCCGGAAGGGCCCGGACACGGCCTGATCACCCATTTCGAGCCCGACGGCAACGGCGGCTTCTGGATCGGTACCTGGGGCGGCGGGCTCGACCATTTCGACCCGAGCACCGGCCACTTCGAGCACTACCGGCACGACCCCGAAGACCCCTACAGCCTCGGGCAGGACGTGGTCCGCTATCTCCACCGCGACCACCGCGGGCGACTCTGGATCGGCACCGATGGTGGAGGCCTCGATCTCCTCGAGCCCGGCCAGCGTCGGTTTCGGCACTTTACCGAGAGCGACGGGCTGGTGGACGACGTGGTCCACGGCATCCTCGAAGACGACGCCGGCCGCCTGTGGCTGAGCACCAACCGGGGGCTCTCGCGTTTCGATCCCGAGACCGGCCACTGGGCGTCCTTCGATCTCGAAGACGGCCTGCAGGATCTGGAGTTCAATTTCGGCGCCTGCCTGCGGGCTGCCGACGGCTACCTCTATTTCGGCGGTATCCGCGGCTTCAACGGCTTCTTGCCCGAGCCTCCCTCGGCCGACGAGACCGCCCCCAGCGTGTTCTTCACCGACTTCGTCAGCGCCCCGGAAGCCCACCTCCTGCCTCGAGCCGTCCCTTACCTCGATCGGGTGGAGCTCGACTACCGGAACAACGACTTCTCGTTCGTGATCGCATCTTCGGGGTTTCTCCGCCCCGACAAGAACCGCTACCAGTATTTTCTGGAAGGCTTCGATCAGGACTGGAGCCCCGCGGGCACCCGCCGCTTCGGCCGCTACACCAACGTGCCCCCCGGCACCTACCGGCTACGCGCTCGGGCTGCCGACCGCAGCGGCTCCTGGAGCCGGGAGCACGCCATTCTGGAGCTCGAGATCGAGCCACCTCCCTGGCGAGCCCCCTGGGCCTATGCCCTCTACGGCCTGGCGGCCCTCGGCCTGGTGCTGATGGTGCGGAGGTCCCAGCACCAGAAGCTCGCCCGCCAGGAGGCCACGGTAGAGCAGCTCCGAGAGCTCGACCGCCTCAAGGACGAGTTCCTGACCACCACTTCCCACGCCCTGCGCACGCCTCTGTTCGGCATCACGGGTCTGTCGGAGTCTCTGCTCGATCGACCACCGGAAGAGCTCCCGGCCGCGGCTCGCCGCGATCTTCGGATGATTCTCGCCAGCGGCCGGAGACTGAGCCGCCTGGTCGACGATATTCTCGACCACTCCCGCCTGAGCCAGGGCGCGATCGAGCTCGAGCGCCGCAGCGTCGACCTCCGGGCGCTGGCCGATGTGGTCCTCGCCCTGTCGCGTCCCCTGGTGGGTGAGCGCCCCCTGCGGCTGATCAACCGGGTGCCCGCCGATCTTCCCCCGGCCTCGGCCGACGAGAATCGAATCGCCCAGGTGCTCCACAACCTGGTCGACAACGCCATTCGTTTCACCCAGGTCGGAAAGGTCGAGATCAATGCGTGGGAGATCGGAGGCTCCCTCCGGGTCGCCGTCAGCGACTCGGGAATGGGAATTCCCCGCGATCAACGCCAGCGAATCTTCGAGGCCTTCGCCACCGGCAGCGGCTCGGTCGAAGGGCTGGAAGGGGGTGGCCTCGGGCTGACCATCTCCCAGCAGCTGGTACGGCTGCACGGCGGCGAGCTGCAGGTGGAGTCGACCCCCGGGCAGGGAACGGTGCTCACTTTCGATCTGCCGATCGCCCGGGCTCCGGCCAGCCCACCGGAGTCTCCCGGCGTTCCCTCTCCAATGTCCGTCCCCGAGAATCCGCCGCTAGAGGCGCCAGCAGACCTCGCCCAGTCCCCCGAGCCCGTTCGCGCCACTCCTCACCGGATCCTGATCGTCGACGACGAGGCGGTGAATCGCGCCGTGCTCTACAACCACCTGCGATCGGCCGGCTACCTCGTGGAGCAGGCCTCCCACGGCGAGGAGGCGCTGGAGATCCTCGCCCGGGAAGACATCGATCTGGTGGTGCTGGACGTCATGATGCCCAGGATCTCCGGTTACGAGGTCTGCCGCAGGATCCGCCGCGACCATCCGCTGGAGAAGCTACCGATCCTCTTCCTGACGGCCAAGACCCAGGTCGCCGACCTGGTGGCCGGGCTCGGTGCCGGTGGTAACGATTTCCTCGCCAAACCCATCGCCAAGGAAGAGCTCCTGGCCCGGGTCGGAACCCACCTCGAGCTGCTCGACGTCCATCGCAAGCTGGCACGACTGGTGCTCGACCTCGAAGCGCGGAACTCCGAGCTCGCACGGTTCAACTACACCGTCTCTCACGACCTGCGAAATCCCCTGGTCACGATCTCCAACTACCTCGGCGTGGTCCGCCGTGACTTCGAGACCGGCCACGACGAGCGTGTGGGGCACGACCTCGATCGCCTCGAGACCGCCACCGAGAAGCTGCAGCGCCTTCTCGACGAGCTCTTCCATCTCTCCCAGGCAGGGCTCGAGCCACGCCCCTTCGAAGCGGTTGCCCTCGAACGCCCCCTGCAGGAGGCGATGCATCTGCTCGGGGAGCGCCTGGCCGCGCAGGAGGCACAAGTCGAGGTCGTCGACACCTTGCCGACGGTCCTCGGCGACGAGGCCAGCCTGGCACAGATGTTCTGGCATCTGCTCGACAACGCGCTGCGTTTCCCCGGAGGCTCCGACCGGATCCAGATCGAGATCGGCCGACATGCCGAAGACCCCTCCACCCTCTTCGTGCGTGACAACGGCCGCGGGATCGAGAGCAGAGACCACGAACGGATTTTCGGGATCTTCGAGACGTCGGAAGAAGCACCCGCCGGCAGCAACGGAATCGGCCTGGCCCTGGTACGCCGAATCCTCGAAAAACACGGCGGAAGGATCTGGGTCGAGTCCGAGGGCCCGGGCCGGGGCTCCACGTTCTTCGTCTCCATTCCGACCGCTACCCCTGCTCCTCGATCCGCGGCGAAAACGGCCAGGTGATCTCCTGCCGCGGGCCCCGAGAGTTTTGGTAGGCTGAAAGGCCATGGGAAGGGCCCCTTCCAAGAAAGCTTCCTTGGCCATTCTGGTCAGCTTGCTCCTTGCGGGATGCTCCTCGTCGCCCGAGGAGCCGATCCCGCTGGGATTCCTCTCCTCGTTCACCGGTGCGACCCTCGACTACGGCGCGAGCCAGCTGCTCGGTGCCGAGCTGGCGGTGGCCGAGATCAACAACCGCGGCGGGATTCGCCTCGACGGCCGCCGCAGGCCTCTCGTCCTGTTTATCGAAGACACCGCCGCCAGTCCGGAAATGGCGCTCGAGAAGGCGCTGCTCTTGATCAACCAACATCGAGTGGCTGCCCTGGTGGGGCCCTTCATCTCGCAGACCGCGGTACCCGCCACCCGGATCGCCGAGCAGGCCCGGGTTCCCATGATCTGCCCGGCCGCCTCGCATCCCGAAGTCACCCGGGGCAAGGAGTTCGTGTTTCGCCTCGCTCTTACCGACGGCGCACAGGGCCGGGTCCTCGCCAGCTTCGCCCGAAGCTCCCTGGGGGCCGAACGGATCGCCGTGCTCTACGATCGCACGAACTCCCACTCCCGCGAGGTCACCTCGGTTTTCGTCGAGGAATCCGAACGCCTGGGAGTCGAGGTGCGATCCGAGCCCTACATCGCCGGGGATACGGACTGGCGACCGCAGATGCAGAGTTTCGCGGCGTTCGGGGCCCAGGTTCTCTTCCTACCCAACCCGGGGCGCGATGCGACCCGCCAGGCCGAACAAGCCCGCTCCCTGGGCCTCGAAGCCACCTTCCTCGGCTCCGACAGCTGGAACGTGAAGGAGATGAGCCAGGATCCGAAGCTCGACCAGGCCTATGTCTTCGGTCTCTGGCACCCCGAGAACGAACGTCCGGAAAGCCAGGAGTTCCTGGCCAGCTTTCGTACGCTCCACGGCGAGGAGCCCGCGACCGGTGCAGCCCTCGCCTACGATGCCGTGCGCCTGATCGTCGACGCGATCGAAGCGACCGACAGCTTGGACGGGCCGACCCTGCAGCGGCAGCTGGCGCGAACGGAGGCATTTCCCGGGACCGTCGGCCCGGTGACCTTCGGAGCCTCCGGAGAGCCCAGCTGGCCGGCCCTGATGTTGCGATTTTCCGGAGGAAACGTCGAAGTGGTCTCGTCGATTCGAGACGGGGAGGCACCATGAGCCCATCGCCCGAAATCGAGCCCGGCCGGCGCCCCGCCGCCCACCGTTCGCGCCTGGCGGCATGGCGTCGAGGCCGCTGGGGCGCCGGTGCCGTGGCTCTGCTCCTGCTCGGAGCCTGGCTGCCGGCCGCCTGCCGGCCGGCCGAGACACCCGCGCCCGAGCCGATCCGTTTCGGCCTCCTGGGTCCCTTCGGCGACGGGGCCGTCGACCACAGCCTCGGAAATCCCGCCGTACGGGCCGCCCGGCTGACCGTCGAGCTGCTGAACGACGCGGGGGGGATCGAGGTGGCAGGGGAGCGAAGACCGATCGAGCTCCTCGTGCGCAACAACACCGATCGCCCCGAGGTCGCGGTCCGGCTCGCCCGGGAGCTGATCAACCAGGAACAGGTGGTCGCCCTGATCGGCCCCCTGCTGAGCCGCAATGCCCTGGCCGTAGCCCCCCTCGCCGACAGCCAGCAGATTCCGATGCTCACTCCGACCGCCACCCACAGCCGGCTGGCCGAAAACCGCCAGTATGTCTTTCGCATGAGCCCTTCCGACGACGTCCAGGCACTTCTCCTGGCCCGTTTCCTCTTCGCCGAGCTGGAGATCCGGACCGCGGCGATCCTCTACGACGCAGCCAGCGACTACAACCAGAACTTCGCCACCCTCTTCGATCAACGATTCCGAGAGCTCGGCGGCGAGATCGTCGCCAGCGAGACCTACACCACCGGTGAGACCGACTTCGCACCACAGCTCGAGCGCATCCATCGGGTGGCGCCCGGAGCCCTGCTGCTCCCCAACTATTCCGACGACGTTCCCGTCCAGGTCGAGCAAGCCACCGCCCAGGGAATCTCCGCGATTCTGGTCGGTGCCGACACCTGGGACCGCCGGGCGTTTCCCGATCGCCCGGAGTTCGAGGGCTCCTACTTCATCGATTTCTGGCACGAGAGCCTGGTCGACGAGAGCACGAGGCCCTTTCTCGAGGCCTACCAGGGAGAATTCGAAGACCGCATCAGCTCCTCGGTGGTTCTGACCCACGACGCGGTCCACATCCTGGCTCGAGCCATCACCGTCGCAGGCTCCACCGAAGGTCCAGCGATTCGCCAGGCGTTGCTCGAAATGGGCCCGTTCAAGGGTATGGCTGGAACCTTTACCTTCGATCGCGGCGTCGAGCCGATCGAAGCCCTTCCCCTGCTCTCGATTCGTGACGGCCGCCTCGAGATCCGGAGCTGGTTACCGATCGAGCCCCTTCCCTGATCCGGTCGCGCCCTCGTGCATCTTCGCTGATACTCTCGACGACCATGGATGTGACGGGACCTTTCCGCGGTAGACGTGTCGACGGCTCGGGTGCCGGCCGATGATCCGCTGGTTTCGACGCAGCCTGATGGCTCGACTGGTCGGGCACTTCCTGCTGCTCTCGCTGGTGATCGTCGTGCTCGCCGGCTCCCTCGCCTTCCGCCAGGCGCGGAAGGCCCTGGAGACATCGGTGGCCGAACGGCTGGAGGTGCTGGCGATCCTGGGAGAAGAGCAGCTCCTGCGCTGGGTCGCCGAGCAACGTCGCGACCTGATCTACCTGGCATCGCTTCCGAGCCTCCGGAAGCTCGCCGCGGATCTCCTCGAGTCCGACGGCGCCCAGCCCGGCGGCGCCCAGCCCGGTAGCGCCCAGCCCGGCGACGCCGAGCCCGGAGCCTTCTCCGAGAGCCGCGAGCGTCTCTACCGATTCCTGGACTCGACGACCGACCTCAAGCCCCACCTGCAGGAGATCCTCCTGTTGAGCCCGCAGGGTGGCCTGATCGTCGCCTGCTCCGATCGGGCTCACGAAGGGGAGTACCGGGTCAACGACAGCTTCTTCCTGCGGGGCCTCGAGCAGACGTTCGTCCAGAACGTCTACCCCTCGCCGTTGACCTTCGCCCCCACCATGACGATCTCGACCCCGCTGCGCGACGACTCGGGCCGGGTGCTGGGAGTGCTGGCCGCCCACCTCGACCTCGAGGAGCTCGACCGCATTGCCCAGCCCAGCACCGGGCTCGGCACCACCGGTGATCTCTACCTCGTCGATCGGCTCAACGCTTTCGTCTCCGCCACCCGCTTCGGCCGCGATCAGTTTCCGCGCGGGGTCCGCTCCCGAGGAATCGAGACCGCCATCGCCGGCGAAGACGGCCAGGATCTCTACCGCGACCATCGCGGACGCCGGGTGATCGGCGCCTACCGCTGGATCGAGGAGCTCGAGCTCGCCCTCTTGGTCGAGATCACCCAGGCCGAAGCCCTCGGGCCGGCCCGGCATCTCGCCGCCCTGATCTTCGGGGTCGGCCTGCTGCTGGCTCTGGCGCTCACCGTGGGAACCCTGCTCCTGGCCCGGCAGATCGCCCGACCGGTGCTCGCGGTCACCGAGAGCGCGCTGCGGGTCAGCCAGGGGGACCTCAGCGCCACTGCCCCGGTGTCCACCGAAGACGAGATCGGCGTCCTCGCCCGCACCTTCAACGAGATGACCGAGAAGCTCTCGGAGCTGTACCGCGACCTGCGCCAGGAAAACTCCATCCGCAGGCAGGCCCAGGAAGAGCTGGAATCCAAGAACGCCGAGCTCGAGCGGTTCACCTACACCGTCTCCCACGACCTCAAGAGCCCGCTGGTCACGATCACCGGATTCCTCGGTTTCCTCGAGAAGGACGTCGCCCGCGGCGAGCCCGCCCGGGTCGAGCGAGATATCGAGAGGATTCGCAGCGCCGCCCTCACCATGAGCCGACTGCTCGACGAGTTGCTCGAGCTCTCTCGGATCGGTCGAGTGACCCATCCGCCCGAGGACGTCGCGATGGACGAGCTCGCGCGGGAGGCGGTCGAGCTCCTCTCCGGACCCATCGAGCAACGGGGGGTCGAGGTCTCGATCGCCGACCCCATGCCGACCGTGCGGGGCGACCGGATCCGGCTGCTGGAGATCTTCCAGAACCTCGTCGAGAACGGCATCAAGTTCATGGGCACTCAGCCGGCTCCACGAATCGAGATCGGCCACGAGGATCGGGACGAGCACACCGTTTTCTACGTGCGCGACAACGGCCAAGGCATTCCTCCCAAACATCACGAAAAAGTCTTCGGGCTCTTCGAACGCCTGCAGCCCGACGAAACCGAGGGCACCGGAGTCGGCCTGGCTCTCGTCAAACGAATCGTGGAGGTACATGGCGGCAGGATCTGGGTCGAGTCGAAGGGTCTCGGCCATGGCTCGACCTTCGTCTTCACCGTCGGCGACGGACCGGACACCGACAGCGGAGAGCCCATGCTGCGGGGGGTCCCGAGACCTTTGTTCTGATTCCTGCGTGCCCGCCGTCCGAGTCCCCTGCCAGCCGGCGGGTGGTCCCCGAAAACGACCCGATTCGTCACCGCCATCTCCCGGGCCATCCTCTTTTCTGGCATCATTGAGCCATCCGCCCGAGGCTTTTGAAAGGAGGCCCGCCTTGCCCGCTCGAAGTCTGCGCCTGTCCACCGGTGTCGCGTGTCTCGCCTGGTTCGTCACCGCCGCCCCGACCCTCTTCGCCCAGGCCGAGCTGACCACCTTCGACGAGTTGGTGGAAGTCTCGGAAGTGACCCTCGACGTCCTCGCCACCGATGCCGAAGGACGTATGATCCTGGGACTGGAGAAAGACGACTTCGTGGTCGAGGAGAACGGCGAGCCGGTGGAGATCACCAGCGTCGACTACTACGCCACCCGCTATGGCGAACAGGTGGGAATCGACGACGAGGTTCCGTCCAGCCGTTTCCTGATCTTCTTCTTTCACGATCAGACCCGCTTCCGCGCCTACGGCAACCGACTGATCATCCAGCAGCTACGGGCCAGCCAGCAGAGCCGCCGCTGGGTGACCGAGCACATGTTGCCGTCCGACTGGGCCGCCGTGGTCCGCCACGACGGGGAGCTGGTGATCTACCAGGATCTGACCCAGGACCGCGAGGCCCTGCTCGAAGCTTTGCAGCGGGCCGCCAGCGGTAAGAAACCCCGCACCTTCACCGACCGCCGCCGCAACGCCATCGACCGGCCGGTCTCGATCACCCGCCGCCTGGCCTCTCCCGAGAGCAAGCGAGAAGATATCCACGTCAGCCTCGGGCGCCTGGCGGAAGCCACGGGATATCTCGTCGGGCGCAAGAACCTGATGATGTTCACCATCGGCTTCGGCAAGGACGAATACGCCAGCCTCACGACCCGTCCCGATCCGAAGCTCTACCCCGCTCTCGAGGCCAAGCTCAACGACAACAACGTCGCCGTCTACCCCATCGATCTCACACCACCCGGCCGGGCCCCGCGTTTTCGCGACGCCCTCGGGCAGATTGCCGAGGACACCGGCGGCGTGTACTACGAGGATTTCGTAGGATTCCTCAACCCGCTCAAAGAGGTGAGCGAAGAGAACGCCGGCTACTACCTGCTGAGCTTCGTCTCGGCACGCCCGGCCGGAGAGATCGGCTACCAACGGCTCGAGGTCCGGGCGCAGGATCCCGGCGTCGAGATCCGCGCCCGCCGCGGCTACCGCTACGGGCTCTGAGCGAGCCCGGGCGACTCCGCCGGCAACACGGCGGCGATCCGCACCGGCCCGCCGGAGCCTCCTTCGATCTTCATCGGCAAGGCGAAGATCCAGGCCCCGGTGGGCGGCAGCAGGTCGAGATTGGCCACGTTCTCGAGCCCCGGCACCTCGGCCTCGTTGGCGATACGGTGCACCATGAAATCCGTCGAGCGGCCCCCGTCGATGCTGGCGGTATCGACTCCCAGCGCCCCGACCCGTCGCTCCTTCACCAGCAGCTCCGCCGCCTCGGGGCCGAACGAAGGAAAGCTGAGCTTCGAGGCATCCCCCGGGGTGTCGTCGCCCATGTATTCGGCGGCATTCGGCCAGAACGCCCCCCAACCGGTGTAGAGCAAGACGATCGAGCCCTCGGGCACCTCGCCGTGCTCCGCCTCCCAGGCTTCGACATCGGCCACCGTCAAGAGATAGTCGCGGTCTTCCGCCGCCCGGGCGGCAACGTCGATCACCACTCCCGGAGCGATCAGCCGCCGCAGGGGGATCTCGTCGGCCGTCTGGCGATCGGCGTAGAAATGGATCGGAGCGTCGAGGTGGGTTCCGCCGTGCTCCGGTGTGCTGATCGCGTTCGCAGCATAGAAATACCCACCGTCCGTGGGGCCGTACGAGAGCTGCTCCAGCTCGAAGGTCGAGGGAGCCGTGGGCCAGTACACCGTGTCGGCGCTGTAGGGATACGAGAGGTCCAGGATCTTCGCCGTGGCCAGATCCACCATCGATGCCGACACCTCCACCGCGGGGATCCCCGTCTCCACCTGCCCCGGCTCACCACCCCCAGAATTCGGCTGACACGCCACTCCCAGCCCCGTCCAGAGAACCAGCCCCAAGATCCAAATCCTCTCATCGAGGCGACTGCGTCCGCGTCGTATCGTCAGCATCTTGCTCCTTTCTCCTCCGGGGAGAGCCGGCACCCGGGCGCCGGTCGTCGTGTGGTTCGGTGGATCCTACACCCGATCGAAATCGATCGGGACGAGATCCATTCCCCGGGGAAATGCCGAAGAGGCGAGATCCCAGGGAAGACACGGAGGGAGGATCTGCCGCACGAAACATCGAGGCGAGGAGCGATCGATCGGGCAGGGAGACGAAAGGAAGGTTTTGGTTTTTCAAAGGGCGACCCGGAGGGCCGCCCTTTCTCGGGCGGGAAGGATCAGCAGCCGCCGCAGTAGATCGTGTCACGCACCTTGACGCACCAACATCCCGGCGGACATGCAGGATCACCGGTGCAGTCTTCGATATTCGTCGACGGCAAGAGATCCTCGGCGGTCACGGGAAACGACATCTCCGAGCCACCCTCGGCGCTGCAGACCGGTGCAGCCTGCGTGGCCTCTTCTTCCTGGGCCACCGGAGCCACTTCCGGCTTTTCGGCCACTCCCACCCCAACGAACAGGAAGCTCAGAGACACGGCGATCAGGGACAACAGCAAAGTGCGAGCCATCGGTTTCCTCCTGGTTGGTTGTTTGGGCTCGCAGAGATTATCACAGAGCAGATCAACCAGAAACTTAGCCTGGATTATTCATCAGGCTTCGTCGTGAGAGGCCGTAGGTTCTTGAATATACAAGGCTTGGCGGCCTGGAGCGACGGAGGCATACTTGCGGTCTGTCGAGGAGCGGAAGGGCGGCGTAACGCTGTAGATTCATGAAGATCCGGCCTCGCAGCAGGAGGCTGATGAATCATCCAGGTTCGCAGTTCTTGTCTCTACTTCTACTTTGTCAGATTGGATATTCGGTTTCGTAAGAGTCGGCGTTCCTGGAGCC
>CAZMEL010000193.1:0-15201 GCA_964565225.1 uncultured Thermoanaerobaculia bacterium | reverse complement strand
TCCCGGGACCCGGTGGAGACGTGCTCTCCTCCGGGCACGAGCCACAAAATGGCCCGGGGATAATGAGTGTAGTACCCTCTCGTCATCTCATGCCTCTCGCCAGTCTCAATGATCTCGTCAACTCCCTCGGCGACCAACCAGAGCCCGTAGCATTACCCGCAGGATGTCGCCGGGATTCTACAACGGCGAGGCCGGATTCCCGCCCGGCGGGTCGCCCGTCGCGGCTCGGACGAGTCCGTCGCAGCCTGGTACCGATCGTCTGGATCCTCGTCCTCGGGGCCTGCCTGGCGCCGGGGCAGAACCTTCCCGCCGCCGAGGAGCGCAACGCCGTGTCGAATCCCCATCCCGGAGCCGAGCCCTACGCCCCCGAGCTGCGCGAATCCCTGGCCCTGGCGCTGGCCGGCAAGGGATCGGGCTACGAGCCCCGCACCCATCATCTCGATGCCGACGGGAGGCCGACCTACACCAACCGGCTGATCCTCGAAGACTCCCCCTACCTGCTGCAACACGCCCACAACCCGGTGGACTGGTATCCCTGGGGCGAGGAGGCCTTCGCCCGGGCCAAGGCGGAAGGCAAGGCGATTTTCCTTTCCATCGGCTACTCCACCTGCCACTGGTGCCACGTCATGGAGCGCGAGAGCTTCGAGAACGAAGAGATCGCAAGGCTCATGAACCAGCATTTCGTGTGCATCAAGATCGACCGCGAACGCCGTCCCGATGTCGACGATCTCTACATGACCGCCGTGCAGCTGCTCACCGGGCACGGCGGCTGGCCGATGTCGAGCTTCCTCACGCCCGACGGCAAACCCTTCTTCGGCGGCACCTACTTCCCGCCGGCCCAGTTCGCCGCCCTGCTGCAGAACGTGGCCACGGCCTGGAACGAGAAACGGGGCGAGATCGAGGCTTCGGCGGAGCGGATCTCGGCGGCGGTGAGCGAGGTCACGGCGGCGCGCGGGGCGACCCGGGAGCTGGGACAGGAAGTGCTCACCCGGGCCGTGCGGCAGACCCTCTCCCGTTTCGATCCCCATCTGGGCGGCTTCGGCCGCGCACCCAAGTTTCCCCACGAGCCCGAGTTGCTCTATCTGCTGGCTCGCAGCCTGCGGCACGACGACCACGACGCCCTGGACGCCGCCGCCAGCAGTCTCGATGCGATGGCCCGGGGCGGCATCTACGACCAGGTCGGCGGAGGCTTCCACCGCTATAGCGTCGACGCGGAGTGGCTCGTTCCCCATTTCGAGAAAATGCTCTACAACCAGGCCCACCTGAGCCGGGCCTACGCAGCCGGCGATCGCCTCACCGGGAATCCGTTCTTCGGCCGGATCGCCCGCCAGACCCTCGACTACGTGCTGCGGGAGATGACCTCGCCCGAAGGTGCTTTCTACTCCGCCACCGACGCCGACAGCGAGGGCGAGGAAGGGGTCTTCTTCGTCTGGAGCCCCGACCAGCTGCGAGAAGCCCTGGGCGAAGAGGACGCTGCCTGGGTGATCCCGATCTGGGGCGTGACCGACGGCGGCAACTTCGAGGGGCACAACATCCTGCATCTGGAGAAGGGACTCTGGCAACAGGCCGAGGAGCAGGGGCAGGAACCGGAGGCCTTCCTCGCCCGCCTCGATGCCCTGCGCGAAAAGCTCTGGCAGGTGCGGGAGAAGCGAGAGCATCCGCTGCGCGACGACAAGCTGCTCACCGCCTGGAACGGCATGATGATCACCGCCTTGGCCGAGGTCGGTGAGATCCTCGGTGAGCCGCGATATGTGGAGGCGGCCGAGCGCGCCGCCGACTTCCTGTGGCGGGTCCACCACCGCGACGACGGGCAGCTCTTCCGGGTCCGGCTCGAGGGGTCGTCTTCCGTTCCCGGCCTGCAGGAAGACTACGCGTACTTCGGAGAGGCCTGCCTGTCTCTCTACGACGCCACCGGAGACAGCCGCTGGCTCGACCGCGCCCGGCAGCTCGCCGACACGTTGCTGGCTCGTTTCTGGGATGCCGAGCACGGCGGCTTCTTCATGAGTGGTGAAGGCATGGACCCACACCTCATCAGCCGCCCCAAGAGCCCGGGCGACGGGGCGACACCTTCGGGCAATTCGGTAGCGGTCCGGCTTCTGAGCGGCCTGGCCCGGCGGGGCGCGGGGGTGGCCTATCGCGAAAGGGCCCAGGCCACGGTGAAGGCCTTCTCCGGGCGGATCTCCGAGCAGCCGGCGGGTTTCGCCTACCTGCTCATGGCCCTCGACGAGCTCCTGCACGGCGAGGTCGGCCCTCGCCAATACGCCGCCGACGGCAAGGTACGGGTCGAGGCCGAGCTCGGTGCGCCCGACGCTAGAGGGGCTCGGGCGCTTTCCCTGGAGCTGCGGATCGCCGAGGGCTGGCACGTGAACGCCGCCGCCCCCATCGACGGCGACCCGATCGCCACCGAGCTCTCCCTCGGCGAAGATTCCGCCGGCTGGGAGCTGGGCGACCTCACCTATCCGCCGGCCGAATCCGTGGAGCTCGGCTTCCAGGACGAGCCGGTATCGATCTACCAGGGAACGGTGCAGATCCGCGGCCGTCTCTGGCCGACCGCCCACGCTGCTCCGCGCATCTCCCTGCCCCTTCGGCTACGCATCCAGGCCTGCGACGACCGGGTGTGCCTGCGCCCCGAAGATCTGGTTCTCGAGCTGCCGACCGTCTCCGAGTAGCGCCCCCGACAGGGCGGTGGCGCCCCGATGGTAAGATGTACGGTGGCCCCCGTTCCGGACCGTTGTCTTGACCCTTGTTCTACTTTGGAGGGAAGTCGATGAAAGCCGAGCTCAGAGTTGCTTTTGCCATGGGTGGTGGCGTGTCGCTCGGGGCCTACTCCGGCGCCGCGCTGACCGAAGCGCTGAAGTGGATGATCGTCGAGGCTGCCCAGGAGGACGCGCTCTACGGCCGCGTGGTAGTCGACGTCTTCAGCGGCTCGAGCGCCGGCTCGATGGCCCTGGTGCTGCTCTTGCGCGCCCTGGCGTCTCCCGGGTCCCTCCCTCTTCCGGGATTCGAAGATCCCGAAGGCCGGCTCCGGGAACAGTTCGCGGATCACATCGATGCGTTCGACGAGCCGGACAAGAAGGATCTGTGGGATTCTCTCGTCGCCGCCCAGATCGCCCAGGATCTCCAGGAGCACGTGTGGGTGCGGGCGCCGGAGATCGACCTCGGCCACCTGCTGGGCGCCGGCTCGAACCGCGACCTGCGCCACGAGGCCGGGATCCTCGACCGCGGTGCCGTCGAGGCCATTGCCGGCCACTGGCTGAGGCCTCCCCAGAGCTTCGATGATCTTCAGATCCTCGGCAAGCGAGTGCTCTTCGCGGCGACTCTCGGCCGCCTCACCCCACTCATCGCCGATGCTCGGACCGAATTCAGCGGAGAGCCCAGGGAATCCGATATCTATGGCCTGGCTGCCGACGGGTTCAAAGAGCTCGGTTTGGTCGACGGCCTGACGTCCAAGATCTACCGGGATCTGCGGGTCTTCGATCTCGACTTCCGCACCACGACGGAGGAGCCGGTCTCCCGGCCGTCTCGCTGGATGCGTTACCAGGCAGGCCTCGGCGTCGGCGCCGAGGGTCCGGGTCGCGAGCAGCCCGGAGCCCTGGAGGATCCCCGGACCTGGGCGACCCTCGGTGCCACCGCCATCGCCTCCGGGGCGTTCCCTGTTGCCTTTGCCCCGGTGGTTCTACGCCGGCACTCCTTCGAATACGGTCCGTTCTGGCCCAAGGAGCTGCGAGGAGCCGACGAATACCTCTTTTCCTTCGTCGATGGCGGCACTTTCAACAACGAGCCGATCCGCGAAGCGGTGCAGCTGGCCTCGTATCTCGATGCCAACCGCGATGCCAACCGCCAAGACACCGACCCCCCCGACGAAAATCGCCCGTTCTCCCGCCGGATCCTCTTCGTCGATCCCCTGGTCAACGAGCTGAAGACCGACTTCCGCCTCGGAGTCTTCCAAGAAAACCTGCTCGAGAAACCCAACCTCTTCGGCTGGTTCGATGGGTACGATCTGCGCCGGAGAACGACCCTCGATCGACTCTTGCCCCAAGTGGGCACTCTGGTCCTGGCGATTTTCAACGAGGCCCGGAGAATCGACGGCGACGAGCAATTCCAGCTCGACCGGCGAGCCGAATGCCGAGAGAAGCTCCATCGGATTCTCGGCACGGCTCTGCGGCTCGATACCGGAGGCGAGACGAAGCGGCAGCTGGAAGAGTTCTGCACGGCGATCCTGGAGCAGGAACGGCAGAGCCTGGCGTTTCCCGGCAGAGCCCTCACCCTGGAGCAGGAGATCGCCCGGGTCGAGGTCACGGGTCCCGACCCCCTGGCACCCGAGGTGGAGGCAGAGCCCGAGCCGATACCGGCAGGATCCGAGGAAGAAAGGAACCTCGATTCTCTTCTCCAGGTCGCCCTCGACCTGGCGATGGGTCTCGGAGGTTGTCGCAAGCACACTGCCTTGGTGGGCATCGCTCCCTTCCATCTCGAGACGGGCCGACGCTACGAGCTACCGGCCGAAGCGATCCAGGGTTTTGCGGGTTTCGCCTCGCTACGAGCGCGGGAGCATGCATCGGAACTGGGCCGTTTTTGTGCCCTGGAATCCCTGGCTACCTGCAAGCTCCTGTTGCAGAGCTACGGGAAAGAGATGAAAGACCCGGCGCCGCCGGCTCCGACCCCGGCGGAGATCCGCCCCGAGCTGGCCGAAGGATTGAAGGCGATCAACCGTCGCCTCGAAGAGGTGATCTCGAGCTCCCACCTGAGCAATCTCGTCTCCGGGCTCGACCGCCAGCTCCTGCGTCTTCTGAGCAACGTGATCACCAGCCAGACCGAAGGGCTACTCGACTCCGAGCCCGAGGCCACCACCTATGAAGTTCGGCTGAAAGTTCCCGACAACACGTTCCGCCTGCGCGATCCCGGCGGCGTGAAGGCGCAGAAACCCTCCATTCCCTCCGGCGAAACGAAACCTCACCTCGTCACCTTTGTCCATTGGGTCGAAGAGGAGCCGGAAGAAGGGACGAGCCAGGGATCGGAGGCAGGCGACGGCAAGAAAGGAAAGTGGCGAGGACCTCATGTCGACGGCGATGGGCACCTGCGAGTCGACCGCGCACGATCCGGCCATCGCGACGCCATGGCCCAGCTTCTCGAGCTACCCGAAGAAGCGCTCCGGAAGGAAGCGGACCTCCTCCCCTACCCGGTCTTCCGCCAGGTTCTGACCTTCCAGGCGGGATCGTTTCCGGCGAACCGGTGGGAGCTGCACAATCCTCTACGATCCCTCGACGACCAGCTGTTTCCCGAGAGCTCCTGACGTCTTGCCCTGCAGCGCCTTCGACCCCCTCTCCTGAACGGCTCCGAGGCTCCGAGTCGGTCGCGAGGCGCTCGAAACCCTTGTCGTCAGAGTGCAAAAAGCACCACGGAAGATTGTAAGAATCACAAGCGAGGCCTTCAGATCGCGGGTTCATGGGGCTCTCTCTCATGGCACCGATCTTGCTATTTACTCATTCCAGCTCCGGTGATCCGTCCCGGACTCGCCAACGAGCGACCACCACTGCAGACCACCACGGATCGAGAGATCGGCCGGTGGCGCAGGGTCGGATTCGAATTCGAAAACAAGGAGATGATCGATATGTTGGAAATTCTCAGCCCCAGACAAATGCAGGCCAACCTCCGCTCGTCCGCTCGCAACGCATGGTTGGTGAGTCTCGGTGCCATCGCTTCGGTCGAGGAAGAGAGCGGCCAGCTGCTCGACAAGCTCGCAGAGCGCGGCCGCAAGGTCGAAGAGAAACGGCGGAAACAGGTCGAGAAGACCGTCCAGAGCGCCGGAGAGGACGCCGAGGCCGTGCTCGAGAAGCTGGGCTCGAAGGTCGACGAGACCGTCGCCGCCAGCCTCGATCACCTCGCGATTCCCACTCGCGATCAGATCCGTGAGCTCAGTGATCGGGTCGAACGCCTGACTCATCTCGTCGACCGGCTGCAGGCGGAAACCGAGAGCGAGCGCAAGGTCTACCATGTGACTTCTCACGACGAGGGTTGGAAGGTGCAGGCCGAAGGAGCCGAGCGCGCGGTTCGCGTGACCGAAACCAAAGCGGAAGCCGTCGACACGGCTCGGGAACTGGCCAAGAACCAGGAGCCGAGCCGAGTGGTGATCCATCGCCTCGATGGAACGATCCAGACCCATCACTCCTACGGTGAGACGGAAGAAGAGACCGATTCCGAAAACTAGTCGAGTGTAACCGTGAAACGAGGCGCGCCCTCCCCCCTCAAGCTTGGAGCTTATTCTGCGCCGACCCTTGGTGCATCCCCCGCAACCGGCACGACCCCAGGAGCACGGCCGTGGAGCCGGCGAGGCCGAGCAGACAGATCGAGACGAGACCCCAGCGGTCGACCGCCAGGCCCGTGAGCGGGGCGGCCACGAGCACGAAAAGGGAGCGGCTCTGGTTGTCGATCGACAGCAGGGTCGCTCCCAGAGCGGCGTCGGAGCTGTGGTCGATCCGTTCGAGGAAGACCGGGCGCCACAGGTTCTGGAGCAGGGCGAGGCCGACGAAGCAGAGAATCACCAGCCCGTCGAGAGGTAGGAGGAATCCCGCGACCAGGGCCAGATAGCTCGCCAGAGTGAGGCCCCAGATCCAGCGGGTGAACGGCTCCGATCCACCGGCGAGGTCGCGCCCGCGATGGGCCGAACGGGAAGCCACGGCCGTGAGCAGGTACAGGCAGAAGTAGACTCCGGCGGTGAGAAGAGCGGTGCGGCCCCGGGGCTCCAGAGTTCCGAGAAATGGCAGGGTCATGGCCAGAGGAAGAGCCAGAGCCGCTTGCTGCAACACCGGCTGGAGATACCCCTGGTGGGTTGCCCAGGTACCCTTCTGCACCATCGACTCGGCCAGCAAACGGCGGAGAGCCGGCCGCTCCAGGCAGTCGCGGAGGGCGGCGAGCAGATGCCGCCCCAGGGCGCGGAACGAGGGACGTCGGCCGGACCCTGCCGCGGGTCCGTCGAGGAAGGCGGGATAGCCGAGGAAGTTGAGCATCGAGAGGGTGTAGGGAACCAGGGCATAGAGGAAGACCCGGGAGAACCGCCCTTCGAAGATCACGATCGCCGCGGCAATGAGCACCGAGACCGCCGAGCCGAGCTGCGACCACGAGCGCGTCTTGCCGTAGACCCGGGCCTTCTCCTGCCCCATGCCCTGGGCGCTGAGCCAGTCGAAGATCATCGCTTTGTGGGTACCGGAGCGAAACGACTCCCCCACCGCGAAGCAGAGCATGGCCAGAAGGAAGGCGCCGAAGGAAGTGGCGAAAGCGAAGACGAGGAAGGAGAGCTGGTAGGCGGCGAAGGCGAGGAGCATCGCCCGGCGCCGACCGTAGAGATCGGCCGCGGCTCCGCTGGGAATCTCCAACAGGTGGATCCACAGCTCCCGGAAGCTGATCAGCAAGCCGATCTGGAAGAAGCTCAACCCCTTCTCGAGGAAAACGAGGACGAGAAAGGGCTCGTAGTACTTCTGGTTCTTGAGAAAACCGTAGAGGCAGAAACGTGCGAGCATCTGGCCCTCCGCCCCTGTAAGGCCGGGGTGGCTCAGCCCTCGGCTTTGCCGTCCGCAGCCTCCGGCTCGATCACCACCAGGAGATCGCCGGCCTCCACCATGTCACCTTCGGCAACGGTGAGGCGTTTCACCTTTCCGGCCACCGGAGAGGCTACCGCGGTTTCCATCTTCATGGCGCTGAGCACCACCAGGCTGTCTCCCTTGGCCACGGACTCGCCCACCGCGACCTGGATCTCCACCACGCCGCCGGGCATGGGTGCGCCGACCGAGCCCGGATCGTCGGGTGCGGCCGTCTCGCGAACCACCTCGGTCACGTTGGCGGCAAGATCCTTGACCCGGATCGAACGGGGCTGCCCGTTGAGCTCGAAGAAGACCTCCCGCTCGTCGCCGTTCAGCTCGCTCACCGCCAGCAGCTTGACCACCAGGGTCTTGCCGCGCTCGATCTCGACGTGGATCTCTTCGCCGACGTCGAGGGGGGCCAGGAAGCTCCGCGTGGGCACCACCGAGACGTCGCTGAACTTCTGGCGAAATTCCATGTACTCCTGGTAGACCGCCGGATACAGGGCGGCCGAGAGCAGGTCGGTCTCCGCCGGTTTCTCGCCCCAGGTCGCTTCGAGAGACGATTCCAGGCTGGCGAAGTCGAAGGGCTCCAGGGTCGCACCCGGGCGCCCCTCCATGATCGGCAGGCCGCGCAAGGCCCGGGTGCGGAAGGGTTCGGGGAACCCTCCGTAGGGCTGCCCGAGGTGGCCCTGGAAGAACTCGAGAACGGACTGCGGGAAGGAGAGGGTCTCCGCCTGATCCACCACGCTCTCGGCGTCGAGATCGTTCTGCACCATGAATTGGGCCAGATCCCCCACCACCTTCGACGAAGGCGTGACCTTGATCAGGTCGCCCAGCAGCTGGTTGGCCTGGGAGTAGGCCCGTTGGATCGACTGCCAGCGACCGGCGAGGCCGAGGGACTGGGCCTGGAACTGGAGATTGGTGTACTGCCCCCCGGGCATCTCGTGGGAGTAGACGTCCGAGCTGCCGCTCTTGAGGCCCGACTCGAAGGGAGCGTAGAGGCCGCGGACCTGCTCCCAGTAGCCGTTGAGCTCGCCGATGGAGCCGAGCTCGATGCCGGTGTCGCGCTCCCCGCCGCTGAGCTCGGCGACGATGGGGCTCATCGCCGGCTGGGAGGTGAGCCCGGACATGGCGGAGAGGGCGACGTCGACCACGTCGGCCCCGGCGTCGGCACAGGCCAGCATCGAGGCCACGCCGGTACCGGCGGTGTCGTGGGTATGCACGTGGATCGGCAGGTACGGGAAGGCGCGGCGCAGCGTGCTCACCAGCCGGCGGGCGGCGGCGGGTTTGAGCAGACCCGCCATGTCCTTGATGGCGAGAATGTGGATGCCGAGGTCGGAGAGCTGCCCGGCCAGGTCGATGTAGTAGTCGATGCCGTACTTCGTACGGGACGGGTCGGAGACGTCGCCGGTGTAGCAGATCGTCGCCTCGATCACGCCGCCCGCCTCGCCGACCGCGTCGATCCCGAGCTTCAGGTTCTCCACATAGTTGAGGCAGTCGAAGATGCGAAAGACATCGATCCCCCGCTCCTTGGCCACCTTCACGAAACGGAAGACCACGTTGTCGGGATAATTGGTGTACCCCACCGCGTTGGCGCCCCGCAAGAGCATCTGGAAGGGAATGTTGGGCACCAGCTCGCGCAATCTCTCGAGGCGATCCCAGGGGCACTCGCGCAGGAACCGCAGGGCGACGTCGAAGGTGGCGCCACCCCACATCTCGAGGCTGTAGCAAGATGCCAGAGTCCGGGCCGTCGCCGGAGCCACCGCCGCCAGATCCTTGGTGCGGACTCGGGTGGCGAGCAGACTCTGGTGAGCGTCGCGCCAGGTGGTATCGGTGATCAGCAGGCCCTTGTGGTCGCGAACCCGCTGGGCGAAGGCTTTCGGGCCGTTCTCCAGAAATACCCGGCGCCAGCCCTCGGGCGGCCTGGAGCCGCGGGGCACGGGAGGAACCTCGGGCGCCACCCGAGCCGGGGGATCCGTGTTGGCGCTGGGCACGGGGGGACCGTTGACGATCACCTCGCCGAGAAAACGCAGCAGGCGCTGGCCGCGGTTGCGGCGCGGCGGGAACTGGAAGAGCTCCGGCGTGGTGTCGATGAAGTTGGTTCGTGCATCGCCCGAAAGGAAGGTGGGATGCCGCAGCACCGCCGCAAGGAAGGGCAGATTGGTCTTCACCCCGCGCACCCGGAACTCCGCCAGGGCACGGCGCAGCTTGGCGACGGCGGCGTCGAAGTCGAGGGCGTGGGCAGTGACCTTCACCAGCAGGGAGTCGTAGTGGGGCGAGACCCGGGCGCCGGAGTACCCGGAGCCGCTGTCGAGCCGGATCCCCATGCCGCCTCCGGCTCGGTAGGCTTCGATACGGCCGGTATCGGGCTGGAAGCCGGAGGTCGGATCCTCGGTGGTGACCCGGCACTGCACGGCGTTGCCCCGCAGCCCGATCTTGCCGGCCTCGAGACCGAGATCCGCCAGGGAAGCGCCCCCGGCGATCCGGATCTGCGCCTGGACGAGATCGACACCGGTGACCTCTTCGGTCACCGTGTGCTCGACCTGGATCCGCGGATTGACCTCGATGAAGTAGTGCTGCCCCGAGCTCTCGACGAGAAACTCGGCGGTCCCCGCGTTGCGATACCCCGCGGTCTCGGCCAGCTTCACGGCGTCGTCGAGAATTCGCTCCCGAACCTCGGGATCGAGACCCACCGCGGGGGCCATCTCCACCACCTTCTGGTGTCGGCGCTGCACCGAGCAGTCGCGCTCGAAGAGGTGGATCACGTTGCCTTCGCCATCGGCCAGGATCTGCACCTCGATGTGTCGTGGCGCCTCGAGGTAACGCTCGACGAAGACCGTGCCGTCGCCGAAAGCGGAGGCGGCTTCCGACTCCGCCAGCTCGAGAGCTCGTTCGAGCTCCTCGGCCTGGCGTACCACCCGCATACCTCGGCCGCCGCCGCCGAACGCAGCCTTGACGATCACCGGCAAGCCGTGCTCCGCGACGAACTCCCGGGCGCTCTCGAGGTCGACGGCGCCGTCGGTACCCGGCACCACGGGAACCCCGGCCTGCTTCGCTAGCTTCCGGGCCGTGGTCTTGTCGCCCAGGCGCTCGATCGTCTCGCTGCTGGGGCCGACGAAGGCGATTCCGGCCTCTTCACAGGCGCGGGCGAAGTCCGCGCGCTCGGAGAGGAAGCCGTAGCCGGGATGAATGGCGTCGATCTTGTTCTCGAGGGCGACCTCGATGATCTCGTCGATGCCGAGATACGCCGCTACGGGATTCTTGCCCTGGCCGATCAGATATCCTTCGTCGGCCTTGTAGCGGTGCAGGTTGACTCGGTCTTCGTAGCTGAAGATCGCCACGGTCCGGCAACCGAGCTCGGTGGCGGCCCGGAAGACGCGGATGGCGATTTCGCCACGGTTGGCACAGAGAAGCTTACGAATCGGGCGATATGGCATGTGTAGAGTCTACTCTACCTTCCGGGTCCCGAGGGACCCGGGCCCGGTTTCAGGGAAGGGAAAACAACCGCCGCCATCGGCCCGGCGTATCGGCCGCCGAATCCGGTCGATTCCGAGGGGCGGCTGGTGTGCCCCTATCCCGTTTGCTAACTTCTGCCGGCCCGAGCCGCGGGGTCTGGTCCAACCGGCGCACCCGCAGAGGAGAGCCCGATGAGAGTTGCCCGACGCCCCGAAGATCTGGGGACTGGAAGCCTGCTGTTCGCACCCCGCCTGGCCCCCCGGCTGCGGTTCGAGGATGGTGCCCTGGATTTCGGTCTTCCCGAGCTCTCCGCGGTGGCGGCAGACCAGGTCCAGGCGCTCCTCGCGGGCCGGGTCGAAATGCGGGGGAAACCGTTGTTGGTGCTCCTGGTCTTCGTTTCGGGCTCCCGGCCGCTCATGATCCAGGCCGACAAGCTGCGCGTCGACTCCTTCGAGCTCGAATCCGCAGCACCCCTCGAAAATCTCCGCACCCTGATCACCCATCTCGGGGCGACCATGGACCTGGTGACCGACGCCACGACCGAGGCGTTCGCTGCGGGCTCCGACATGCCCGATCTCGGCAAGGAGCTGATTCCTCTCTCCAGCTGGCTCGGCGAGCTGGTGGCGGCGAGCCCCGAGAAACTCGCCGAGGCCCTCGGGATCGAGGCTCCGGAAGCGTTGGACGAGGTGGAAGATCGAGCCGACGGGCTCGAAGAAGAGGAGGCGGTCGAGCCGGTGGAAACAGATGCCGAGATGGTCTCCGGAGCCTCCGAGCCCCCGGCAGCCCCGGAAGCCTCCCCCGTCGAGCCGCGGGTCGGTCCGGCGGAACGTCCGGATCCCGAACCCGCCGCCCCCGAGTCCGCGGCCGCCGCGATGGCCGCGGCCCCGGAGACATCTCCACCTGCGCCAGCAGAGGCCGAAGCCGAGCGGAACGGCGTGGGCCGGTTGTGGCTCGACCTGGCACGGCAGCAGCTGGTGACCATCGGCGAGGGATACCTGCTGGTGGCTCGGCGCAATGCCCGAGAGCTGCGCTCCCGCTCGGAGGCCGTGCGCTCGGGCAGGGATCCGCGCGTCGTCTTCGGTACCGACGCCCTGACGATTGCCTTTCCGGAGATCTTGCAGGTGCGGAACATGGTCGCTTCGAGCCGGCTCGAGCTGGTGTACCGCCGGGGATCGGGCAAGATCCGCGAGGTCATCGACTACTCGAGCCCGGAAGAGGGAGAGCGGATGTTCGAGCAGCTGGCGGAGTTGCTGGGCCCGAGGTGGAAACGTGGCCGAGTGACCCTGAGCCGCTGGCAGGCTCTCTACCAGAGCCTGCGCTGGCCCCTGGTCGCCGCAGCGGCCCTCGGTCTGGTTCTCGGAGTCCTCGCCCTCCGCCCGGCAGCGGGCTCCCCGGGTTCGGAGCCGGGGCAGACCTTGCCCAGCCTCGATCCCTACGGTGTTTCCGCGGCCGGCCTGGTGCTGCTATGCCTGGTGCTGGTGCCCGTGGTGCGAGGGCTGCGCCAGCGGCCGCCGGTGGTCGACGAGCTGGTGCCGGGCGCCGAAACCTGACGGCTCAACCCGCCTGCATCTCCGCGGCCACTCGCTCGACCTCGCGCCAGACCCGCAGCAGGTTGCCGCCGAAGATCTTCCGCACGTCTTCTTCCGAGTATCCCTTTACCAGCAGCTCCCGGATCAGGTTCGGATACGAGGAGACGTCCTTGAGCCCGGTCGGGAGCGAGTCGCCCACGCCGTCGTAGTCGGAGCCGATTCCCACGTGGTCGACACCGACCAGCTGGACGACGTGGTCGATATGGGCCACGACATCGGAGATATCGGCGAAGATCGGCGGATTCTCGGCGGAGTATTCCTCGACGAAACGGGTCAGCTCCTCGTCGCCTCGCTGCAGGCCGTTGGCCACGGCGTGCTCACGGATCGCGGCCCAGCGAGCGTTGGAGGCTTCGTTGACGGACTGGAGCAGGAAGGAGGAGCCGAAGTTGATGTGGATCACTCCCCCCGTCTCCGCCAGGCGCCGGATCATCGCGTCGTCCATGTTGCGCTCGAAACCGGGAGTGAACGCCCGCACCGAGGAGTGCGAGGCGATCGCCGGGGCTACCGAGAGATCCATCACCTGGTAGAAGGTGTCGTCGGAGACGTGGGAGACGTCGACCATGATGCCGAGCCGATTCATTTCGGTGACCACCTCTCGGCCGAAGGGGCTCAGGCCGTTCCACTGGCGCTGGTCCTCCGGCTCGTAAGAGGAATCGCAGATCAGGTTGTTCTTGGAATGGGTGAGGGTGATGTAGCGAATGCCGCGGTCGAAGTAGTGGCGGAGCTTCTCCAGGCTATCGACGGGGGCTCCGTTCTCCATGCCCATGGGCAGGGAGATCAAGCCTTGCTCGAAGTGATCCTCGAGATCCTGCGGGGAGGTGGCGATGGCGAATTTGTCGGGCGACTCGGTGGCGAACGACTCCACCATGTCGATCAAGCGGTCGGCCACCTCGGCGGCGCCTCCGGTCTCCTGGTACTCCGCCGGGATGTAGATCGACATGAAGGGAGCGTTCAAGCCGCCGGCCCGGGCGCGCGGCTCGTCGAAATCTCCGCCCTCGGTGGCCACGGAGATGTCTTCCATTTTTTCTTCGAGGCGGTAGGGAACGTCGATGTGGGTATCGACGATCAGGATCTCCTGGGCCAGGCGCTCGGCCATGGCGGCGTAGTCCTCGGCCGTACCATCGGCCACGACACCCGGTTCCGGAGGCGCCGAGCCTTCCTGGCAGCCGGCGATCAAGGAGCCCAGGCCGAGAGAGACGACGACGATCACGATCCGTTCGAAGCGATTCATGCTGCGCATTGAGTACCTCCGGCGCGGATCTTATCCGATCCTCTCCAGGACCATCGCATGGCCGAGGCCGCCTCCCGCACAGGTGGCGACCAGGGCACGTTTCCCGTCTCCTTCGACCAGCCGATGGACCGCCGTGGTCACCAGCCGAGCGCCGTTGGGAGCGAAGGGATTGCCCAGGGCGAGAGATCCACCCCAGGAATTGAGCCGTTCGTCGGCGATCTCCCCCACCGCTTCGTCCCGCCCGAGGTGCTCGCGGGCGAAGCCCGGGCTGGCGAGGCATTGCAACACCGCCAGCACCTGCCCGGCAAAAGCTTCGTGGATCTCCACCACTTCCAGGTCTCCGAGCTCCAGGCCGGTCCGTTCGAGCACCTTCGCAGTCGCGAACACCGGCCCCAGGAGAAGCTCCTCGCGGGGATCGTGGGCGGTCATTTCCACCGCCGCGAATCGAGCCCGCGGTACCTTTCCGAGCCGCTCGGCGGCAGCCGCCGACATCAGCAACACCACCGCCGCTCCATCGGTGAGAAACGAAGAGCTCCCCGCCGTGAGGGTGCCGTGCTCGGGATCGAAGGCGGGGGGTAACCCTGCCAGCTCGGCCGCGGTGCTGTGCTCGCGGATTCCATTGTCCTCTGTCACCGGAGGCTGCCCGTCCACGGGAACCTCCACGATCTCCGCCGCCAGGTGCCCGGCCCGGCGAGCTGCGGCGGCGTGCCGGTGCGACCGCAGGGCGTAGGCATCCTGTGCTTCCCGGCCGATGCCGAGGCGCCGTACCAGAGTCTCGGTGAACTCACCCATGGTCTGGCCGGTGCTGAACTCGGTGATGTCGGGCATGTCGGGAAGGAAATCCCAGGGGCGGAGCGAGAGGAGGAAGGAGACAATCGAGCCGAGGCCCCGGATGCGACGGGCGGCCAGGAGCTTCTGACGCATCGCCCGGCGAAAGAGGATCGGTGGATCGGAAATGCAGTCGGTGCCGCCGGCGATCACCACCTCCGCCTGGCCGGTGGTGATCAGGTCGAGCCCGAAACCGATGGCCGCCGTAGCCGAGGCTCCCGCGGCGGTGAGGGTCAACGCCGGCACGGTCGGAGGAATGCCGGCGGCCAGGGCGGCCTCGCGAGCCACGTTGGTGGTCCGCGGATTGGGCACCGTGGAGCCCAGGACGACGCGATCGATCGTCGCCGCGGGGAGGTCGTTGCGGCGCAGCAGACCGGTGATGGCGGCCGCGGCGAGCTGGTAGGACATCAGGTCGCGGAAACCGGTGCCCGCCCGCTGGAAAGGGGTGCGGCATCCGTCGACGAAGAGCGGCAATCTGGGCGAAGTATGGTCCATGGGCCGAACTATAATCCTTGCATCTCCC
>CAZMEL010000192.1:0-15239 GCA_964565225.1 uncultured Thermoanaerobaculia bacterium | reverse complement strand
GGCAGACGGTGTGGCCGTCGACCTCGATGTGGCCTTCCGCGGCGGCCCGATGCTCCCGCAGCTGCTGGATCTCGGCGTGGACCACGCAGAGATCTCCCGGCGCCACGGGGCGGCGGAACTTCGCGTTCTTCACCGCCGCCAGCACACTCAAACGGTCGGGGCGGGCGAGGCGCAGGGCTTTGCCGCCGGTAGCGGCGATCATCTCGATCTGGAGCACGCCGGGCACCGTGGCCCAGCCCGGGAAATGGTCGCGAAAGAGGGGCTCCTCGGGATCGAAGCACTTCTCCGCCACGGCCGACACCCCCGGCTCGCACCGCAACAGGCGATCGATCATCTTCCACCTCATGGGGAGCCTCGGAGCTTGCTGCTCACGTCCGTGGTCTCGAATTGTCGAAAGCGGCAGCCGGCGGGACCCTGGCCCAGGTCTCGAGGGCCGGTGGGCTTCTCCCAGATCTCGCCGAGAGCCGCAAGATCGATCTTGCCCATCGACAGGCTGGGGAGGGTCTCGAGGAGCACGATGTCCTTGGGCACCTTGTAGGGCTCCAGGTGGTGGATCAGGGCCGACTCGATGTCGCCGCGACCGCCGTTGGCGAAGCGGGCGATGCCGAGCTCCGTCAGCTCGAGAAAGAGGACCGGCCTCTGGCCGCGGACCGGACAGGGCACGGGGATGCAGCAAGCCGAGGCGACGTCTTCGAGAGGCAGGACCGCCGCTTCGATCTCCGGCGCAGCGATGCGGTGGCCGTAGCTCTTGAAGATCCGGTCGCGCCGCCCGGAGACGACCAGGCGGCCCGCTGCATCGAGAGTTCCGAGGTCACCGGTGGCGAGGAACCCGCGCTCGTCGAGCGGGGAGTCGCCGTCGCCATAGCCCAGCATGACGTTGGGACCGCGGACGTGGATCTCGCCCCGTTCACCGGAAGGCTGCAGACGGCCGCGCTCATTTCGGATCTCCACCTCCTGCCCGGGGAGCACGGTGCCGGCGCCCACGTCGAAGAAGCCCGGCTCGTCGCTGTGGGTCATCGAGACGCGGATCGCCTCGGTGAGGCCGTAACCCTTGTGGAGTCGGGCGTGGGGAAAGAGCTCCCGGGCCATTGCCAGGTGCTCGGGGCCGATATGCCCGCCCGCCAGCTGCATCTCGCGCACCGACGTGGCGGCCGGCAGCCGGCGCCGGCTCCTCTCGGTCCGGCAGAGGCGAACCATGTCGCTCACCATCGACACGAAGGTCGCCTCGGCGTCGAGCAGGTCGCGGAAGAGGTGGCCGAGGCGGAGGCCCGCCGGGAAGAAGACGGACTGTCCTCCGGCCAGCAGGCTGGGCAGGAATTGGGTGTTGAGGCCCATGGTGTGGTGCAGCGGCAGGCTCACCGCGGCCACCGTGTGCTGGTCGAGGGAGAGACGCCGGAGCAGCAGATCGGCCACGTAGAGCAGGCCCTCGGCGGAGAGAACCACCTCCTTGGGATGTCCGGACGAGCCCGAGGTGAGGAGCATGAGCCCGGCGGCAGAAGGAAGAAGGGTTGGAGGTGCCGAAGGGTTGGCAGCCGCGAGCCCGGTGCGGGCTCTAGCGACGAGATCCACGGTGGGCGTGCCACCCGCGAGGCGCAGCACGACCGGAACCTCGGGGAGAGCCGGCGCCTCGGTCGTCGTGAGCAGGGCGTGTTGGCCTCGGCCGACTCCGCGGGCGGGGCGAGCAGGCCAGGGGTCGAGGACTCGGGGAACGTATTCGAGGGCCCAGAGAGCGGCAATGGCGAAGGCCTGCAGGGCGGAGGGCGCGATCAAGACCCCGACGGTCGCCCCGGGAGGCAGCCCGGCGGAGCAGAGACTGCGCTCCAGAATCCGCAACCGTTCCAGGCACTGGTCGCCGGTCAGGGTCTCACCCTGGTCGCGGAGCAGGGCTCGGCCCGGGCGGGCTTCGAAGGCTTCGAGGACCCGGCGGGCGAGAACCTGCCGCGGGCCGGTCTCCGATGCGGATGTCGAAGTGGGCTGCATGGTGAGTTCCGAGACGCTCTCCGGTGTCAGGATCCTCGGGAAATGCCAGGGTCGAGCCGTTTGGGAGACGATACACTATTCAACAGGGTTCGAAAGATCGACCGCGGAAAGCCGGCCGAAGAAGAGAGGACATCGGGGTGAGCTCCTACGAGACTCTGCGCCAGCGATATGTGCACGCCTACCGACAAAGGCTGCCGGCGGAAACCGCCAGGCTGACCTGGTCGCGGCGGCAGTTGTGGGACCTGCGCGACGAACGCCTGCGGTATCTCCTGGAGCTTGCCCGGGAGAGCTCCCCCTGGCACGCCCGGCGCCTCGAAGGTCTCGATTCGAACCAGATCTCCGGCGACGATCTCTCGGCCATTCCGCCGATGACCAAAGACGACCTGATGACGCATTGGGACGAGATCGTCACCGATCGGCGGCTCTGTCTCGAGCTCGCGAATGCGCACCTGGCACAGATCGGCGCTCAGGAGGAGCCGGCGCTGCTCTTCGATCGCTACCACATCGTGGCCAGTGGAGGCTCCAGCGGCCGCCGGGCCGTGATGGCCTGGGACTTCGACGGATTCCTGGCCCATCGCATGGCCTACGGTCGGGCCTCGTTGCTGCGGTCGCGCCTGGTGCCGGTGCGCGATACCGAGGGGGCACCGGTGCTGGCGATGGTCTACGCCACCTCGCCGGTGCACATCTCCGCGGCCCTGGCCCGCTGCTTCGAGACCGGGCGTTTCCGGCATGCGACCTTCTCCGCCACGCGACCGGTCGCGGAGCTCCTCGCCGCCCTGGGCGAGCTGCGGCCGACCCATCTGACCACGTATCCTTCGCTGCTGCAGGTCTTCGCCCAGGCGGCGAAGAGAGGGGAGCTGGAGCTGCCGCTGCGCCGCATCACCACCACCGGAGAGCCGCTGTGGCCGGAGATTCGAGAGCTGGCCCGAGAGGTGTGGCCGGTTTCGATCGACGATACCTGGGGCACCACCGAGAGCGCGCCGATCGCTGCTTCCGATGGGGTGGAGCCGAGCCTGGTGGTGAACGAAGACCTCAACGTGATCGAGCCGGTGGACGACGACTACCGCCCGGTGCCGCCGGGAGAGAGAGCGTCGAAGGTGCTGGTCACCAACCTGGTCAATCGGGTGTTACCGGTGATTCGCTACGAGGTTCCCGACGCCGTGTCGTTCCTGCCCGATCCGCCGGGAACCGACCCCGAAGCGCCGGGGCCGTGGCGTGGGCGCCGGATCGCCGCCGTGGAAGGGCGCCGCGACGACCTCTTCACCTATCCCGGCGGGCAGACTCTCCACCCCTTCGCCGTGCGCGACGTGCTCGGCACCGTCGCCGCGATCGACGAGTACCAGGTTCGGCAGACGCCGGGAGGGCTCGAGGTGCTGCTGCGAGCGCACGGAGCCTGGGATCGAGGGCACGTCGAAGGCCGATTGCGGCAGATCCTGGCCGAGCTCGGCCTCGAGGAAGGCGACCTGGAAGTGCGAGCGGTGGAAAGCCTCGATCGGCACCCCGAGACCGGCAAGCTGCTGCGCTTCGTTCCCCTCGGAGGCATTGCTTGAACGGCGCCGAAGCGCTCTTGCGCACCCTGGTGGCGGGTGGGGTCGATCTCTGTTTCGCCAACCCGGGCACCTCCGAGATCGAAATGGTCGCGGCCCTCGATCGAGTGCCCGAGCTGCGCGCCGTCCTCGGGCTCTTCGAAGGCGTCTGCACCGGAGCGGCCGACGGTTATGGCCGCATGACCGGTCGGCCCGCGGCGACCCTGCTGCACCAGGGCCCCGGCCTGGCCTACGGACTCGCCAATCTGCACAACGCTCGCCGAGCCCGGACCCCCGTGGTCAACGTGATCGGCGACCATGCGTCGTTCCACCTGGCGGCCGATCCGCCCCTGGCCACGGAGATCGCTGCTCTGGCGAAGCCGATGTCGTGCTGGGTGGCGACCAGCCGAAGTGCCGGTTCTCTGTCGCGGGAGGTGGCGGAAGCGATCCGCGCTGCCCGCGAGCCGCCGGGAGGTGTCGCCAGCCTGGTGGTTCCGGCCGACGCGGCCTGGGGGCCCGCGGAAAGGATCGCCGAGGTATCCCCGCCGTCGGGCCCGGGAGCCGTCGCGACCGAGAGGGTCCACGAGGCCGCGGCCGCTCTGCGAAGCGGCGAGCCCGCCTTGTTGCTCCTCGGCGGCCGGGCGCTGCGGGCCGCGGCTCTGGAGGTCGCGGGTCGCGTCTCCGCCGCGGCGGGGTGCAAGGTTCTGAGTGAAGCCTTGAACGCGAGGATCGAGCGCGGCGCCGGTCGATTCCCCGTCGAACGTCTGCGCTACTTCCCCCGCCATGCCCGGGCCCAGCTCGCGAAGATCCGCCGGTTGGTTCTCGTCGGCGCGCGCGCGCCGGTGGCCTTCTTCGCCGAGCCGGGAGGGGCCAGCTCGCTGGTGCCCGACACCTGCCGCGTCTGCAGGCTCGCCGAGCCCGAGGAGGACGTGTTGGGAGCCCTCGAAGCCCTCGCCGACGAGCTGGATGCTTCCGAGCCCGGACCGCTGCAGGCCCTGGCGCGTCCCCCTCGTCCCGAAGGACCGCTGAGCACGGAGTCGGTCGCCGCCGCGGTCGCCGCGGTGATGCCGGAAGGGGCGATCGTGGTCGACGAGGCCAACACCGGTGGCATGTTGCTCCTGCCGCGCACCCGAGGAGCGTCGCCCCACGACTGGCTGGCGGTGACCGGCGGGGCTCTCGGCCTGGGCCTGCCGGTGGCCACCGGTGCGGCCCTGGCCTGCCCCGATCGCCCGGTGCTGAGCCTGCAGGCCGACGGCAGCGCGATGTACACCGTGCAGGCCCTCTGGACCCAGGCGCGAGAAAGCCTGGACATCACCACCGTGATCTACGCCAATCGCGCCTACCGCCTGCTCGACATCGAGCTCCGCCACCACACCCGAGACCCCGGCCCCCGGGCCCGGGCCCTCCTCGACCTCGGGAATCCCGCACCCGACTGGGTCCAGATCGCCCGTGGCTTCGGCGTGCCGGCGACTCGCGCCGAGACCGCCGAGCAACTGACCACCGAGCTCGAACGATCCCTCGCCGAGTCCGGGCCGCGGCTGATCGAAGTGGTTCTATGAGCCCAGGCGATAGACTCCAAGGAGGAGGAACTGGCGAATGGCAGTCGAATTCGATCGGCTGAAGATCTCTGGCTTCAAGACGATCCGCGACCTTTCCGACTTTTCTCTCGCACCTTTGAATGTCCTGATCGGGGCCAACGGTGCAGGAAAGTCGAATCTGATCTCGTTCTTTCGCCTGCTGTCCTGGAGCCTGGTTCCCCCAGGGCAGTTGCAGTCTCATGTCGGGATGCTGGGTGGGGCCAGTACGCTGCTTCACGATGGTCCCGGGGTTACACCCCTCCTGGATGCGGGTCTGAGGTTTCGCACAGGGGTTGGCATCAACGAGTATGAGTTCCGGCTCGCCCATGCCTCCGGCGATGCGCTGATCTACACACAGGAACGATATCGATTCTCGAGTGATGGCTTCGACACGAAGGCGCCTTGGATAGACCTCGGGGCAGGCCACTCCGAAGCTCGCTTGGTCGAGCGAGCGGAGCAGGGAGAACAAACGGCGCGAGTCATCCATGCCCTTCTTCGGCAATGTGTGGTCTACCAGTTTCACAACACGGCCAAGACGGCCCGGATGCGGAACAAATGGAACCGGGAAGATGGTCGATACCTCAAGGAAGATGCAGGAAACCTGGCTCCTTTCCTGTTTCGGCTCAAGGAGGAGGCGCCTCTCTACTATCGGCGAATTTCCGAAACCGTCCGTGCCATCTTGCCTTTCTTCGCCGAGTTCGAGCTCGAGCCCGACGCCTATGGCAAGTTGTTGTTGCGCTGGCGTGAGCGGGACTGTGATCTGGTCTTCGACGCCTCACAGGCAGCGGATGGCATGTTGCGAGTGATGGCGTTGGCTGCCTTGTTGCTCCAGCCAGAAGCTGACCTGCCAGCGGTCCTGATCCTCGACGAGCCGGAGTTGGGGCTGCACCCCTACGCCATCGATGTAGTGGCTGGATTGATCCGGGCAGCGTCCGCACGAGCCCAGGTGATCCTGGCGACCCAGTCGGCGGCTCTGATCAACTACTTCGATCCCGAAGAGGTCGTGGTGGTCGAGCGCCAAGGACGAGAGTCGACCTATCGGCGACTCCGGCCGGAACCGTTGAAGGAGTGGCTCGAGGAATATTCCCTGGCCGAGCTCTGGGAAAAGAACCTCATCGGTGGCAAACCCTGATGATTCGGCTGAAAGTGGTAGCGGAAGGACAGACGGAAGAGACTTTCGTTCGAACCGTGCTCGCTCCTCACCTTGCGAGATACGACGTATTCGCTACGGCGTTTTGCTTGACGACCTCTCGTCGCCCGAGGCGCCCCGATCTGCGTTCGAAGGGTGGTCTGGTCAGCTACTCGAGCATGAAGAGGCAGATTCTGCGGCTACTCGCAGAGGATCGGAAGCCCGACATGCGAATGACGACAATGGTCGACTTCTACGGTTTGCCCGGAGACTTTCCCGGTGTCGCGGCAGCTGGAAAGATCTCTGGAATCTACAATCGAGTCGAGAACATCGAGCAGGAGCTCGCTCGCGATCTCGGTGCCCCGCAACGCTTTCTACCGTACATCCAAGTTCACGAGTTCGAAGCCCTGGTGCTCGTAGAGCCCGGCCGATTGATCGACGATTTTCCTGGGGATCTGAAGGGAATCGACCGGCTAGCCGCTTCGCTCGCCGCGCTCCGGCCGGAAGAGATCGACGACGGCCCAACGACAGCTCCATCCAGGAGAATCATCGCACAAGTCCCTACCTATGGATCGCGAAAACGTGAGGTAGGGCCACGGGTGGTGGCAAGGATCGGCCTCGAGCGGCTCCGGGACGAATGCCCGCATTTTGGTGCATGGCTGGAACGGTTGGAATCACTGGCCGAGCGCCAGCCGTTCGACTAGAGATCAGAGCTCGGTTTCTTGGTCTTCTCGATTTCCAGACCACCGAAGATGGACAGCAGCCGCCCCAGGGCGGCGAGGGACAGGCAGGTGGAGAAGCTGGCGGAGCCGCTGCCCTGGCGGAGGTAGCTCTCGTAGCCCCAGGTGGCGCCGGAGGTGGCCTGGGCGGTGAGGGCGGCGCCGGCGAGGAGGAGGCGGTCGTCCTCGGAGTCGAGATCGGCGAGGGCGAGAATGGCGAGAGCGGTGCTGAGGGGGCCGCCGAAGTCGCCGTCCGGCGACTGTAGCTCGAAGATCCGGGGAACCAGGAGCTCTGCCAGCCGCTCGCGGTCGGGCAGCTCGGGCTGCCGCCAGGCGCGGGCCACGGCATGGAAGAAGGCGAGAGGGTTCGGGTGGTCGGTCGAGCCCGTGCGGAAGTCGCCGGCCTCGACCTCGGCGAGCAGGTAGGCCCTTAGCTCGTCGGTATCCTCCCCGGCCAGGGCGAGAAAACGCAACACGTGGGCGTTGACCACGCGGTCGAAGCCACCTCGCGGTAATCCTTCGGGAGTGATGGAGCTGTAGCCTCGACCGTGGGGATCGAGGAACGTGAAGTAGCGCCCGTCGGCGGCCCGGTGGCGGCCCAGCGCCTCGACGTGACGCCTCCATGGGCGGGGAGCCGGCGCCGGGGGCGGCGCGTCCCAGGGGTCCGGCGGCTCGACGGGCAAGCTCTCGAGCAACACGGCGGCGGCGCAGGCGGTGGTGGCGGCGTCGGGGCTGAGCCCGCTGCTGCGACCGAAGAACGACCAGCGTCCGTCGGCCTGCTGCTGCCAGGCCAGGAAACCTCGGATCTTGCGTCGCACCATGGTGGCGGTGGCCAGGGCGGGGATCCGGTGTACCGACGGAAGAATCGCGGCGATCGAGCGGTCGAAGAGGCGCGACGTGGGATCGAAGAGAGCCAGGGCATCGTGGCCGAGGGTGGAGAGCAGTGGGCAGAGGCAGTAGGCCAGGTAGCCGGCGGCGTCGCGACGGAAGACGGGGATCTCTCCGCTGTGCATCTGGCTGCGAGCGATCGCGGCGAGGGCATGGGCGAGCCCGAGGCCGGTGTGCTCGCTGCGGAAGGGAGCCGTGCTCATGCCTGCGGCGAGCCCTCGGGAGCCCAGCCGATCGTGGCGTGCTCGAGGTCGGGCCGGGGACCGAGGCCGGCAATTTTCCAGGCCTTGCCGTCGTGGCACAACACGGCGACCCGCGCGAGCACGATGCTATGCGCGGGCTCGCGACCGGTGGCCGCGAAGTCGAGCTGCAGGGTTGCTGGAATCAGGACCATGCCGCCACGGTAGGCCACCGGCTCGGGTACGGAGGTCAGCGAGACCTCCAGCTCGCGACGGCGATAGGTGTCGAGCAGGTGCTCGAACCGCTGCCGCAGGGCCGTGCGATCGATCTCTTCGTCCTTCTCGATGGAGTGGAACTCGAGGTCGACACAGCGCATCGCCTGGTCGATCTCGCGGCGCCCGAGGGCGTGCACGAAGTCGTAGAGGCAGTCCACGGCGGCGATCGCGGTGGCGTCGTCGATCTCTTCGCGCTCGAAGTCGGGCTCTTCGGGGTCGATCTGCGGTAGCGGCACCACCGGCGGCGCCTGGGAGGCGGGCTCCGGACCGGGGGGCGGCGCCTCGAAATAGGAATCCCAGGTGGAGTGCTGGAGAGGAGGCGAGAGCGAGGCGGGGCTCGGTGAGCCGGCGTCGAGAACCTGGGGAGACCAGGCGGTCAGCAGGTCGGTGGCGCTGACCAGCCAGGGCTCCTCGCTCGAGGGTTCCGGCACCTCGTGCCAGGGGCTCGAAACGAACGATCCGGCACCGCCGCCGCCGGGCCCGGCGAGGAGGCTCTGCAGCAGCCCGTAGAGTTGTTGCAGTCTGGGATCCTGCGGTGGGCCTCCGTGGCGGCTCACGATGGGCTCGTCCCCGTCGTCTCGGCGGCGGTCGACGGCTGCCAGGGTGAGCCCAGGCGTCGAAATTGATCCCGGGTGAATCGGGCCAGGGTCTCGGGCTCCCCTCCGGCGACTCCACCCTCGGGATCGAAGGCGAGCATGAGCTTGGAGGAAGCGCAGCGTCGTTTCTCCAGCGTCAGGCGCGTCGCGACGAGGGCGGCTTCCGGTCGCAGGCTGAGGAGGCGGGCCGAGACCTGCAGATGGCGGTCTGGCGGCACGAAGGTACGCAGCTTGGTCTCTTGAATCATCGTCAATACCGGGAAGACCCAGTGTCCCTTCTCCTGGTAGACCGTCGCCTGGACCAGCAGACCTCCGAGCTGAGCGCCGATTTCCACCAGCAACACGCCGGGGGTGACCGGAAAGCTTGGGAAATGATCGGCGTAGAGCTCCGGGGGAAATCCGGTCACGGCGCTTCCCCGGATCGACTGGCCAGGATGGATCTGGTCGATAGAGTGGAGCAGTTGCCAGCGCATGCCGTTGCGAATCCGAAACGTCTGGAGAAACGGGCTACAGTGTCGTGCGTCACGAGATGCCAGATTTGTGACGCACTACACTAGCACCTGCCCGGAGCAGAGACCAGATGCCCCGCAACCGGCCGAGCGCCAAAGGCCGCAAAGGAATCCTTGACCGTTTTCTCCAGGCGTTGATAGGTTCTCGATAAGCTACTCTACAAATCTTAGGAGCCGCACCGTTGCCCACGGAAGCCGAACTGTTCGCCCACGTCAAAGAGTCGATCGGGACTGCCCTGGGGGCCGAGGTCGACACGCTGAGCCCCGAGACCCGCCTGTTCGAAGACCTGGGGGTGGACTCTGTTGATCTGCTCGACATCACCTACGAGATCGAGCGCCTGACCGGCTGTGAGCTCGAGGTCTCGGACCTCTTCGGAGGCGACGAGAAAGGGACGCCACAGCCGGGTCGGGAGCTCTCTCTCGGCGATCTGGTGCGCTTGCTGAAAGCGAAGATTCCATGACCGAAGTGGTCGTGACCGGCGCGGGCGTGGTGTCGCCCCTCGGAAACGACCTGGAGACCTTCGCGCGCCGGATGCTCTCCGGGGAGTCGGGCATTCGGAGCATCCGTGGCGACCTGGTGCCGGAAGACTTCCCCGTGCCCTACGCCGGGGTCGTTCCGCGAGCCTCTCTCACCGAGCCGTCACCGAGGATGGAGCCCCTGCCGGGGCCCCTCGGCGACAGCCAACGTTTCGCCCGCGACGCCACCGCCCAGGCGGTGGCCGGGATCCCGGAGGATCTTCCCTTCGACGGGGTGATCTACGGCACGGCGGAGGGTCTCAATTTCGAAGTGGTACAGGAGACCTTTCGCCACGACCCGGAGTCGTTCTGGGACCGAACCCTGGCCGAGGGGGCGGCCCGGTCGATCGTCCGCTGGCTGCGCGAGCGGGGCCACGGTCCGGGCTCCGAGAATGCGTGTATCGCCCTCAGCAGCGCCTGCGCCAGCGGCAACCAGGCCATCGGCCTCGCCGCCCAACGGATCCAGCAGGGACGCTGGCGCCGGGCGCTGGTGGGAGGGGTCGACGCCCGGGTGATGCCAATGAACCTGATGAGCTTCTACCTGCTCAGCGCCCTGGCGGCGGAGGAATGTCCGCCCGAACGGGCGAGCCGGCCGTTTTCGAGCGATCGCATGGGTTTCGTGCGCAGCGAGGGGGCGGCCAGCCTGGTGCTGGAAGACCGTGCCGAGGCGGAAGCTCGAGGGGCGGAGATCCTCGCTCGGGTGGCCGGTTATGCCCACACCACCGACGCGTTCCACTTCACCGAAGGTCGAGAGGACGGCAGCGCGGTGGTGGCCGCCATGGCGGGTGCGTTGCGGCAGGCGGGTGCCGAGCCCGAAACGGTGGACCTGATCAGCGCCCACGGCACGTCGACAGCGCTCAACGATCGGCTGGAGACGGCGGCGATCAAAGGCTTGTTCGGCGACCACGCCTTTCGGGTGCCGGTCACCGCTCTCAAGTCGCAGATCGGGCATGCCACGGTGGCGGCGGGGGCGATCGAGGCGGTCTCGGTGCTGGTCATGTTGCGGGAGCAGCAGATCGCTCCGACCCTGAACTACCGGGAAGATGCCGTCGATCCCGATTGCGATCTCGACTACGTTCCCGGCGTGGCTCGGTCGGCCAGGATCCGCCGAGTGCTGAGCAACAGCTTCGGTTTCGGCGGGCACAACACGGCGCTGGTGCTCGAGGCAGTGGCATGACCACGGCCGGCAGTATCGATGCCGAGAGCCGTCGACTGGCCCTGGTCACCGGCGGAACCTCCGGGATCGGCCTCGCGGTGGCGAAGGCCCTGGTGCCGGACCACGACCTCGCCCTCGGGTATCGCCGGAACCGGGAGCGAGCGGTAGCGGCCCGCACGGAGCTACAGGAGCTGGGGCCGTCCGCGGCTCGGGTGACTCTCTTCCCGGGCACCTTGACGAGCGCGGAAGAAACCGCCGACTGGCTCGATGGGGTGAACGCGGAAATGGCGGCGCCGGTCGACGTGTTGGTGCATGCCGCCGGGCGAGTGCAAGATCGACTGTTCCTCGGCGGCCCTCTGGCCGGGCACCTGGAGCGGATCGGCGAGCATCTGGTAGTGGCCATGACTCTGGCCCACGGGTTGCTTCCCGCCATGGTCCGACGCCGGTTCGGGAGAGTGGTCTTCCTGAGCTCGATCGGTGCTCGTTTCGTCAAGCGCGGCCAATGCGGATACGCGGCGGCAAAGGCGGGGCTCGAAGGATTCACCCGGGCCCTGGCGCTGGAGGTCGCCCATCGCGGAGTCACCGTCAACGCGGTGGCACCGGGGCTGATCGAGACTCCCATGACCTCCGCGCTGCTCCAGCAGCTGCGGGAGAAAGGGCCTCTGCGGCGGAGAATCCCCGCCGGCCGGGTGGGCTCTGCCGAAGAGGTCGGCCAGCTGGTTCGCTATCTCTGCTCCGAGCAGGCGTCGTACCTCACGGGTGCCGTATTGCCGATCGATGGTGGACGTTCCCTGGGAGATCCGACATGAGCGAGAGCACGGCCCGGAGAGTTGCCGTGGTCACCGGTGGCACCCGCGGAATCGGACGTGCCATCAGCTGGCGCCTGGCGCGAGACGGCATGAAGGTGCTGGCCCCCTATGCGCGCAATCGGCGGGCCGCCGAAGAGCTGGCGGCCGAGGCTGCGAGAGAAGGTCTCGAGATCTCGGGGCTGCGGGGAGACCTCTCGCGAGAGCCCGCTCTCGAGGCGACGGCGGCGGCCGTGATCGAGGCCGCCGGGAGAATCGACGTCCTGGTGCACGCCGCGGCTACCGGGGTCCATCGGCCGGCGGAAGAGCTCTCGCTCAAACACCTTCGCTGGACCTTCGAGACCAATGTCTTCGCCCTCCACGCCCTGCTGCGAGCCCTGCTGCCGCATATGCCGGCCGGCGGGCGGATCCTCGGCCTCACCTCTGCCGGTGGCACCCGGACCATTCCCGCCTACACGGCGATCGGCGCGAGCAAGGGCGCCCTGGAGTCGCTGCTTCGCCACTATGCCGTGGAGCTGGCGCCTCGGGGAATCGCGGTCAACCTGATCTCGCCGGGGCTCGTGCTCACCGACGCCGTCGATGCCTTCCCGGATCGCGACGCCCGCATCGAGACGACCCGCGCCGAGACACCGAGCGGCCGCCTGACCACCCCCGAAGATGTGGCCGAGGTGGTGGCCTTCCTCTGCAGCGATGCTGCATCCCAGATCGTGGGACAGACCCTGGTGGTCGATGGAGGCCGCACTCTGAAGGCTTGAAGAGCCTCGATCAGCGACCGAGGAAGACCCGGAAGAGATCGTTGCCCACGGCGAAGATCATGAGGCCCAGCAGCAGGAAGAGGCCGACCTGGAGGAGGCGTTGGCGCATTGCCAGGGGAAGCGGGCGGCCGACGATGCCCTCGTAGACCAGGAAGATGAGGTGGCCGCCGTCGAGCACCGGGATGGGCAGCAGGTTGAGGATCGCCAGGTTGATCGACAGGAAGGCGGTGAAGAGGGCGAGGGGCACCCAGCCGGCATCGGCCATCTGACCGGCCACCTGGCCGATCATGATCGGTCCGCCGAGCTCGCGGAAGGAGATCCGGCCACGGGCCATGTCGGCGAGGCTGGTGAGCACCAGCTGGGCGGTTTGCCAGGTTTCTTTGGCGCCCTGGGCGAGGGAGCCGAGGAAACCGACCTCGACCCGCGAGGTCTCGCGATAGGGGTTGACGCCGATCCGGCCCACTTGGCGGATCTCTCCGGTGGCGGGGTCTTTGACGGTTTCTTGCGCAGGGGTGATGCCGAGCTCCAGGGTTTCCTGCTCTCGCTCGACCGTGAAACGGAGCTCGCGGCCCCCGCCGGCTTCGATATGGGTGACCATTTCATTCCAGGACTCGACGGTCTGACCGTCGATGGCCACGATCCGGTCACCGGGCAACAGGCCGGCCACGGCTGCCGGACGATCGGCCACCATGGCGCCGATCTTGGCCTCGAGGTAAGGCTCGAGGGTCGCGGCCAGGGCCCGACGTGCGCCTCGGCTATCACCGTCGATCGAGAGCACGACGGGGTCGAATCCGCTCGCGAGGTCGAAACGGATCCGGTCTCCGTCTCCGTCGCGAATCGCCTCTTGCAGCTGGGTCCAGGTGGAAACGGCCTGGCCGTCGACAGCGGTGATCGCCACACCCTCGGGCAGGGCGTCCGCGCCCCGGATGGAGTCGGGCAGCCGGGAGAGTTCGAGCTGTGCCGGGCGGGTGGTCTGTAACTCCAGGCGTCCCTGGGACCAGGTGAGGCCGGAGTAGACCACCCAGGCGAAGAGGATATTCATCAACACACCGGCCGAGATCACGAGAATCCGTGCCCACAGAGGCTTGCTCTCGAACATCTTCTCCGGCGGAAAGACCTGCTCCACCTGGCCGCCCTCGAGCGCTTCCATCTCCTGCTGCTCTTCCCGGGACGCCATTTTCACGTAGCCTCCGAAGGGGATCCACGCGAGCAGGTATTCGGTCTCTCCGCGGCGGAATTTCAGAGGGGTGGCGGGGCCGAGACCGATCGAGAAGCGGTGGACTCCGATGCCGACCCACTTGGCGGTGAGGAAATGACCGAGCTCATGGACGAAGATCAGCACACCGATGACTAAGAAGAACGACACGAGGCCTCCGGACGGTCGATGGGATGGTCTGAGCGATGCGAATCAGGCCGAGTCCGCGACAGCCAGGTGTCGGGCGTCGGCAGGATCTGCCGCAGGTAGGTCTCGATGCCGCGCTCGCGGTTCCAGTCTCGGGGGTAGCCGAGCGAGACCTCTTCGAAGCGTACACCATCTCGGAACTGGGTGTTCTTGATGTGCAGGTGGCCGTAGACCACCGCCGTGGCGCGGTATCGCAGGTGCCAGTCTTCGGTGGCGCGGGTCCCACACCAGATCGAGAACCGCGGAATCCGCGGAAGATAGACGAGGTCGTACCGCAGCGGGAAGTGGTTGAGGAGAATGGTCGGTAGGCCGCTGGCGGTGGCCTCGTCGAGACGCTTTCGGGTCCAGCGTAGGCGAGCGGCGCACCATTCCTCGCGACTGGCGTGCGGCGCCGGGTGGATCAGGAACTCGTCGGAGCACAACACTCCGGTTTTTCGGGCCCAGGCCACCGCTTTCTCGGCAGGGATCTCCGGAGGGCGAAACGTGTAGTCGTAGAGGAGGAAGAGAGGAGCGATGACATGCTCCGGGCAGCCCTCGCTCGCCGGCCAGCGGAGGTAGGGGTCCTCGGGAGTCACAGCGCCATGGGAACGACAGATCTTGACCAGCCGGCGGTACTTGGCTTCCCCACACAGATGGGAGGGGTCGTTGTCGAGGGTCCAGAGATCGTGGTTGCCGGGCACCCAGATCACCTTCTGGAAGCGGGGCACCAGGTGATCGAGGGCCATTTCGAGGTGCTCCTCCGTCTCCCCGGTATCTCCGCCGAGGAGCAGCCAGTCCTCGGGAAAAGGAGGAAGGTCTCGAAGAGCCTCCTGGTTGGAACGGTTGGCCAGGTGCAGATCGCTGATGGCCAGCAGCTTCATGGGGAGGTCGGCAACATCGGACCGCTCCTCCCGAAACCTTCACCGGCCTCACGGCTCAGGCTCTCACCGTCGGTGAGGGCCTGGACACGGCCGGTCTCGACTTCCATCAGGTAGATCTCGAAAGACCCCGAACGATCGGAGTCGAAGGCGATGAACCGGCCATCCGGAGACCATTGCGGGAAGCGGCTTCGCCCCGGGACGTCGGTGATCTGACGCCGCCCGTCGCCATCGATATCCATCAGGTAGAGATCGACCTGGGGACCCTCGCGGATGCCGAAGACCACCTGCTGGTCGTCGGGGGAGAAGTCCTGGTACTCCTCGTGTTGTGGGTCGTCAGTGAGTTGGGTGATCTCGCCGCTCGCCAG
>CAZMEL010000191.1:0-15504 GCA_964565225.1 uncultured Thermoanaerobaculia bacterium | reverse complement strand
GCACTACCGGCCTGGCCCTCGCCCTCGCCCTGGTGATCCTGGCCCACAACCTCACCGCTCTCTGGGTCTTCGCCGCGGCCCTCCTGCTCGTGGGATTCCTGCCTGCACCTCCCGCAGCGCCTCGGCGGAAGCGCCAGCTCGAATCGCTCCTGACCCTGGGCCTCGGCCTCGGCCTCTCGGCCTTCTTCTGGATTCCCGCCCTGGGCCTGCGTGGCTGGATGCGCACGGACGATCTGCTGACCGGCAAGCTCGACTTCCATCAACAGTTCCCGGCCCTGCAGGAGATCTTCTGGCCCGGCACCTTCTTCGCGGTAGGCCCCCTCTTCGCCCTGCTCTGGCTTCCTGGAGCCCGCCAGCTCTTCGCTCCTTCGGACCGTCGGCTCACCGGGCTCCTGGTGGCCGCTGGCCTTCGCTCCCTCTGCCTGACCCAGCGGCTCAGCGCTCCCCTCTGGGAGCTCGTGCCCTTCCTTCCCCTGTTCCAGTTCCCCTGGCGCTGGCTCGGGACCTTCTCCCTAGCCACCGCCCTGCTGGCGGCCCTGGCCGTCGCTCGCTGGCCCCGACCGCTGCCGCGCAGAGGTGTTGTGGAGACCGTGGTGTTTCTCCTCTGCCTGCTCAACGCCCTACCGACCCTGCGGAGCGTGCAGGTCATGCCCGAGGAGCGGCGCACGAGCCTGGAAGAGACCCTGCACCCGGAGGGCATCCGGCGCCTGGGAGCCCGGACCACCGTGCTCGACGAATACCTGCCCTCCGGCGCCGAGCCCGAACTCTGGCGCCGCTTTCCCGCCTGGCAGGGGCCCCTGCTCACGCCGCTCGACCACACCCTGGTCGAAGACTCGGGGCACCGGATCGAGCTCGAGGTCGAGCTCGCGGAACCCACCGCCATCGCCCTGCGGCGCTGGGGCTTCCCCGGCTGGGAAGCGGCGGCCGACGGCGAGCCGCTGGAGATCCTCGACGGCCCGGGCGGAGCGCTGGCCGTTCTCGCACCGGCCGGAACATCCCGCCTCCAGGTCGACTACACGGCTCCCGCCGTCCGCCCCATCGCGTCCGGCATCAGCCTGGTCAGCGTCCTGCTCTGGCTCTTCCTGGCCTTCTCGCCGCGCTTCCGGCCCCGAGAGCCAGGATCGGCTCGCGGCTCGATCACTGGTAATCGATCCAGACGGCCACCATCATCACCACGGAGCCGACGATCCAGACCTTGATCATGAACGGAAAAATGAAACGCAACCAGCGATCGTAGGGAATGCCGGCCATGGTCAGGATGCCGATCAACACCGCGTTGGTGGGCACCAGGATGTTGGTGAAGCCGTCGCCGAACTGATAGGCGAGCACCGCCACCTGGCGATGGATTCCGGCCAGGTCCGCCAGGGGCGCCATGATCGGCATGGTGACGTAGGCCTGGCCGCTGCCCGAGGGAATGAAGAGATTGCACAGGCTCTGGAAGAACAACATGCCCACCGCGGCACCGGCGGTACCGATGCTCTGCAGGGGCTGAGAGACCCCGTGCACGATGGTGTCGATAATCCGCCCCTCTTGCAGCACCAACAAGATGCTGTTGGCAAAACCGATCAGAAGAGCCGTGGTGGTGAGCTCGCTGGCGCCGGTGCAGAACTCCTGGGCCGCGTCGCTGGGTCGGAGCCTCGAGATCACGGCCAGCACCAGGGCGAGGACCAGGAACACCGCACCCAGCTCTTTCACATACCAACCCCAGCCGCTGAGCTGGGAGAGGCCGTAGACCATCAGCACCAGGGTGCCCGCGCAGATCGCCACGATGGCTCCGTGTTTCCAGGTGAAGGGAATCGCCTCGTGCTCGTCGGCCCTGGCCACGTTGATCTTCACGTCGGCCACCAGGCTCTGGCTCGGATCGGCCTGGATCCGGCGGGCGTAGCTCCAGATGTGGTGGAAACCCACGATCGAGAAGATCGCGGTGAGCACGACCCGGAACCCCCAGCCCGAGGTGGGCGTGACACCGGCCACATCCTGGGCGATGAGCACGGTGAAAGGATTCAGAGCCGCCGTGCCGTAGCCGATGCCGTAGCCGATACACAACACACCGACGGCAGTGATGGCGTCGAACCCGAGACCGATGGCGAGCACGAGCAGAATCGGCACGAAGGGGATGTACTCTTCGGCCATACCGATGGTCGAAGAGCCCACGGCGAAGAGCATCATGCCGCCAGCGACGAAGAGCCAGGAACGCCTCCCGAGGACCGGTAACAACACTCCGATCGAAGCGTCGATCGCCCCCGTCGCCCGCAAGACTCCGAACGCGCCACCCACGATGAAGATGAAGAAGATGATCTCGGCCACCTTCTCGAAGCCGTAGGGGATCACCGTGAAGATCTTCAGCGGGCTCAGCGGCTCCGGCTCCTCGAGCACCTCGTAGGTCCCCGGCACGACCTGCTCTCGGCCATGATCGTTGGTCCGCTTCTCGAACTCTCCTTGGGGTAAGATCCAGGTCAATGTATAGGCGAGAACGATCATTCCGAAGAGCAGCACCAGGGTGTGCGGAACACGGAAACGAGCCATAGACGGATTCCCCTTTTGGTCGAACGGACGGTCGAGCGGAGTCGAATGTGAGCGATAGCATAGCAGGGCCTTCCGCGCCGCTTCCGCCTCGCCCTCGCCTTCTTTTCGCCACCCCGAGAGCCAGGCGCTCCACGATTCTGCACCCATGACGAGCTCGCCCCGACTGCGCCGCTGGACCGCCCTCTACACCGCGGTGCTGATCGGAATCATCGTCGGCGCCAACACCGGCTACCTACCCGTCTCCCGCTGGCTCCATCACATCCCCTGGGGCGACAAGCTCGGCCACTTCCTGCTGATGGGTGGATTGGCGTTCCTGCTCAACCTCAGCTTCGGCCTGCGCCGCTGGCGGCCCTACCAGCTCGACCTGCTCCTCGGCAGCCTGTTGGTGGCCCTTGCGGCCACGGCGGAAGAGATCTCCCAATACTGGCTGGCGAACCGCCGCTTCGATCCCTGGGACCTGGCCGCAGATCTCGCCGGCATCCTCTGCTTCGATCTCCTGGCCCGGCTGTACGGCAGCTTCAGGGAGAAGTCGGTGGTGAGCGGATCGCCTGGATCCAGCTCCACAAGTGGCTGACCTCTTCGTCGTCGAGGTGGCCGCGGTAGGCCGGCATCTGTAGGGTCTGTCTTTCCCAGAAGAATCGAATCCACGCGTAGGACTCGAGGCGTTGGCTGGTACCCTCGAGCACCCATTCGCGAAACTCGGCCTCGTCGCGCACCAGATCGGCGAAGTTCTCCCCCCGAAAACCGGGCACGAATCCTCCCAGGGATCCAGGATTCGGCACGCCGCCGGCTCCTTCGATTCCGTGGCAGGAGACACATCCGTGTTTCCGCGCCAGGCGCCGGCCCGCCGGTACGGACGGATCGCCCTTTGGAAGATCGATCCCCTCGACCGCCATCGACCAGGCGACCAGGTCGTCGATCTCGCGCTCTCCCAGCCGTTGCTCGTAGGCCGGCATGCGGATCAGCTGCGCCTCCATGTCCAGGGTCAGGGCGGGATCGTCGAGCCAGGCCAGCGGCGCCCCGTAGCGGATGAACTCCTCGATCTCCTGTCGTCCCTCGGCCGACATCATCACGCCGCCGGGCTCGAACCAGGGAATCGCTCCCCAGGAGCTGCCGGGATTGGGAATCTCGAGTCCGGCCACCGGGTCGTGGCAGCCGAGGCAACCGGCCGACTCCGCCAGCTCGCTGCCCCGCAGCACCGGACTCTGCTCCCAATGCCAGAGCAGGCCATGCACCAGGCTGGGCAGGGCGAGCACGAATCCCAGCGCTCCCAGCAGAAACCAGACGAAGCGGGGCACCTCACGCATTTCCTTCGTCCTCCTGCAGCCACTCGTAGAGCTCGTAGTGCTCTCGGCTCATGCCCACCGCGGCGTAGACCTCCTGTGCCGCCCGATTCCGCCGGTCGACATAGAGCCGGAGGCCGCCCACCTTCTCGGACGCGCGTACTTCTGCCCGCAGATGCTCGTAGAGCCGGCGGAAGACCCCACGCCCGCGATGGACCGGCACCACGTAGAGGGAGGCGATCCACCAGATCTCGGCGTTGCGCCAGTCGCTCCACTCGGGCCAGGTCAGAAGGCAGGCGACAGCCTCACCTCGCGATTCCGCCATCCAGTACGTGCCCCTGCGCGAATCCTCGAATACCGCGTCCACCCCCGCTCCGACCACCTTCGGATCGAGGCGCAGGTCTTCGGTCTCGAAGGCCATGCGGTGCTGAAAGTCCACTACCAGAGCGGCATCGGCAGGTGTGGCCCGGCGGATCTCGTAATACGGCTCGTCCATGCTCATGGGCTCGGGTCTCCCAGCCGGGAGAATCGAATCGATCGAGACTCGGATGAAAAGGCATCGCAGAATAACAGAGCCGGCCGCCGTGCGAGATCCGTACCCGTTGTAGAATCCTCGCAGAATCGACCACCCGGAGGGTGCGGTCCGCCCCGTCCTATGGGTCGAGACGAAAACACCTTCGAGATCTCCGACAACCCGTTCGTCAAAGCAGGTCGTGATCCACCACTAAGATGCAAGCTTCGAGAAGCGTTTCCAACCGCCCCCGATTTCCCTTTCTCCAGCTCTCGGCCTGGATGCTCCTTCTCGGCTCCTCCCTGCTCGTCGCCGAAGGTGTCGAGGGCCAGGAAGCCTTCAAGCTCCGGCTCACCGAAGCCGGTGTCTACCGTGTCACCTGGGAAGATCTCGCGGCCCACGGCCTCGAGCGCTCCCCGGCGTCCAGCAACCTCGGCCTCGAGCACCGCGATGGCCCGACACCGATCTGGGTCGAAGATGGCGGCGACGGCGAGTTCGGCCCCGGAGATCACTTCGAGTTCCTCGGGCAGCGTCTCGCAGGGGAACGCACCTACTACCACCAGCACTCCCCTCACAACGTCTACCGGCTATCGCTGGATCACCCGGACCCTGCACGAATGACGACGCTCGAGGGAGAGGCCGACGGCGCCCTGCACTCTCCCCAGCTCTGGACCGCCGCCCATCTCGAGCTCGACCGCCTGATGCTCCGTTTCCCCAAGGGCCAGGGGGAACGGCCCGAGCTCTGGTACTGGGCACGGCTCAGCCACCTCGACCGCAAACCCTTCTCCCTCGAGCTCGACCTCTCCGATTTCCACCCCGGCTCGGAGGCCAGCTTCTCGATGACCCTCGAGCTGCGCGGCTGGTCGAAGCCGCGACGGCGGAAAGACGACCCGGCCGATCACCGGGTCGAGGTCTACCTCGGCGAGACCCGGATCGGCGAAGGGGAGTGGAACGGTCAGGAAGCGATTCGCCTGGAGATTCCGGAGATCCCCGACGAGGCAGTGGTGCGCGGCACGAATCGACTGCACCTGAAGGTACCCAAACGCCGCCCCAACCCGGAGGGGGATCCGATCATCGACGTGATGATGCTCAACTGGATCGAGATCCGGTACCCCCGGACCCGGCGTCTCGAGGATCAGGCGGCGAAGATCACCCTTTCGGAGCTCGAAGTCGGAGCTCCGATGAGCCTCGTCCGCACCGACTCCACCCCGTGGATCCTCTTCGGTGCCGACGGCTCGCGGCTACCGTCGCAAGAGATGGTCGAGCGCACCCGGGGCGAGCGGACCATTTTCCGCTTTCCCACCCCCGATGCCGAGACGATCTACTCGGTTCCCGAGTCGAGCTGGCTGGAGCCCGAGGGCATCGAGATCGACCACCCCTCGCAGCTCGCCGGGAGGTCGACCGCCGCCGACTACCTGATGATCACCCACCCCACCCTGCGCTCGGCCATCGAGCCCCTGGCCGAGATCCACCGCGAGCGAGGCCTGGATGTTGCGGTGGTCGAGGTCGACGACATCTACGACGAGTGGAACGGGGGAATTCCCTCCCCCGAGGCGATTCGCGATTTCGTCTCCCACGCCTACCACCACTGGCCTCGTCCGGCTCCCCGGTTCGTGCTCCTGGTGGGCGATGCCAGCTGGGACATCAAGAACGAAGAAGCCGACGACTCCAACTATGCCGACTGGACCTACCGCCCCGGCGAGCGGCGTCGCTTCGTGAAGAACGGCAGCACTTCCTATGCGGAAAAGCGATTCCAGCGCAACCTGATCCCCACCTGGAGCTTCAAGAGCAGCCAGGGCCACGCGGCGTCGGACAACGCCTTCGTGGCGGTGGACGGCGACGACTTCCTACCCGAGCTGGCCATCGGCCGGTTTCCCGTGGTCACTCCGGAAGAGGTGACCGCCATCGTGGAAAAGACCCGGCGCTATCTCGAAGAGACCAGCATCGGCCCCTGGCGACGGAATCTCCTGTGGATCACCAACGAGAATCCCCGTTTCCAGAAGCGCACGGACGGCATGGTCACGGCCATGGCCCAGGAAGGATTCTCCTCGCTCAAGGTCTACCCGAAGTCGGACGAGACGAGCAACGCCGAGCATCGCGAGGCCCTTCTCCAGGCCTTCGATCAGGGCCAGCTCCTGGTGCACTTCTACGGCCACGGCGGACGCTACATCTGGCGCACCGGCCCACCGGATCTGCAGAAGAACCACGACCTCTTCACCCTCGACGATCTCGAGAGCCTGGCGCCCAACACCGACCTGCCCCTGGTGCTCAGCATGAGCTGCTACTCGGCCCCGTTCGACCACCCGACGGCCGACTCGATCGGCGAGAAGTTCCTTCGCCTCGCCGGCCGCGGAGCCATCGGTGTGTTGGCCGCCTCGTGGCGCAACAGCCCGAGCCTGAAGTTCAGCCAGTCGCTCGTCCGCGAGCTCACCACCCCGGGAAACACCGTGGGCGAAGCGATCCAGAAAGTGAAGCGGGAAGTGGCCCTGAACGTAATGGTGGAGATGTACAACCTGCTCGGAGATCCGGCGATTCCGCTCGCTGTTCCTCCTCTCGAGGTCGAGCTCTCCCCCAACCCCGAGCCCGAGCCCACGGTGGCCGGCCAGATCCGAGGCACGGAGTCCTTCCGCGGCGAGCTGATCGTCGACTGGCTCGACGAGTCTGGCGGGATCCGGGCAAGCCAGACCCTCGAGCTCGCGGATCCGAGCTTCACCCTGTCCGCTCCCGACGACCTCGAGCCGGGATCCATCCACTCCGTGCGGGCCTACGTCTGGAACCAGGACGTCGACGGACTGGGCACCGCCACCTGGCCTCGGGAGGCCGAAGCCGAGCCAGCCCAGAGCCAGGCCCGCACCACCAGAGCTCCTTCGCCGGCACCTACCGGTGAGGAAACCCGACGGCTCGGCGACCAGCCGTCTCCCGAGATCTGAATTCTGTAGACCTCGGACCGCACTTGCCCCAGGAGACTCTCATGCGTCCAATTCTCAGCCTCTTTCTTCTCGCCCTCCTCGCCTCACCCCTCCCCCTTTTCGCCGGAGAGGAAGCCGGGGCCGATGGCGAGAAACCCAGCAAGACCATCAAGTGGGCCACCGCCAGCGAGGTCGACAACTTCGGCTACGACGTCTATCGCTCCGAAAACGAGGATGGTCCCTTCGACCGACTCACCGAAGACCCCATCGAAGGTGCCGGCACCACCGACGAGCCCTCTTACTACCAGTTCGTCGACGACACCATCGACCCGCGCAAGGACTACTACTACTACGTGGAGAGCATCTCCATCCACGGCGAGCGCGAACGCTTCACCCCCGTGCAGAAGGTCGAGGCCACCCTCGACCCCGACGGCACTCCGAGGAAGAAAAAGAAGAAAGAAGAGCCGAGGTCCGAGGGGGATCGACGATGAGCGGCCAGATATCTCTCCAGGATTCGTGTTGCTCCGGAATCCCCGAGTGGATCTGTAGGTTGTAGCTGGGCGGGGCGGAGATCTACCAGCTCACATGGTAGACGCAGTATTCGCTGTCGAGCCTCTTGCAGGGCTCCGTCACATCGTGTCGCACGTCGATGAAGGAGTCCATCGGCTCGAAGCGTTCGGCCAGACCTTGGATCAGGCCGCGATCGAAGTCGCAGGGGTAGGGAGTGAAGCAGGTCACGGTGCCGGATCGGAGGCCGGTGCTCTCGAACTTGTAGAAACCGATCTCGCCGCCTCGGTGACTGGTCTTGTAGGCCGTGTCGAGCTCGGAAAAGGCGGCCTCGATGTTGTCGATCCCGGGGGGATAGTGCCCCTCCTGGGGAATCTGTCGGCCGATCTGGTAGAGGGTGTTCGGCCCTACTTTCGAGGCGATGGTGGCGAAGGAGTCGAGCCAGGCCTGCTGGGAGTACCACCGGTGCGGCTTCGGATCTTCGATGCCGTTGTCCGTCAAGATACCAACAGCGATGCCCTGGAACGCCCCCATCACATTGATAAACGTCCGAACGACATCACCACGCACCTCGACGTCGGAAGCAAAGGCTTTGAACTGGGCCATTCCGCTACCACCCTCCCTGGAGTTCGTTCTTCGTCCAGAAAATCATACCAGAGGCCGGCGACCTGCTCTCAACGTCCATTCCACTGCATTCTCTCGACGACGATTCGCCTGGACCCGGTTTCCGCCACGCGGAAGGGCCGGGCTACCGGGTTCGTGTTACCGTTTCCCGGCGGGAGCTGCTCCCGGCCACACCGACCCTCAACCCCTTACTGCAAGGAGCGTCGACACTCATGAGCATCGAGACCCTCCAAGTACGCTTTCGCCGTCAGGTGATCGCTCTACTCCTTTTCGGCCTCGCCTGGATCGCTTCGACGGCCACGGCCGAGTCGAAGCAGGCCGAGCGCGTAGCGGTGGGCGACAACGCCCCCGAGATCTCCCTCCAGGCCAGCGACACCCACGAGTACAAATCCGGCGAGCTCCGCGGAGAGAAGAACCTCCTGTTGATCTTCTTCCGCGGCACCTGGTGAGGGTACTGCCGCACGCAGCTCGGTGAGCTGCAAGAACATCTCGAGACCCTGAAGTCCCACGATACCGAGCTCTGGGTGATCAGCCCGGATCCAGCAGACAAGCTGGTGTCCATGCGCAAGGAGCTCGGCCTGGAGTTTCCCACCCTGATGGATCCCGACCTGCAGCTGACCCGGGATTTCGGTCTGCTCAACGAGAAGAACCCCACGGTGCCCCACCCGGCAGCGGTTCTGATCGACAAGGGCGGAATCGTGCGGTATGTGCGGGTCGACGAAGACTTCCGGATCCGACCGGAGCCCGAAGAGCTTTTCGAAGCCATCGGAGGCCTGCCCGCGGCCGAGTGATCACGGCTGGGACCTCCACCAGGCGAACGATCCAGGGAGCAATAGAGAATCGGTGAGATTCACGCAGAACGGCCGGCGCGGCTCTCGGCGCTCTCGCTCGCTCGCCAGCCTCCTGGTCTGGCTGGCGATCTGGGGTTTCTGCTTCTCGGCGCTGGGAAGCGACGCGGCTCGTCCGCTGCAGGAAGGGCAATCGGCCCTGGAAACGGGCCGGGCCGAGGCGGCAGAAGCCCTCTTTCGCCAGGCCCTGGCCCTCGATAGCGATTTGCTGCCCGCCTACTGGGGCCTGGGACAGTCGCTCCAGGCCCAGGGGCGGAATGCCGAGGCGCTGGCGATCTACACCCAGCTCGGAGACGGCCTTCTCCGCGCCGGGGTCGACCACGAGGCCGGAAAAGCCCTGGAGAAGGCGATCGCCCTCGCACCCGAGCGCGGGGAGCTGTGGGCGATGCTCGGTCGTGTCGCCAGTCTGGAGCAGCGGTACGACGCGGCGACCGGGCATCTGGGCCGGGCGGTCGAGCTCGGCCACGCCGACCTCCGGACCCTTCTCTATCTCGGGGCCGCACAATGGGAGAGCGGCGATGTGGAAGCCGCCGAGGCCACCTATCGCCGAGCCCTGGCGCTCGGCAATCCACTGCCGGCCCACCAGCTGGGAAGGCTGCTGCTGTGGCAGGGACGCCACACCGAAGCGGTGGAGACCCTCCGCAACGCCGCGAGCCGCCTGACCGACGCCGCCGACCTCCAGCTCGATCTCGCCCGCGCGCTGCTCGCCGATGGCCGGATCGCAGCCGCGATCCACGAGTTCCAGGAGGCGGTGCGGCTGGCGCCGAGCCGTTCCCACGCTCACTACGGGCTGGCCCAGGCCCTCGCCCGCCACGGCGAGCGCGAGGCAGCGGCCCGCGAGATCGCCGTGTACCGCGAGCTCTATGAGCAGGAGCAGCAGCGAGTGCGCGAGCAGGAGCTGGCCAAGGCCCGGCTGGGCAAGGGCTGGGAGCTGCTCCGAGCCGGTGACGGCGAGGGCGCCTACTCCTTGTTCTCGAAGCTGCCGGCCACCGCGGACTCCCTCTTCGGTCTCGCCGAGGCCCAGCTGGCCACGGGCCGAGCCCGGGCCGCGATAGCCTCCCTCGAACAGGCCGTGACTCTTGCACCCGAGCGCGGAGACTTGAGGTTGCGGCTGGCCGAGGCGCGTTTCCAGGCGGCGGAGGGCTCGTGATCACGCAACGGCTTTCCTCGCACCGATACTTCTTGCTCCTGCCAACACTGCTCTTCACGGCCCATGCCTCGTCGGAGCCCGCAGAGCTCTGCCGAGAGATGCACCTCCAGGCCCATGCCGAGGCTGCCGGGATCTCGTTTCTGCACGATCGAGGAGACCGTGGCGAAAAGCACTATCCCGAGACCATGGGTTCGGGAGTCGCCTGGCTCGACTACGACGGCGACGGCTGGAGCGACCTCTACCTCGTGCAATCGGGCACTTTTCCGCCGGCCGGCGACGCCTCTGCCACCAATCGCCTCTTCCGCAACCGGGGCGATGGGACCTTCGAAGACGTCACCACGGTTTCCGGAGCCGGCAACCGGGGCTTCGGCCAGGGAGTCGCCGCCGCCGACGTGGACGGCGACGGCTGGACCGACCTGTATCTGACCAACTTCGGGCCGGACGTGCTACTGCGCAACCGGGGCGATGGGACCTTCGAAGACGTCACCGCGAGCAGCGGGCTCGGCCTCGGCGGCTGGAGCAGCTCCGCCGCGTTCAACGACGCCGACCTCGACGGGGACCTCGACCTCTACGTGACCCGCTACCTGGTGTACGACGGGGAAGACCTGATCTTCTGTGGCGACGAGCAGACCGGGACCCGGCACTACTGCGACCCGGCTCTGTTTCGCGGCGAGACCGATCACTTCTACCGCAACCGCGGCGACGGGACCTTTGACGACGCCACCACCGAAGCCGGTCTCGAGGGCGCGGATGGCAAGGGCCTGGGAGTGCTCTTCACCGATCTCGACGGCGACCGGTTTCCCGACCTCTACGTCGCCAACGATCTGACCCTCAACCTGTTTTTCCAGAACCGGGGCGACGGCACCTTCGACGAGGTCTCGCTGCTCTCCGGGACCGCTCTCAACCGCGAGGGCAAACCCGAGGCCGGCATGGGGGTGGCGACCGGCGACGTGGATGGCGACGGCGCGCCGGACCTCGCCGTGACCAACTTCGACGTCGAGACCAACACGCTCTATCGCAACCTGGGTGCCGGCCTGTTCGAAGACGTCGCCGCGCCCAGCGGCTTCGGCCCGCCGTCGTTCAACTACCTCGCCTTCGGAATCGTCTTCACCGATCTCGACCTCGATGGCGACCTCGACGCCTACGTGGCGAATGGCCATGTGCGGGAGAAACCCCGGCGCGACAACGTGACCTACGAAGAGCCCGATCTCGTGCTGCACAACGACGGAGCCGGCCGCTTCACCTCGCTCACCTGCGACTGGCTGGCCGAGGAGCCGGGAGTCGGCAGAGGCCTGGCCGTGGGCGACTTCGACCACGATGGCGACCCCGACCTCGCCCTGCAACACAGCGGCGGCCCTTTCGAGCTGCTGCGCAACCAGCATCCGGGCGGAGGCTCCTGGCTGGGTCTGCGGCTCCTGGCGGAGAATCGACGTGCAGACGCCGTGGGCGCCCACGCAAGGCTCGTGGGCTCCGTTCCCGGCAACGACTCCGAGCTGCACCAACACCGCTGGGTCCTGGCGGGCGACAGCTATCAGAGCACCAGTGATCCACGCCCGGTCTTCGGCCTGCGCCGGAACACCACGGCGACTCTGCTGGAGGTCACCTGGCCCGGTGGCCGGAGCCTGCGACTGCGAAATCCGCCTGCGGACCGGTATCTCACCCTCCCAGCGCCAGCACCTCGAGTGCCTCGTCCCTGATCTCGACCGATTCGTCGAGCTCTGCGACCCGTCCAACCTGCGAGCCCGTCCGTAAGTAGAAAAATAGAGGGATTCTGTGCCAGAATGAGCGTGTTCGGTCCCATGGCCTGATCCACTGGCCCCGCTTTCACGACGAGACCGAGTTCGACGCCGGGACTTCAGGTTCTCCGATGCCAGCCGGGTGAAGGGACCCACCCTCTGCAGACATCGAAACCGAAAGGAGTCCACCGATGCGTTCCTCGGACCCATCCTTTGCCCCCGCTCTTCGCTCCGCTTTCCTGCTCGTTTCCCTGGCTCTGCTTCTGGCCACCGGCCTCTCCGCCGCGGAGACCCCGTCTGGCAGCACCTGGATCTCGCTCGAGACCGACGTCTTCGAGACCCTCCAGAACGAGGGATTCCGGTTCCAGCTGCAGCCCCTGGTGCAGATCGAGGAGAGCTCGGGCATCGTCATCACCCAGGTCCACCGCAGCGACCTGGCCAAGATCTCGGCACTGTTCCACGACACCTTCCACCGCTGCGCCGGCTTCATGCGTCACGACACGCTCGAAGACGCCCAGCGCACGGTCGCAGCGGCCGTTGTAACCCGCGACCAGCTCTTCGGCTCGCAGATCGACTACATCATCGATCAACCACTGCTGGTGAGCTCGCTGCACGCCCAGCTCCAGGAAGCGCCGATCCTCGACACGATCACCTCGCTCTCGACCCAGTTCGACAATCGCTACTTCGAGCACCCGTCCGGGGTCGCCGCCTCCAACTGGATCCGCGACCTCTGGCTGGGCTACGCCGCCGGTCGTGAAGATGTCACCGTCGAGCTGTACGACCATTCCTGGCCCCAGCCTTCGGTGGTGCTGACGATCGACGGCACGCTGCGCCCCGATGAGGTGGTCGTGCTCGGCGGCCACATGGACTCGATCGCCTCGGGTACCTCCGATCCGAATTTCTCCGCCCCCGGTGCCGACGACAACGCCTCCGGGATCGCCGTGCTCAGCGAGGCGATCCGGGTCGCCATGGCCACCGGCTTCCAGCCCCAGCGCACGGTCAAATTCATGGCCTACGCGGCGGAGGAAGTGGGTCTCGACGGCTCCCAGGCCATCGCCGGTGATTTCGCTGCCGACGGAGTAGATGTGGTGGCGGTGATGCAGTTCGACATGACCGCGTTCAACGGCTCGGTGGAGGACATCGGAATCCTCAACGACTTCGTCGACCCCACCCTGACCGCCTTTATTCGAGATCTGGCCGACACCTACCTGTCGGACCTCACATGGATCGACACCAACTGCGGCTTCCCCTGCTCCGATCACGCGGCCTGGACCTTCGAGGGGTACCCCGCGGCCATGGCCTTCGAGTCCCGTTTCGGCCAGCACAACGGCTCGATCCACTCCACCGGTGACACGGTGAGCACCTTCGGCAACACCGCGGCCCACGCGATCAAGTTCGCTCGCCTCGCCACGGCCTTCATGGCGGAGATCGGCGTCGACGTCGATTCCAGCATCTTCATCGACGGTTTCGAGTCCGGCGACACGACCCGCTGGACCACGACCGAGCCCTGAAATCATCCCTGCCCGGCAGGGCTCCACGGTTCCGGCCACCCTGCCGGGTAGTGCACGACTCGGGCCGGATGTGCAAAACTAGATACGTCTGGTCCCACTGGCCCTGATTCATCAAGAGACCGAGTTCGACGCCGGGACTCCTGAACTCTCCGATGTCAGCCGTGGTGGACGGGCCCCACCCCCTGAAGACATCGACCGAAGGAGCTTACCGATGCGACCCGCCGAGACCGACTCTCTCTCATTCCGGACCTTCAACCGGTTGCGCCTCATCCGAGCCATTGCCGGCCCGGCCCTGGCTGCCCTGCTCGTCACCTTCGCCCCGGCGTCCTTCGCCGCCGGAGCCTCGGGAGACACCACCTGGATCTCCCTCGAGGCGGAAGTGTTCGAGACCCTCCGCGCCGAGCGGTTCCAGCACAACTTCCAGCCGTTGGTGGCGGTCGAGGAGACCGAAGGGATCGTCGTCACCCAGGTGCACCGCAGCGACCTGGCAGAGATCTCCATCCTCTTCCACGAGAAATTCCATCGGTGTGCCGGCTTCATGCGCCACGACACACTCGAAGAGGCCCGAGCCACCGTGCAGTCTGCGATCGCCTCGAAGGCCGATTCGTTCGGCGGATCGCCGATCGACTACATCATCGACCAGCCGGAGCTGGTGCAGTCGCTGCACGCCGAGCTCGACGAAAATGCCCTGCTCGCCACCATCACCACCCTCTCGACCGACTTCAACAACCGCTACTACCAGCATCCTTCGGGAGTGGCGGCTTCCGAGTGGATCCGCGATCTCTGGCTGGGTTACGCCAACGGCCGACTCGACGTCACCGTGGAGCTCTACGACCACCCCTGGGCCCAGTCTTCGGTGGTCATGACCATCGAAGGCAACCTGTACCCCGACGAGGTGATCGTGCTCGGCGGCCACATGGACTCGATCGCTTCGGGAACCTCCGATCCGAATTTCCTGGCCCCCGGTGCCGACGACAACGCCTCCGGTACCGCCACCATCAGCGAGGTGATCCGGGTCGCCATGGCCACCGGCTTCCAGCCCCAGCGCACGGTCAAGTTCATGGCGTACTCCGCCGAGGAGGTCGGGCTCGACGGCTCCCAGGACATCGCCGGGGACTTTTCCGATAGCGGCGTCGACGTGGTCGCCGTCCTCCAGCTCGACATGACCGCCCTCAACGGCTCGGTAGAAGATATCGGCGTGCTCACCGACTGGACCGACCCGACCCTCACCAACTTCGTAGAAGACCTGATCGACACCTACCTGCCCGACCTTCTGTGGGTCAACACCGCCTGCGGCTACCCGTGCTCCGACCACGCCGCCTGGACCTTCGAGGGCTACCCCGCGGCGATGACCTTCGAGTCGCGCTTCGGCCAACACAACAGCGCCCTCCACTCGACCGACGACACCGTGGCGACCCTCGGCAACAGCGGCGCCCACGCCATCAAGTTCGCCCGACTCGCTTCCGCGTTCGTGGCCGAGATCGCGGTCGACGTCGACTCCAGCATCTTCCTCGACGGATTCGAATCCGGCGACACCTCGCGGTGGACCGAGCTCGTCCCCTGACCTCTTCCGAGCTTCGACTCGCCGAGAAGAAGAATCCGGCCCCGAGAATCCATCGGGCCGGATTCGTCGGGTCACTGCTCCTCTTGCTCTGGGCTCCCGCCGGCTCCACGGAGCCGATGTTCCGCGAGACCGCCCGCGACTGGGGCATCGACTTTCGCCACCACCACGGAGGCTCGGGCCGGCACTACATGGTCGAAACCATGGTCGGTGGCGTGCTCGCCTTCGACGCCGACGGCGACGGCGACAACGACCTGCTCTTCGTGGACGGAGGCCCGCTGCCCGGCTACCAGGGGGAAACGCCTCGCAGCCGCCTCTACCGCAACGAAGGGGGCGGC
>CAZMEL010000190.1:0-15636 GCA_964565225.1 uncultured Thermoanaerobaculia bacterium | reverse complement strand
AGACCGCCGGCTCGCCGTTGCGGAACAGGTAGGTGCCGCTGATCTCGATGAAATCACCCGGCAGCCCCACGACCCGTTTGACCAGGCGTTTGCCGTCTTCCGGCGACCGTAGGACCACCACGTCACCCCACTTCGGATCGTCCCACTGCGCCAGGCGCCAGCGGGTGAAGGGGAACTTGAGATCGTAGGCGACCTTGTTGATGAAGATCCGGTCGCCTTCGATGATGGTGGGTTTCATCGAACCCGTGGGAACATCGTTCCAGTCGGCCACGGCAGAACGAAACGAGAACATCACCAGCCCGATGATCAATAACGGCTTCACCCATTCGAGCCAGAGGATCCGGCTCCGACGGCGCCATTTCTGGTCCACGTTCTCGATCGAGGCGGCCGACGGGATCGGCTCTGGCGAAGGGGTCTCGGTTGGTTCTCGTTCTGTCATGAATTCTTCCGGCTACACCGTCCAGACATCGCCCGAACGCAGGAGGTCGGCGAGGTTACCCTGACCTCCCGACTCTACCGCCGCTTCGATCTGCGCGTTCACCGCGGCCTCGAACGGCCGCTCCTCCACAGCACGCAGGATGCCGAGGGGTGTGGGATACGCGGGTGGCAGAGAGTGGGCCATCAGGCTGGAGAGCAGTGGGTTGGTCTCATCCCAGACCATACATTCTTCGAGCGAGAAATCCTCACCGAGGGTTCCGACCTCGAGACGACCGTCCCGGAACCGGATGCCGCGGGTGTCCTCGGGGCCGAAACGCACGGGCTCGCCGTGCTGCAGGTACACCGCCTCGTTCTCGCGGCTCCCTTTGTCGGTCATATATGAGAACGCACCGTCGTTGAAGATGTTGCAGTTCTGGTAGATCTCGACGAAAGCCGTTCCTTTGTGGGCAGCAGCCCGGCGCAGCACTTCCCCGAGATGGTTCTGGAAGATGTCGACCGCGCGGGCGACGAAGGTCGCTCCCGCACCCAGCGCCAGCGCCGCCGGGTTGAACGGTGTGTCGAGAGATCCCATGGGAGTCGAAGCCGTCCGCTTTCCGACCTCGCTGGTGGGGGAGTATTGCCCCTTGGTGAGGCCGTAGATGCGGTTGTTGAAGAGCAGGATCTTGAGGCCGACATTGCGGCGCAGAGTGTGGATCAGGTGATTGCCCCCGATCGACAGGGCGTCGCCATCGCCGGTCACCACCCAGACCTCGAGGTCGGGCCGCGACAGCTTGAGCCCCGAGGCGACCGCCGGAGCACGGCCGTGGATGGTGTGGAACCCGTAGGTGTTCATGTAGTAGGGAAACCGGCTGGAGCAGCCGATGCCCGACACGATGACGAACTTCTCCTTGGGGATTCCCAGCTCCGGGAAAACTCCCTGGACCGCCTTGAGAATGGCGTAGTCTCCACAGCCCGGGCACCAGCGGATGTCCTGGTCGGATTGGAAGTCTTTGCGCTTCAGGGTCGCATGCTCGGCCATCAGGAAGCCTCCAGGATCTCGACGATCCGGTCGTAGATCTCACCGCGGTTGAAGGGTTTGCCCTGGATCTTGCTGAAGCTCTCGATGTCCTTGAGAAATCGGCCCCGGAGGATCAGCGCCAGCTGGCCGCTGTTGAGCTCCGGCAGGAGCACCCGATCGAACTTCGCCAGCACCTCGGCGGTGTTCTTGGGTAGCGGCGAGATGTGCCGCAGATGGGCCCGGCTGACCTCGTACCCCCTGGCACGAGCCACGTTGACAGCGCCGGTGATCGCTCCCAGGCTGCTTCCCCAGCCCAGGACCAGGAGCTTGCCGCCGCCCGGATCTCCCACCACCTCGAGCTCGGGAATGGTCTCGGCGATTCGCTCGACCTTCTCGGCACGCAGGCGGGTCATCGCCTCGTGGTTGTCGGGATCGTAGGAGACGTTGCCGGTCACCTGCTGCTTTTCCAGGCCGCCGATCCGGTGCTCCAGCCCCGGTGTTCCGGGAACCGCCCAGTTTCGGGCCAGAGTTTTTTCGTTACGGCGGTAGGGCTGGAAATCTTCGGCTTCGCTGTGGAAATCCACCCGCAGATCCGGCAGATCCTCGACCTCCGGTAGCCTCCAGGGCTCCGAGCCGTTGGCCAGGTAGCCGTCGGAGATCAGGACCACCGGCACCATGTACTGGAGCGCCATGCGGCAAGCCTCGATGGCCGCGTCGAAGCAGTCGGCCGGGCTCGAAGGTGCGATCACCGGAATCGGCGACTCGCCGTTGCGTCCGTAGAGCACCTGTAGCAGGTCCGCCTGCTCGGTCTTGGTGGGCATGCCGGTGGACGGGCCGGCCCGCTGGATGTTGCAGACCACCAAGGGTAGCTCGGTCATCACCGCCAGGTTCATCGCCTCGGACTTGAGAGCGATGCCGGGGCCGCTGGTGGTGGTCACCGCCAGGGAGCCGCCGAAGGCCGCACCCACCGCCGCACAGACCGCCGCGATCTCGTCTTCCGCCTGGAAGGTGATCACGTTGAACTGTTTGTGCCGGGCCAGCTCGTGCAAGACCGTGCTCGCCGGGGTGATCGGGTAGGACCCGAGGAAGATCGGCAGGCCGCTGCGCCGGCTGGCGGCGACCAGCCCAAGGGCCATGGCCGCGTTGCCGTTGATGTTGCGGTAGGTTCCCGGCGCCAGCTCGGCCGAATCCACTTCGTATCGAGTCTGGAACGTGCTGGTGATGTCACAGTAGTTCCAGCCGGCCTTGAGGGCTCGGATGTTGGCGTCGGCAATTTGGGGTTTCTTGGCGAACTTCTTGTTCAGCCAGTCCACCGTGTTCTCCAAGGGTCGACTGAAGATCCAGTAGACCATTCCCAGAGCGAAGAAGTTCTTGCAGCGGTCGCGGCTACGATTGTCGATCTCGACCTCTTCGAGGGCCGCGCGGGTGAGCTTGGTGAGCTCGACCTTGTGCACCTGGTACCCCTCGAGACTGTCGTCCTTCAGGGGATCGGAGCTGTATTCCGCCTTCTTCAGGTTGCGGCTGTTGAACTCGTTGAGATTGAGGATCAGGATTCCGCCGCGCTTCAGGTCCGCCAGGTTGGTCTTGAGGGCGGCCGGGTTCATCGCCACGAGCACGTCGGGAATGTCGCCCGGGGTGTGGATGTCGTAGTCGGCGATCCGCACCTGGAAGGCCGAGACCCCGGGCAGGGTGCCGGCCGGGGCCCGGATCTCCGCGGGGAAATCGGGAAGGGTCGAGAGATCGTTGCCCAGCACCGCGGAGGTATTCGTGAACTGGGTACCGGTGATCTGCATGCCGTCGCCGCTGTCTCCGGCGAAGCGGATCACGACATCGGAAAGCTTTTCGGAATTCGATTGTGCCGGAGCCGCCGACGTGGCTTTCGTCATCGATGCGCTACCTCTCTCGGCCATGGACGCTCGTTTCGGCCGAGCCTTGATTGTTGGAACGGCGCTGTGGTGTCGATCGGAAGGAGTCGTAGCTGTCGGACCGAGGGCCCCCCGTCGAACCCTCGAGGAAGACCCGTCGCGAGCTTCGAGGAGTCATGATCTACCCCCTCTCGAATCAGCGTCGGTCGGACGAAGTCCGGACTTCGTCCACTTCTGCATGGTAGCAGAAGGGTTCAGCCTCTGTCATCGCCTCGGGGCCCTCCCCGAGCAATGTACAGCTGCGGCGGGCGACGCTATGATGAGTCGGGGCTGGTGACCTTGCGGCTCCATCCCCGAAGCAGAATCCACGACCCACTCCCAACGCGAGCCGGATCGAATCGACCGTGCAGCTCAGACCTACCCTCCTCCTGCCCGCTCTCATCGCCCTGATCGGGCTCGTCTCTTGGACTTCCTCCCATTCCTGGGGAGTCTTTGGTGGGCTGCTGCGGGCCTTTACCCTCGGATTCTTCCTGATCGCTTTCTTGTGGATCGGCAGCCGGCTCCTGCGGCGTTTCCTCTGGCGGGTCAGCCGGCGGCTGGCGTTCTCCTACTTCCTCTTCGGGCTGGTACCCATTTCCCTGGTCCTGGTATTGACTCTCGCCGCAACCTACATTTTCGGCGGTTATTTCATCGGTCACCTCTACCGCGACAGTCTCGACGATCTGAGCCGCGACCTGGAGCAGGGTGTCAGCTGGAACCTGGCCCAGCTCGATGCCGGTCGCTTCCCCCGAACCCCGGACGAGATGCCCTTCGAGATCGCCTACTACAAGTCGGATCGCCGCTTCGCAGGTTCCGATCTGGCCCCCGAGAGCTGGCCCGACTGGCTGCCGCGGACTCCCGGCATGGCCCGGTCCGAGAGCCGGCCGATCGTCGCCTTCGAAGACGGCACCCTCCGGCTCTTGCTCTCGGCACGTCGCGGACGCTACGGAGTGATCGCATTCAGTCGCGGCAATCTCGACACCCTGGTTTCGCGGCGCAGCGGCATCTGGACCGAGCACTTCCGGCCCCGGGACCGGCGTGCTGCGACGGTGAACGTGGCGCTCTTCAACCGCACCTACACCCTGAAGCTCAAGCGCGACGGGACTCCCGAAGAGATCCGGGACTTCCTCCAGGCCGATGTCTCGGAGCCCGGCCTCCTCGATCGGCCGTACCTGGTCTGGGTGTCGACGTGGCAGCCGTTCCACGATCTCGGCGAGCCGGCCACCGATCGCGGAGACTTCGTCTACGCCAACCTCACCGCCAGCCCCCGCCGCATGCTGGAGCACCTGGTCTCCCGCTCCGCCGAGATCGACGCCCTGGCGTACCTCGGCTTTGCCGCGCTCTCGTTTCTCATCTTCGACATCTACGTGCTCGCCGCCCTCCTCGCGCTATTGATGATCACCGGCCTGAGCCGAGCGGTGAACCGGCTCACCGACGCCACACACGAGATGCAGCAGGGAAACTTCGGAACGCGAATCGAGGTGCGCCGTAGCGACCAGATCGGCGCGCTCCAGGTCTCTTTCAACGACATGGCCGCCAACCTCGAGGCTCTGGTTCGGCAGGCGGCCCGCAAGGAGATTCTCGAAAAAGACCTGTCGATCGCCCAGGAGCTGCACCAGAGCCTGCTCCCCGACCACCTGGGCTCACCGAGCGGTGCTCTGCAGTTCGCCACCCACTTCGAGCCCAGCTCCGCGATCGGCGGCGACTACTTCGACCTGCTCCAGCTCGACGACCAGCGCTCTCTGCTGGTCATTGCCGACGCCTCCGGCCACGGTATCTCGGCCGGCCTGCGGATGGCCATGGTCAAATCCGCGCTGCAAGTGTTGACCGAGCGCCGGAAGTCGTCTCTCGAGATCTTCGAGGAGCTCCAGGATCTCCTGCGCAAGGGCCTCGGGCGCACTTACCGACGGAGCTTCGTCACCGCGACCCTGGGCCTGATCGATGCCCAGAGCGGCACTCTCGAGCTCACCAACGCCGGCCATCCGCCCACCTACCTGCTCCGGGGTGGCGAGGTCGAAGAGATTCTCCTCGCCAGCTCCCCCCTCGGCGCTCTGGGCACGGAATTCACCCAGCGAGAGGTGGCGCTCGAACCCGGAGACGTGGTCGTCTGGCTCTCCGACGGCCTGATCGAAGCCACCGACGAGACGGAAGAGGACTTCGGCTACGACCGGCTCTCCCACTGCCTCTCCGAAGCCCCTGGCACCCCGGAAGGAGTGCGCGAGCACCTGCTGAGAGCCGTGCGGGCCCACACCGGAGACAGACCACCGGAAGACGACCAGACCCTGGTCGTAATGGCCTACCGCCCTTCGGACTCGAAGGAGGCCTGAGTCACGGCTCGGGCAGGTCGTCGATCGACAAGCCGAGCGTGCCGAAGATACGGCGCAGGTAGTTGCGGGTCTCGCGATAGGGAGGCACGCCGCCGTAGCGGTCGACGGTGCCCTCGCCGGAGTTGTAGGCGGCCAGGGCGTAGGTGATCTCGCCATCGAAGCGGTCGAGGAGCCAGCTGAGGTAGCGGGTGCCGGCCTCGAGGTTGCGCTCCGGCTCGAAGGCCTCGCCGGGGCCGAGGCCGAAACGGCTCGCCGTGGCCGGCATGAGCTGCATGAGCCCCTGGGCTCCCTTGATCGATACCGCCCCGGCATCGAAGGCCGACTCGGCCCGGACCACCGCGGCGACCAGGGTCGGGTTCAGGTCGTGTTTCCGGGCCGCGGCGAAGATCTCGGCGCCGAAGGGAGTGGACGGAGGCTGGTGGACGGAATCGAAACGAGGGTCGAACGACGGTGGCGGAGGCTCGGGCAGGGGCTCGGCGACGACGACTTCGTCTTCCAGGATTCTCTCGATCCGCAGCAGCGGAACCCGCAGCTGCCCACCCCGCGCTCCGAGCAGAACCTGATTCCCAACGACCTCGAAGGTGTCGACCTTCATGAAACCTCCGTGGGTGAACACCACCAGCTCGGCGGTCGCGGGTCGAGCGCCCCCGAGCGCGAGAGCACTGCAGAAGGCGACGAGCCACGCCCATCGATCTCTGCGCCTCGCTCCCCCACCTTCCCTGGTTCCTTGGTTGCTCCACATGCTTCAGGATCTCGGATGAAATCGGTCGTAGAGGCTCTTGAGCCGCTGCTGGTGGATGTGGGTATAGATCTGGGTGGTGGAGATGTCGGCGTGCCCGAGCATCATCTGCACGGCGCGCAGGTCGGCACCGTGCTCCAGCAGGTGGCTGGCGAAGCTGTGGCGCAACATATGCGGTGAAAGCCCCCGAATTCCCACCAGCTCGCCATACTGCTTGAGGATCTTCCAGAAGCCTTGCCGGGTCATACCCGAGCCACGGCGGTTGACGAAGACCACACCATGTCGCCCCGAGAGCAGAGCCGGACGCACCTCTCGCAAATAACGAGCGATCCACGCCTCGGCGTTTTCGCCCACCGGGACCAGGCGCTCCTTGGAGCCCTTGCCCCAGACCACCAGGAAACCCTGGTCGAGGCGCATCTGGGCCATCTCGAGACCGACCAGCTCACTCACTCGCAGGCCGGTGGCGTAGAGCAGCTCGATCATCGCCTTGTCCCTCACCCCGAAATCCCGGCTCAGGTCGGGAGCCTGCAGCAGTGCCTCGATCTTGTCTTCGGAAACGACCTTCGGGAGCTGGCGCCAGGCCTTGGGAGAGACCAGGTGAGCTGCCGGGTCGTCGGCACGTTCGCCAGATTCCACCAGGTGGGCGTAGAAACCGCGGATGGAGGCCAGAGCCCGGCTGATCGATCGGGGCGCCAGGCCACCTCGGCGTAGAGCTCTCAGGTGGGTCTTCAGGGCCGGGGCGTCGGCCGTGAGGAGATCGACGCCCTTGTCTTCGAGGTCGACCCGCAATCGCTCGAGATCTCGGCGATAGGCGTCGATCGAGTTGCGGGCCAGCCCTCTTTCCACTTCCAGGGCGTCGAGGTAGGCCCCGAGGGAACGAACGGTCGCAGACTCGGCCGCCATGCCAGAGGCTCGAGCCGGATCAGGCGGCGGAGACGAACCCGCGCTCGCGGCAGATCTCTCGTAGCTCGCTCTCGGTGAGCAGGCCCGACGACTGCTTGGCGAGACCGAAGATCGCCTCGATCAGGTCGCGATCTTGGGGGAATCCTCGCTCCCGGAGCCAGTGGGTCACGTTCGATTCTCCGCTCATCGGGCCGATCTCGATGATCTGGTGGCAGCCGACGAGCTCTGCCGGAACGCTGGAATACACCCGGTCGGCGAGCCAGGCGTCGCCTTTTTCTCGAGCCTTGATGATCGCCGCGGCGTGCACGCCGGTACCGGTGCGGAAGGCGTCGATCCCGAAGACCGGGTAGTTCTCCGGGAAGGGAACCCCGGTCGCCGTGGCCACCGCCTGGCAATACTCCGGTAGCCGGCTGAGGTCGCGGTCGATCCAGCCCACGAGCTGGAGGTTGACCAGCACCAGGTCCATCGGTGTGTTGCCGACCCGCTCCCCCACTCCGAGAGCGGTTCCGTGCACCCGATCGGCGCCGGCTTCGATCGCCGCCAGGACATTGGCCACGGCGAGGTCGCGGTCGCGGTGGCCGTGCCAGTCCACCTTGACCTCCTCGCCGGTTTCGTCGACCAGCTCCCGCATGAACCGGATCAGCCGTGCGGCGCCCCGGGGGGTGGCATAGCCCACGGTATCGGCCACACAGACCCGACGCGCACCCGCTTCCACCGCGGCGGTGTAGAGACGCCGCAGATCTTCGGGGCGAGCTCGCGTGGTGTCTTCGGTGACGTACATCACCGGCAGGCCGTTGCGGGTGCAGAACTCCACCGCCTCGGAGGTCAACCGCACCAGCCGGTCGACGTCCCAGGCCTCTGCGTATTGGCGAATCGGGCTCGAGCCGATGAATGCCGCTACCTCGAGTGCCAGGCCCGCCTTCTGGGAGATATCGACGATGGGCTCGAGATCGGAGATCACGGTGCGCGCCGCCGCGTTGGGCACGATCGGCAGTTTCTGGTCGACGATTTCCCGGGTCAGGCGGAGCACGTCGTCGTACATCTGCGGACCCGCGGCCGGCAGACCGATGTCCGCCCCGTCGATTCCCAGTGCCGCCATCAGGTGCAGAATCTCCAGCTTCTGCTCGATGGTCGGCGAATGGACGGAAGGGGATTGCAACCCGTCGCGCAAGGTCTCGTCGTCGAGCTCCACCCTCCGCCCCGGCGGCAGGCTCGGCACCTCGTTCCAGTCGTAGATCAGGTCCACTTCCCTATTGTCCATCCCTACCTCCGTGGGTGCTCTCGGTCGCCGTCACTCTCGCGGCGAGGAAGTCGCCCACCGCCGACGTGCCGAGGTCTCCTCCGAGGTCGACGGTCGTCTTGCCGTCGGCCAGGGATGCGGCGACGGCTCCCTCCACTGCGGCCGCGGCTTCACCGTGCCCCAGAGTGTCCAGCATCAGGGCCAGCGAGAGCACCGCCCCCAGCGGGTTGGCGCGCCCGAGCCCGGCGTATTTGGGCGCCGAGCCGTGCACCGGCTCGAACATGGAGGTACGGCCGGGATGCAGATTGGCCGAGGCGGCCACCCCGAGCCCACCCTGCAGGGCCGCGCCGAGATCCGTGAGGATGTCGCCGAACATGTTGTTGGTCACCACGACCTCGAATCGTTCGGGAGCGCGCACCAGCTGCATGGCCAGGGCGTCCACGTAGAGGTGCTGGGTCTCGATGTTCGGATACTCTTCCGCGACCTCGAAGAAGGTGCGCAGCCACAGGTCGTGCCCGAAGCGCATCACGTTCGACTTGTCGCTCATACACACCTGCCCACGATCGTGTCGGCGGGCGTATTCGAAGGCCGCGCGGATGATGCGCTCGACACCTTTGCGGGTGTGGATCTCCTCCTGGATCGCCACCTCGTCGGGAGTACCCTTCTTGAAGATTCCGCCGGCACCGACATAGGCTCCCTCCGTGTTCTCGCGGAAGACCACGAAGTCCACGTCGGCCGCGGTTTTTCCCTTCAGAGGACAGAGCTTCGGGTCGTAGAGCTTGATCGGCCGCAGGTTGATGTAGAGATCGAGGCCGAAGCGGATCCCCAGGAGGATGTCCGCCGCATGTTTCATGTCGGGCACCCGCGGATCGCCGTAGGCGCCGATGAACACCCCGGCGTAGTTCTCGGCCAGATCCTCGAGGGCTCCTTCGGGCAGGGTCTCGCCGGTCGCCAGGTAGTGGTCGGCGTTCCAGGGTTTCTCCACCGTCTCGATGGTGAGGTCGAAACGGTCGGCGGCGGCGGCCAGAACCTTCATCGCCTCGGCCGTGACCTCGGGACCGATCCCGTCGCCCGGGAGCACCGCGATTCGCTGGGGGTTTTCGCTGTTCGTGGCCATCGCCGTGGGGGATTCTGCGCTCATCTCGTTCGTACCGGACATCGTAGAAACTCTAGCACAAGGGTCTCGAGGGACGGCAGCAATAGGTGCCAGCTGCGGACACCCTCGCCAGGGGAATCCGCCGCGGTTTGCCGAGCTCGAAGGAGAACGGAATCGCCGGACACAACCAGGCGGAATGAGGACGACTCCAGAGACCTTCGGAGCCGATCTCGGTGAAGGTCTTCGAGAGCAACGATCCCTCTTCCACCCGAACCGCCATCGGCCAGACATCCATCGGTGGGTGATTCGTCCGCACCGAGCGCACGCGGTTCTTCCACAAGACATATCCCCTGGGCCGATGGCGGAAGTAGGCCACGGTCTTCGCCCAGGAGCCGAGGCTGGGGCCCGTTCGTATCGGCGTCTCCAGGGAGTCCGGCGGATCGGTAGCCGAAGCCTCGAGCCGGAGGCCGCTTCCCGGACGCTGGACCCGCCACTGCCACGTCTCTCCCGGTGTCCGGATGACCTTCGGGAACTCCAGCTGCGCCGCGTGGGCCGGCTGCCGGGCGACCAGGGCCGAGGCCGGTGCCACCCAGAAGGGCACCAGCACTCGCAGAAAGAGCACCGAGGGCAGCCCCCTGGCGTCGAGCACATAGAGCCGCAGACTCATCTGCGGATAGGAGACCCGCATCCAGGGGAGGTTCGAGAAATGCAGACCCGAGAGACGAAAGAGAAGGGCCGAGGCGAAGATCCAGCCCTCACCCTCGGCATCGTGCACTTCGTAGCGTAGGGGCTCGGGCAACTCGGGCGCCGCCTCGAGAGGCAACGCCCAGTTGACGTAGAGGCAGTCCAGCGCCTGGGTCTCCAATCTCATTTGAGATCGATTGTATCTCCATCCCGGAGTTTTGAGAGATCTCGAAGGGCCGGTCGATTTGGTAGAGTCGACGGGCCATCCCAGACCCGACACGGAGGAAACATGGTCGAGCTTTCTGCGATTCCCGAGCCGAGCCGGTGGGCTTCCCGCCTGTTCTTCCCCCTCGCCCTCTTCGCCCTCGCCTGTGCCCCGGCCGATCCCGAGCCGGCCACGGAGGAGACCGGCACCGCGAAGACCACAGCCCCGGAGCCGGTCCCCTTCACGCTCCCCGAGGGTAGCGACGAGGCCGCCGCAGCCATCGACGCCGACGACCTGCGGCAGGTCATCGCCGAGCTCTCGGACGACCGGCTGGAGGGCCGGGGTCCCGGCACCGCCGGCGATACCCTGACCCAGGAGATCCTCATCGAGAAGCTCAGCGCGCTGGGCCTGGAGCCGGGGGCCGCCGACGGCAGCTGGCGGCAGGCGTTCAACATCGTCGGCATCACCGCCACGGTGCCCGAGACCTGGAGCTTCCGGGCCGCCGGAAAATCGCTCGATCTGAAGTTCTGGGACGAATTCATCGCCGCCAGCGGGGTGCAGGAGCCCGCCGCCCGGATCGACGATTCCGAGGTCGTCTTCGTGGGTTTCGGGATCGAGGCCCCGGAGTACGAGTGGGACGACTTCAAGGGCGCCGACCTGCGGGGCAAGACCCTGCTGATGCTCAACAACGATCCCGACTGGGACCCCGAGCTCTTCGAAGGCGAACGCCGCCTCTACTACGGACGCTGGACCTATAAATACGAGAGCGCGGCCCGCCAGGGAGCCGCCGGTGCGATCATCATCCACACCACCCCCTCCGCGGGGTATCCCTTCCAGGTGGTGCAGAGCTCCTGGACCGGTCCGCAATTCGAGCTCCCGGCCGGAGACGAGCCGCGGATCCAGGTCGCCGGCTGGACCTCCTACGAGGCCAGCGAGCGTCTCGTGGCCCTCACCGGCCACGACCTCGAAGAGCTGATCCAGTCGGCCCGCTCCCGCGACTTCCAGCCGGTGCCGCTGGGCATCCGCACGTCTCTCGAGCTGCGCAACGAGATCCGCGCCGACACCGAGACCGCCAACATCCTGGCCAGGCTGCCCGGCAGCGACCCGGCCCTCGCCGACCAGGTGGTGATCTTCACCGCTCACCACGACCACCTCGGTCGCGGCCCGGCGGACGACACTGGCGACGAGATCTACAACGGTGCGCGAGACAACGCCTCCGGCACGGCCATGATCCTGTCGATCGCCAAGGCCATGAAAGCCCTGCCGGAAGCCCCCCGGCGCTCCTTGCTCTTCGCCTTCGTTGCGGCCGAGGAGCAGGGCCTCCTGGGCTCGAAGTACTACGCCGCCAATCCCACGGTGCCTCCCGGCAAGCTCACCGCCAACGTCAACTTCGACAGCGGCAACATCTGGGGGCCGACCCGTGACCTCAGCTACATCGGCTACGGAAAATCGAGCCTCGATCGGATCGCGGAAGGCGCAGCGGCCAAGCAGGGCCGGGTGGTGGTGGGCGACCAGTTTCCCGATCGCGGCCTCTTCTACCGCTCCGACCAGTTCGCCCTGGCGAAGATCGGCGTTCCGGCCATGTACCTGAGCGGCGGCACGGACTTCGTCGACGATCCGGAGGGCAACAAGAAGAAGATGGACGATTGGGTGGAGACCAACTACCACCAGCAGAGCGACGAGCTGAACGACAGCTGGAACCTCGACGGCATGGTGCAGGACGCGCAGGTGGGTTTCTACGCCGGCCTCGCCATCGCCAATGCCGACGAAGCCCCCACCTGGAACGCAGGGGACGAATTCGAGGCCGCCCGACTGGCGGCCCTCGGCGACCTCTGAGCCCGCCGCCATCTATCTCCGGCCGGGGCGTCGCTCCGGCCGGCCCATGCCGGGATTCGACTATGGTCCACCTCGGGGACCGCGAGCGCAGCGAGCCCCCCCAGTACTCGGAGAAGGTGATGAATGTTCTGCGTAGGTGGTTGAGGAATCTCTATTTTGCCACGGAGGCGCTCAACAAAGAGGCTCTGCTGGACCTGGTGAGGCCGATCGAGGGCGGGCGAATGCTCGACTGCGGCTGCGGAGACGGTTCCTTCACACGCCCCCTGGCGGACCGGGCTCGAGTCTCCGAAGTGCATGGGATCGAAGCCCAGGAAGAGCGAGTCCGCGCCGCGGAGGCTCGCGGAATCGTGGTGTCGCAGGTCGATCTCAATCAAGGCCTTCCGTTCGACGACGGATTCTTCGACATCGTGCACTCGAATCAATTGATCGAGCACCTGAGCAAGACCGATTTCTTCCTGCGCGAGATCTACCGGGTGCTGAGCCCTTCCGGGTATGTCTTGCTCTCCACCAACAACCTGGCGAGCTGGCACAATCTTCTCTCTCTCGTCCTCGGCATGCAGCCTCCTCCGATGCACGCATCCAACGAAGTGATCGTGGGGAACCGGCTCGATCCCTTCAGCGGCCATCGCTTCGACTCCAGCGAAGACACCCATCTGCGGATCTTCAGCTTTCAGGCCCTGAAAGACCTCTGCGAGTACCACCGGTTCCACGTCGAAGTCATCCGCAGCACCGGCTACTATCCGTTTCCGCCGTTCCTGGCTCGCCTCTTCACCTTCCTCGATCCTCGGCACGGGGTCTATCTCATCTGCCGCCTCGGGCGATGATCCACATCTGACCTCCGGCCTCGTGGGCTACTCTCGGGAGTCGAGCGCCGCTTCGAGAGCCTCGAGGCGCTGGCGAGCTTCCCGAGTCGCCCGCGCGCGGTCTCCGCGGAACCGCGAGAGAGTGGGCAGGCTGCGGCGGATCAAGGGCTCCGCCTCTTCGAGCTTTCCCTGGCCGAGAAGCGTACCGCCGAGAACGCTGCTGGCGTCGGCGATGCGCCAGTGGTCGGCATCGAAGCTCTTCCGGAAGACTCCGAGGGCCTGGCGCGCCGTCGCTTCCGCTTCCTCGAAACGACCGGCGGCTTCGAGAGTGGCGGCGAGAGCGGTGAGGACGAAGCCTACGGTCCGGTGCCCTTCGCCGTGGTCGAGGACCACACTCTCGTAGGCCTGGCGATGGAGCAATTCGGCCTCGTCGAGCTTTCCCTGCAAGCGGAGAATCGTGGCCAGCGAATGGCGCGCCATCTCGAGGTCGGCACCGGTCACACCGTGTGCCTGGCGGTTTGCCAGGCTCTCCCGAGCCATCGCCTCGCCTTCCGGGAACCGTTCGGTGTTGAGGTAGAGAATTGCCAGCGAGTTCAACGTTGCGGCGACTTCCAACGATGGCCGGCCATAGGTGGCCTCCATGGCTTCCAGGACACTCCCGTACAGCTCCTCGGCCTCTTCGAATCGCCCCATCCGTTCCAGCAGATACGCGAGATTGTCCTGCACTTCGGAAACATCGAGGTGATCCTCCCCCAAGATGCGCGTCTTCATGTCGATCGCCTCGCGAAACAGAATCTCCGCCAGGGCAACCTCTCCCGCACTACGCAGTCGAATCGCTCGATTGTTCATGTAGGTCGCGAGCCGTAGATCGTCCGCCTGGCCGCTGCGAAGAATTTCCAGCGCCTGCTTCTTCATCTCCTCGGCTCGCTGGGTCTCGTTCTGCTCGAGATAAACCGCAACCAGATCGATCATCACCTGCGCTCGATCACGGGCAGCCTCTTCACCGGAATCGAGCAGCGCCAGATTCTCCTCCAACATCTCCTGGGCATCTTCGATCAGATGCAGGCCCAGGTAGGCTCTCCCCAAGATGCCTCGTGCCGGGGCCTCGAGGCTGGGTCGCAAGAAGTCTCGACGGTCACGGATCGCCTCTCGCCCCTCGTCCAGAAGCTCCCGGGCGGTGATGGTCTTTCCCTGGTCGATCTGCGGCATGGTCAGCTGAAATCGCTTGGTCAGGAAATCGGACACCGCCAGGGCGTGATCTCTCTGCTGCAGCGCCGCATCTCGTGCCGCCACGGCATCGACCGCTTCCTGACGCAAGACGCCGAGAGTCACGGCGAGGAGCGACATGAGCACCGCCGAGGCGGTGACCAATGCCAGGCGATGGCGACGCAGGAACTGGTAGCCACGGTAGGTCAGCTCTCCCTGCCGTGCCAGCACCGGCAGACCTTCGAGATGCCGGCGTAGATCTTCAGACAGCTCCCCCACGGAGAGATAGCGGTGGTGCGACTCCTTGCGCAAGCTCTTGAGCACGATGGAATCGAGGTCGCCGGCCAGGGAGCGCCGCAGGATCCGAGGATCCCCATCCCGGGTCGAGCTGACGGAGAAAGGTGTCAGGGTGCTGCCCGACTCCGGGTCCTCCCCGTCACCCACGGTCTTCTGCACCACCGAGCTCGGTTTCTCCGGCTGCTCGCCACAGACCACCTCGCGCAGCTCCTGCAGGGAAGCTCGTGGGGTCAGGTAGGCACGATGGCCGGTGAGCAGCTCGTAGAGCAACACACCGAGGGAGTAGATGTCGCTCCCGGTCGTCACCGGCAGCCCTTCCACCTGCTCCGGACTGGCGTAGCGTGGGGTCATCGGCTGGCTGCCGGGATCGGTCAAGAGCGTGGGGTCGGGCCCTTCCAAACCGCTGCCACCGATCAGCTTGGCAATGCCGAAGTCCAGCAGGATCGGCTCGCCGAGATCGCCGACCAGTATATTGCTGGGCTTGAGATCGCGATGGATCACCAGGTTCTGGTGCGCGAAGCTCACGGCGGAGCAGACCTTGCGGAAGAGCCCGACCCGCTGACGGGTCGAGAGCTTTTGTTTGTCGCAGTAATGGTCGATCCGGATGCCGTTGACGTACTCCATGACGAAGTACGGGCGGCCGTCGGAAGTGGTGCCGCCATCCAGGAGCTTGGCGATGTTGGGATGATCGAGCTGGGCGAGAATCTGGCGCTCGTGGCGAAACCGGCGCGCGATCTCTTCCGAGTCGCGGCCGCGGCGCAGAACCTTGATCGCCACCTGCTTGTCGAAGAGCTGGTCGTCGCGCCGGGCCAGGTAGACCGCTCCCATGCCTCCACGGCCGATCCGCCTCTCGACCCGATAGACCCCGATCAGGCTGCCCTCTTCGAGGTCTCGTTCATTCGTTCCCCAGCCCTCGTCGGCGGGCACCCGCCCGGCCCGGACCGCCTCGACCAGCTTCTCG